>CAJJDI010000008.1 GCA_905182835.1 uncultured Flavobacteriaceae bacterium | reverse complement strand
GCAAATAGCAATATTCTCTTCAATTGGTTCTTCTGATAAATCAATCATATGAGAGCTAAATAGGGGATAACCTTTTTCTTTAAAATGCTCTTCACTAGCTTCAATTAAGCCATCGATCCAAGGAAGTAATTTTTTAGCACAATGGTCTGTGTGTAAAATAACTGGAATTCCATAAGCCTTAGCCATCGTGTGTACATGATGTGCTCCAGCAATAGATCCAGCTATAGCAGCAGATTGACCACCATTGTCTAATCCTTTTCCGGCATTAAATACTCCGCCACCATTAGAAAATTGAATAATCACAGGGGCATTAAGTTCTTTTGCTGTTTCCAAAACTCCATTAATACTACTGGACCCGATAACATTAACCGCAGGCAGAGCAAATCCTTTCTGTTTGGCTAATTTGAAAATTTCTTGAACTTGGTCACCGGTGGCAACTCCTGGTTTAATTGAACTCATTTTTTTGAAGTGTTAGTTAGAGTTCAAAAATATTAATTATTAACTAGTATAACTCATAAAAAATACATTATTTAACGAAAACGAGATAGTCATCACGTTAATTAATTTAAAACGGGTAGTTGATACCTATGTTGTATACAGCAGTGTTAAAACTTGTATTTTGAAACCACCTATTGTTATTTATAATTTCTGGATCATAGACTTTAAACCCTACATCGGTTCTAAGCATAAAAAAACCTAAATCGAAACGGAGTCCAAAACCTGCTCCAACAGCAATATCCTTTAATGAATTAAACGAGCTAAAAATAGCTCTTTCATCTGTTGTGTTATCTTTGAAATTCCAAATATTTCCAGTATCAATAAAAAAGGCCCCGTTAAATTTATTAAATAAATTAAATCGGTGTTCAATGTTAAAGGCTAATTTTAAATTTGCCTCATTAAACTCATTATTACTAATCGAGCTTCCTGGACCTAAATTATATGCTGTCCAAGCTCTATTGTCGTTAGCTCCACCGGCAAAAAAACTTTTAGAAAAAGGAATATAGTTTGAGTTTCCATAAGGAATAGCAAATCCTAAATATCCTCTAATTGCTAAAACATTAGATCTTTTAAATTTCCAATGCCTTATGTAATCAATTTCACTTTTTAGATATTGTGAATATTCAACATTAAATATTTCATATCTATCAGAGTTATTTTTATTTAAATTAATAGCTCTGGCAATAGAAGAAAGCAAATTACCTGCTAATTCAAATTTGAATTTAAATAGAGAAAAATTCTCGTCTTTTATATCTTTTTTTGTGTCTCTAGTGTAGGATAAATTTGAAGAAAATATAAGGTTATTTTGAGTAAGTCGATTTTTTCTTTGATTAATACTGTTTATGGATTTGTAATTTTCAGGGTAGTTTTCTTGAAAATTTAAATTTGAACTTAAAAAATCAATAGCACTATCGGCATAAGATGAGATTAAGGAGTTTTCACCAAAAGCATTAGTAAAAATATAATCACTTGGAATTTGGTTATAATTTATTGCTATATTTTCTAACCTATTGAATGAATTTTGATAAACCTTAAAATAATTGTCTGGATTTAAATTTCTAACGTATTGTATATTAAAAACATCTATGGTATATTTTTTGTTCTCTAAAGGTTTCCAATTATAACTGAAAATACCGTTAACTGTTTGTTTATCTAGTCCTATGTTGGTTTGCCCTGATAGACTAAGGTTTATGGTAGTTGTAGGGGACATATGTCTAGGAATTATGTTCTCCGTATTAAAAGGAGAAAAAATTCTTGGAAATAACACTTTAATATCAGCGCCGATCTCATTAATATCAAAAAAATTATTTTTTGTATTGCCAGAATCTTTTGAGGATCCTATTGACCCAAATGCGGAAATTTGCAAAGTTTCGGCGCCTTTAAAAACATTTCTTATAAAGATAGAACTACTAAAAGAAAGGCCTAAGGACTGTATGTTACTTTGAGAGATGTTAAAATCAAAACCTAAGGCATATTTATCTTTTGGAACAAGACGAATGTTAGCGATAAGGGTTTTGTTTATCGAATCTTCAATATATTCTATGTTTGGGTATTTAAAGGTCTTTAGTTCATTTAAATATTTATAGGTATTTAAAAGGTCTTTCTCCTTAAATATTTTATTTGGTTTAATAGAGACTGAACTAGCAATTGTACTTGGCCTATATTTTAACTCTTGATCACTTAAAAAATTGTACTCATCAAAAATTATGTTATAGGTATGGTCTTTTTTATTTTTATTTATAACACTATCTATAATTATATTTACTCTGGATGTTTTATATATTTTAAAGGGTTTTTGTATAACACCTAGATTGTTTTTTATTATTCTATCTTGAATTATAAGCTTTGTGGTCATTTTATTATTCTGAAGTGTTGTATCATTTTCAAACTCAATATAATCTTGAGTGAAGTGGTATACTCCAGAATTTCTGAATAAATCTGTCAATCGATCCCTTTCATTACTAAAATCTTCTAATTCAAAAGCATTGTCAATTTTAATATTAGAAAATGGGTACGAACTTTTGTAAATACTATCTAAAATAGGTGAGCTAATATTTGAGCTGAGAGAGTCAATAAGAAAACGCTTTTTTTTGTATATAATATAATTTACTTGACCTTTATATTTTGATTTTTCTATTATTTTAAAATTACCTTCTACATTAAACCATCCTTTAGAAAAATAATAGGATTTAATGTTTTTAAGAGAACTTATTATTTGAAAACTATCAATAACTATCGGTTTTTCTCCGATATCTCTTAAAAACTTATTAAATGAAATTTTATTATATTTTTTTAAGGAATCATCTTTAGACAGATTATGTATTAGTAATCGAAGGGGTATATTCAAGCCAACTGGTTTGGAATTTGGATTTTGTTTAATTAAAACTAAAATATTCTCGTCTTGGGTGACAGAGTCATTTATAATTACTTTATTATTTTCTAATAATAATTGATCCCCTTTAATACCTTTAACAGAATTACATGATGTAATAAAAAATATTACTAATATTGTATATATAGAAACTAATTTCTTCAAATAATTATATTAATTTAAAAGGCAAATCTAGTTATTATAATGATAAGCAATAGTCAAATTAAAATTATTAAGTCTTTAAGACAAAAAAAATATCGATTACAGCATAATCAATTTGTGGCGGAAGGGGATAAGACCATTATTGAGCTGATTAATGCCAGCTACAAAATCGTTAGTTTATATTCTATAAATAGTACTATTGGGAGCTACGAAAATGGGGTAAATAAATTAACTCAAGTTGAATTAAGTAAAATAAGTAATTTATCTAATCCTAAAAATTCTTTAGGTATTTTTGAAATACCAGAAACTCCCAAAATAGATTTTGATAAATTAATAGTCGGTCTAGACAATGTCAGTGATCCAGGAAACCTTGGGACTATTATAAGACTCTGTGATTGGTTTGGAATTAAAGACCTTATTTGTAGTTTGGATTCTGTAGATTGTTATAATCCTAAAGTAGTCCAAGCCTCTATGGGATCTTTATCCAGGGTTAATATTAATTATATGGATATAGAAAATATAATAGTAAAAAATAATATTACTGTTTATGGGACATATATGAAGGGTAATTCAATATATGAAGAAGCTCTAATACAAAAAGGGATTGTTTTATTTGGAAATGAAGCTAATGGAATTAGTTTAAAGCTGACTAAGCTAATAAATCATAGAATCTCAATTCCAAGATTTGGTAATTTGCAGAAAACGGAAAGCTTAAATGTCGCCAATGCCATGGCTATCGTTCTTAGTGATAACTCAAGAAAATCTATTGAAAAGTAAAGTTAATTAACACTCCGCTTGTTTTCATGAAACTGACATTTTCAGTCCATGGACTTAATGGGTCATCATCTCTAATTAATTCATCAGAAATAGCAAATACACCCCTTATAGAAGGGGTGAATTTAAACCATTCTAAGTAGAGATCAATACCGAATCCAAGCTCATAGAAAAACACGTTCTTTTTTGATCTAAATTGACCAGAACTGTTGTCTTCTAAATTTTTTTCATTGCTAGAAAGGTTTATTGCAGTAGACACACCGCCTGTTATAAAGGGTTTGAAATTATTCACTCTTTTGGTGGATATCTTTAACAGTAGCGGAAAGTGTATATAAGTTGATTTAACTTCTCTGAAATGAATGTTTGTTAAAAATTCAGTATCGCCAAAATCAATTGGATTAAAGCTTAAGTTCCTACTAGACATTATTAAGCCTGGTTCGAATCTCAAATCAAAATAATCATTAATTCTAAAATTTCCAATTAGACCTACATTAAAACCTGAAGTTCTTTCTACCTGAATATCCTTTAAATCTTGCTTATAGTCAAAATTAAAATCGTAATTATTGAGACCTAAAAAATACCCCCAAGACATACTTGGTTTGTCAAAATTTTCATTATTAATTACTTTTTCTTTAGTAAATAATTGAGAATTTACACTGTTGATAGATAAAATATAAAAAAGAATTAAAGCAGTTTTTTTCATTTTATTTTTTACTGGCGACATAAATTGTAGCAACTCCAAATGTTTGTGGATAGTCTACTACATTAATAAACCCTGTTTTCTTTAAAATATTGTTGAATTTTTTTCCAAAAGGAAATTCAGCTGAAGATTCTGAAAGATAATTATATGCAAATTTATCTTTTGAAAAAACCCTTCCAATTGTTGGTAATATAAATTTTGAATAAAATTTATAAAATTGTTTAAAAGGAAATTTGGTAGGATTTGAAGTCTCTAAAATAACTAACATGCCTTTTGGTTTTAATACTCTTAAAATTTCATTTAACCCTAATTCTAAGGATTCGAAATTTCTAACACCAAAAGAAACAGTTACAGCATCAAAAAAACTATCCTCATATTTTAAATTTTCTGAATCTCCTATTACCATTTCAATGGTTTTATTTAAGTTTTTCTTATTAATTTTTTTTATTCCAACATCCAGCATTCCTTTACTGATATCTAGTCCAATTATTTTCTTTGCATTAGTTTTTGTCAATTCAATAGCTAAATCACCAGTACCAGTGGCTATGTCCAAAATATTGTAAGGTTTTTTTGATTTTAAAATTTTAACAATTTTTTTCCTCCATGAGATATCTATACCGAACGAAATGACACGGTTTAGAGCATCGTACTCTTTAGAGATGTTATCAAACATTTTTTCTACTTGTACCTTTTTAGATAAATCGCTACTTCTGTATGGGATTATTTTTTTTGACATTAAGATCTGTCCTTTATTATTTAAATTTTTATGCAAAGAAATACAATTCACATTCAATTCCCTAAAATAAATTATATTTGTATGAACAATCGAAATAAAATGAAGATAATTATTGCTGGTGCAGGTGAAGTTGGATTTCATCTAGCAAAATTATTATCCAACGAATCTCAAGAAATCACGTTAATTGATCCGGTGAGAGATAGTTTAACCTTTGCAGAAGGTCATTTGGATATTAAAGTTTTAAAAGGAGATTCTACATCTATAAAAACTTTAAATGATGCAAATGTAGCAAATGCCGACCTGTTTATTGGTGTCACTTCTTTACAGGCAACTAATTTAACTGCTTGTTTTTTAGCTAAACAATTAGGAGCAAAAAAAACTATTGCCAGAATTTCCAATACAGAATACAGCAAAACAAAACACAATATAAATTTTAGTGATTTAGGAGTTAATGAGTTAATCTCACCAGCAGATCTTGCAGCAGATGAAATTGAATTAGTAATTAACCAATCTGTATTTAATGACACTTTTGAATTTGAAAATGGTGCGCTAACCACGCTTGGACTAAATCTGTCGGAGTCTGCAATTCTAATTGGTAAATCTGTTACTGAATCTGCGTCTTTTTTTCCAGAGATTCATTTTTTTCCAATTGCAATTAAAAGAAATGATGAAACTATTATTCCAAGAGGGAATACCATTTTCCGAATTGGAGATCATGTAGTTTTTATGACAACAAAAGGTGGAGATAAAGAATTGTGTAAATTATCTGGAAAAAATCAAACGGATATTGAAAATGTCATGATAATGGGTGGTGGTAGTATTGGTAGGAAAGTTGCCAAAAAACTATCTGGTAAACTTAATGTTAAGCTTATTGAAAAAATTAAATCTAGAGCTGAGGACATAGCAGAAAGACTCCCTGATACATTGGTGATATATGGAGACGGTAGAAATGTTGAACTTCTAGATGAAGAAAATTTAACCGATATGGATGCGTTTATATCTGTAACTGGTAATTCGGAAACTAACATAATGTCTTGTTTAGTAGCAAAATCTAAAGGAATAAATAAAACTATTGCATTAGTAGATAACATGGATTATTATAAGTTATCTCAATCAATTGGTATAGATACACTAATTAATAAAAAACTTCTTGCTGCAAATAGTATTGTTAAGTATATCAAAAAGGCAGAGGTTGTGGCAATTTCACAACTAAGGAATATGAATGCTGAGCTTTTGGAGTTTGTAGTCAATCAAAATTCACATGTTTGTGATAAATACATTAGAGATCTCAATTTCCCTAGAGAGGCAATTATAAGTGGTGTTATTAGAAATGGAAATGGACTTGTAGTACTAGGAGATTTTAAAATCACAAAGGATGACAGAGTAGTTGTTTGTTGTAAACTAGATATGGTGAATCAAGTTGAAAAATTCTTTTACTAGGACTTATTTTTATGAAAATTAATTATCAAATAATTTTTTATTTTTTCGGAATTTTATTAATGTTTAATGGTGGCTTTATGTTTATTGCTTCTATTCTTAGCTTTATTTATAATGATGGAATAACAGATAGTTTAATTGTTTCTGGAATTATAGTTTTATCCCTTGGAGCTTTTTCTACAATATATAACAGAAATTTTGATAAAAACTTAAATAAAAGAGAAGGTTATATTGTTGTAATATTTGGATGGATAGTTATGATTTTATCTGGCTCTATACCTTACTTGTTAACTAATTCAATTGATGGTTTCACTAATATAATATTTGAAACCACTTCTGGCTATACTACTACTGGAGCTACAATATTAGACTCTATAGAGTCATTACCGAAGGGATTGATTTTTTGGAGAAGTATTACACATTGGATTGGAGGTATGGGTATTATAGTGCTTGCAATTGCAATTTTACCACTTTTAGGAATAGGAGGGATGCAGCTTTTTTCTGCAGAAGCTCCCGGTCCTAGTGCAGATAAATTACATCCTAGAATTACAGACACTGCGAAGAGATTATGGTTAATCTACCTGAGTTTCACTTTAATAGAGACCCTGCTGTTGACTGTTTTTGGAATGTCATTTTTCGATGCTATAAATCACTCTATGTCAAACATTGCATCAGGTGGATTTTCTACAAAAGATTCAAGTTTAGCCTTTTGGAATTCTCAACCAATAATTCAATACATAGTTATCTTCTTTATGCTTATTGCTGGTACTAATTTCATTCTGTTGTACTATATTTTTAAGGGTAAGTTTAATAAAATAAAATTAGATGAAGAGTTTAATTTATATTTTAGGATTATTATATTTTTCGCCCTTATGGTTAGCTTATTAGTGTTTTTTAATTCAAATTTTTTATTGAGTGATGATATTTCATTGTTTAGTAGAATTGAAGCAGTAGCAAGGCATTCATTATTCCAGGTAGTATCTATTGTAACAACAACAGGTTTTGTAACTGCTGATTATACATCATGGACACCATTTTTATTATTAATATTCTTTGGTTTAATGTTTCTTGGTGGTTCTGCTGGAAGTACTTCTGGAGGTTTTAAAATAGTAAGACATTTACTTATTATTAAAAATGGATTTTTAGAATTTAAAAGAATCCTACATCCAAGTGCAATAGTGCCTGTTAGGTATAATAATAAATCTGTTCCAAGTGGAATTATATATAATATTTTAGGTTTCTTTATAATTTATATGCTGTCTTTTATGGTTGGAGCTCTTGGCTTTTCCCTGTTTGGATTAGACTTTCAATCTGCTTTAGGTGTTTCGGCTTCAAGTTTGGGCAATGTAGGGCCATCTATAGGTGATTATGGTCCCATGGGCACCTTTAGTCAAATGCCTGTTTTAGCCAAGTGGTGGGCTTCTTTCTTAATGTTAGTCGGTAGACTAGAGCTGTTTACTGTTTTGATTGTTTTTACTGCCTACTTTTGGAAAAAAAGATAAAAGCTAATTGTCTCTTTTTTCGAAACCTTCATTCTTTTCAGTTCTAATTTTTATTATTAGTAAATAAATAATTAGTGCTACAATTATTATCCAAAATATTATATTAAAAGATATACTCATTTAATTCAATTTTACGGCTGTTCCATAGGCTAAAAGCTCAGATGCACCTTGCATTACCATAGATGTGGTCATTCTTACATTTATTACAGCATCTGCTCCCATTTTTTCTGCATCTTGAACCATTCTTTGAATAGCCTGTTCTCTAGAATCTGCTTGTAATTTAGTGTACTCACTAATCTCTCCTCCAATCACACCTTTTAAAGCAGCAAAAATATCTTTACCGATATTTCTAGCTCTTACTGTACTTCCTCTAGCTATACCTAAAATTTCGCTAACTTTTTTATTTGGAATATTTTCTGTAGTGGATATCACCATAGTTATCAGTTTTTTATAATTTTTGATTGCACTTTTATAATTTCAACAAAACGCATTCCTTTGGTTAAATTAAAGAAATCGACTGTTTTAATATTTGAGATCATTATGTCAAGATAATAATTTTTTAATTCTATTGACAGCTTCAATTAATTGTTCCTGTGATGCTGCGTAAGATATTCTAATACAATTAGGATCTCCGAATGCGTCACCTGTTACTGTTGCAACCAGCGCTCTATCTAATAAAAACAAGGACATATCTGAGGCATTATTTATTAGATACCCATCTATTACTTTGCCAAAAAAATATGATATATCTGGGAATACATAAAAAGCCCCATCTGGAGTATTGCAATTAAACCCTTCAATATTATTTAATAAATTTAATATTAAGTCTCTTCTAACTTTAAATTCATCAACCATGTATGTAATTTTACTTGGAGATTCCTCAAGAGCTGTAATTACAGCTCTTTGTGCAATACAATTTGCCCCTGAAGTAACTTGACCTTGCATTTTATTACAAGCTCTTGCTATCCATGCTGGTGCACCAATATAACCTATTCTCCAACCTGTCATTGCAAAAGCTTTTGACACTCCATTGACCGTAATTGTTCTTTCATACATATCCTCAAATTCAGCTATACTGAAGTGACCCCCACAAAAATTAATATGTTCATAAATTTCATCAGAAAGAATATATACATTCGGGTATCTGACAAGAACATCTGCTAATTCTCGTAATTCCTCCTTGCTATACACAGAACCACTTGGATTACATGGGGAACTAAACCAAAGCATTTTAGTTTTAGGAGTAATTGCACTCTCTAAATCTTTAGCTGTCATTTTAAAGTCATTAGAAATATCTGTCTTTACTTCAATTGTGACACCTCCATTTAAACCTACTATATCACTATAACTTACCCAATACGGACAAGGTAGTATAACCTCATCACCTGGATTAATTAAGGATGCTGCAATATTAGAAAGAGATTGCTTTGCCCCAGTTGATACTACTATTTGAGATAATTCATATGTTAAATTATTATCTCTTTTAAATTTTGTAATTATAGCATTTTTAAGATCTACATATCCATCCACAGGTGTGTAAGAATTGTAGTCCTGATTAATTGCATTTACAGCAGCTTCTTTTATATAGTCGGGTGTGTTGAAATCTGGCTCTCCTAAACTAAGACCAATAACATCTTTTCCTTCATTTTTTAACTCTCTTGCTTTTGCAGCCATTGCTAAAGTTTGAGAAACTGCGAGGCTGTTTATTCTATCAGATAGAAATTCTTTCATATTTTTAAATTGTTGGTTTTAAACCCATATATCGTAAATATTTAAAGTGAGCTGTTAACGCATCTTTTGTTGTTTTGAACTCATTATATGGAAGGTTAAATTCATTTGCAGTTTTCTTAACAATTTCTGCAATTTTATCATAGTGAACATGAGAGATGTTTGGAAATATATGATGTTCTACCTGATGGTTTAACCCACCTGTAAACCAGTTTACTAATTTATTGTTTGCAGCAAAGTTTACTGTTGTATTTAACTGATGAATAGCCCAGCTATTTTTCATATTACCTTTTTTATCTGGCAGAGGCATGTCCGCTTCATCCATGATATGAGCTAGTTGAAATACTAAGCTTAATATTAAGCCTGCTGTGTAATGCATTACAATAAAAGATATTAATACTTTCCACCACACTATATTAAAAACTAAAATTGGAATGAAAATCCAAAATAAAAAATATAATATTTTTGAAATTAACAATTTAGTCCAGTTTACAAATGGATTTGGGAATTTTCCATGTGATAATTTCTTTTTCATGAATCTTTTCATTTGAAAAAAATCAGTGGTGATTGCCCAGTTTATTGTAAGAAGTCCATATAATAAAACAGAGTAGTAGTGTTGAAATTTATGAAACCATCTCCATTCAGAGTGTTTTGAGAATCTTATTATTCTTCCAGCTTCCAAATCTTCATCATGACCATGAATATTGGTATATGTATGATGCAGGACATTGTGTTGAACCTGCCAGTTATATCGATTACCTGCAAGTAAGTATATACTACCTCCCATTAATCTGTTTACCCATTTTTTATTAGAAAAGGAGCCGTGATTGCCATCGTGCATTACATTCATTCCAACTCCAGCTAAACCAATACCCATTACAACAGAAAGTCCAATCTGTAACCATGCAGGTATTGTTAAGATTGATATTACAGCATAAGGAAGTACAAGCAAACTAAACATTATAAATGTTTTTACCCAAAGCTTCCAATTACCACTTTTTGTAATATTTTTTTGCTTAAAATAACTATTAACTCTCTTATTTAGAGTTTTAAAAAACATTGCTGAATCTTTTCTGTTAAATAATATTGTTTTGGAGCTCATAAATTTATGGTTGATTTTTATTCAAATATATCAATAATAGTGATTTCTTTACTCCTCATTTAGAAATAATTGTACACAAAAACCTATTTTTGTTGAAATAATTATTTTATGAAATTACTTCAAGAATATTTCAAAGATTTAACAGAAGAACAATTAAGTCAATTTAAAAAATTAGAATCACTCTACATAGACTGGAATTCTAAGATTAATGTTATTTCAAGAAAAGATATTGATGAATTATATCTGCGACACGTATTACACTCCTTATCTATAGCTAAATTAATTTCTTTTAAAGAAAACACTACACTGTTAGACGTAGGTACAGGAGGTGGATTCCCAGGGATACCACTCGCTATTCTATTCCCAAATTGTAATTTCCATTTGGTGGATAGTATTCAAAAAAAAATCAATGTTGTTAATATTGTAGTGGAAGAATTGGATTTAAAAAATGTAAAAACTTCTTGTTGTAGAGTTGAAAAAATTAACGACAAGTATGATTTTGTTGTCAGTAGAGCTGTTACTAATATGAAAGACTTTGTTTCTTGGATTAAATATAATATAAATAAAAAATCTTTTAATGATTTTAAAAATGGTGTTTTATATTTAAAAGGTGGGGATTTAAAAAAAGAGCTCATAGGTTTTAAAAATGTTAAAACTTATGAGCTCTCAGATTTTTTTAATGAAGACTTTTTTAATGAAAAAAAAGTTGTCTACTTGCCAATTAAATATAAGATTAAAAACTAATTTTTAATTAATACATCTCTAGCTGATTGAAATTCCAGTTACCAAAATCTTCACTTTTATTATCTTCAACTAAATCTACACCTAGCGTTTCATAGTCTACACAGTGAGAATCAAAAACGTCTTCAACATCTAGCTCCCTTCTAGTGTTTATTCCGCTCCACTCTTTAACAGATTCGATAAAATCGCTGCCTAAAATCTTCAAATTTGATCTCAACCAATCTGAAAGCTCTTCATTCCAAATAGGTTC
>CAJJDI010000007.1 GCA_905182835.1 uncultured Flavobacteriaceae bacterium | reverse complement strand
TCGTATTCAATTTCAGGAATAGGATCTTGCCAAAGCAACACCTCCTTTGGAACTTCTTTTCCTAAATATCTAGAAATAGGTCCCATGTCTCGGTGCGTTAGCTTATACCAAGCTCTAGCAAAAGCATCTTCAAATTCTTCAATATTTTCATGAAAACGTTTTGATATTTTAAGGTATTCAGGATCCATTATTAAGGCTATATCAGTAGTTGCCATCATAGGAGCATGACTTCTTGACTTATCATGAGCATCTGGAACTGTACCAGCTCCTTCACCATTTTTAGGAGCCCATTGCTGTGCTCCAGCTGGACTTTTAGTCAATTCCCATTCATAACCAAATAGTGTGTCAAAATAAGTGTTATCCCATGTAATTGGAGTTGGCGTCCAAGCTCCTTCTAACCCGCTTGTTATAGTATCAACTCCTTTACCACTTTTAAATGTATTTTTCCAGCCTAAACCCATTTGTTCTATGCTCGATGCTTCTGGCTCAGGGCCTACATGAGAAGTGTCTCCAGCTCCATGAGTTTTACCGAAAGTATGACCTCCAGCTATTAAAGCAACACTCTCTTCATCATTCATTGCCATTCGAGCGAAAGTTTCTCTAATATCTCTTGCAGAAGCAAGTGGGTCAGGTTTGCCGTTAGGTCCTTCAGGGTTTACATAAATAAGTCCCATTTGAACAGCACCTAGAGGGTTATCTAATTCTCGATCTCCTTTGTAACGTTCGTCTTCAAGCCAATCAGATTCTGGTCCCCAGTAAATATCTCCTTCTGGTTCCCAAACATCTTCACGTCCTCCACCAAATCCAAATGTTTTAAAACCCATTGATTCTAGTGCACAATTTCCTGTTAGGATCATTAAATCTGCCCAAGAAATCTTATCGCCATATTTTTGCTTAATAGGCCAAAGTAAACGACGAGCCTTATCTAAGTTACCATTATCTGGCCAGCTATTTAAGGGAGCAAATCGAAGAGTCCCTGCAGAAGCACCTCCTCGACCATCTCCAATTCTATATGTACCTGCACTATGCCATGCCATTCTAATGAAAAATGGGCCATAATGACCATAATCTGCAGGCCACCAATCTTGTGAGTCAGTCATTAAATCATAAAGATCTTTCTTTATCGCATCTAGGTCAAGACTTTTAAACTCTGTAGAATATTTGAAGTCTTTTTTTGTAGGTCTAGTTACGGGTGAGTTTTGGTGTAATATTTTTAAATTTAACTGGTTTGGCCACCAATCTGAGTTTGAATAGGCTCCGGCTGAAGTATGTTTTTTTGAAGCAGGTGCAAAAGGACATTTTTCTGATCCTTCACCATTTGAGTTCGAAAAGTTTTCCATCTAATTTAGTTTTTATTTAAGGATGATAAATATAATGAATTACGATAAAATTTATAACTCTAAATTTGTTAAATTTATGTAAATAATTTTCTTTTGAAAAAGCAAACACTTTGGTTAATTGGCTTTCTAGATTTGTTTTTAATTAATGTGCTCGTTGAGTCCATTATACTGCCATATCTGGATTTAGAAAACACTCCAAAAAATGATCTCTATTTCCAAATTTGGTGGGCATTTGTAATTACCTGGTTTATCTTTGGAAAGAAACTATTAGACAAATTACCCTTTGATTTAGAGTGATGATTATTAATATTTTTTAAGCCAAGCTAATACATGAGCAACTTTTGTTATTAAATTACTAGGCCTATTTGCTATCCCGTGACTAGCTTCTGGTATTTCCACTAGTACGGTTGGGATTTTCCTTAGTTTTAATGCATGATATAATTGTTTTGCTTCACTAGGCGGAGTTCTTAGATCTTCCATCCCTACCATGACCATTGTAGGTGTTTGAATATTCCCAACTAGTGAGATTGGTGAAAAATCCCAATATTCTTGAAAGTTATCCCATGGTTGTCCGGCAAGTCTAGTATCAGAATATTGAAAATAATTATCAGCTGTAAGTGTTTTGCTGATCCAATTCATAACAGGCTTTACTACAACTGCAGCCTCGAATCTATTGTTCTTTCCTACAATCCATGCGGTCATTAAACCTCCAGCACTCCCTCCAGTAACATACAGTTTTTCCTCTTTAGCAATTCCTTTGTTAATGCAAAAATCAACACCATCCATAACATCTATATAATCCTCAGCCGGATAATTATGATGCAATAGGTTAGCAAACTCTTCTCCATAGCTAGTGCTTCCTCTAGGGTTAGGGTAAAAAACGACATAACCTGCAGCTGCAAATAATTGCATTTCAGCAGAAAATCTACTTCCGTAGTTTGAGATAGGGCCACCGTGATTTTCTACTAAAAATGGATAGTTTTTTGATGAATCATAATTAGGTGGATATACCACCCACCCCTGAATATCACGATTATCAAAACTTGATTTATACCAAATTTCTTCAACTTTTCCTAAAGTTCGATTTTCTAATAATTGTGAATTTAGATTAGTGATTTGCTTAGATTTATTATCCTTAACAATAGTAAGCTCAGAAGGATGTTTATAGCTTGTGTTTGTATATGCAATCACACCATTATTTGAAACTGAAAAAGAGCCTCCTCCGTAAGGCCTTCCAATACTATTTCCCCCTAAGTTTTCTGCTAAGTCTCTAGAAGACCCGTCTAAGTTCAGGTATGCAATTTTAGTGTCTCCAAATTTATCATAACTGTAATAAATTCCTTTATTATTTGAATCCCATTGGTAAGAGTTAATACTTGAGTTTACATTTAAACTCAATACTCTTTTATTTTTTCCATCAGCATCCATTATTGAAAGCTGAGTGTTTTGATAGGCTTGAATCTTATCATTATATCCTAAATAGGCTACGTATTTTCCGTTTGGAGATTCTTTAGGGTTGAAATCTGGACCTTTTCTATCAGTTAGTGCCATAATCCTATAATTCTCTACATTAACTGAGTATAACTCGCTATTTCTAAAGTCATACTCCCAGGAGTCAGATCTATTAGAAGTGAAGTATACTTTTGAATTATCATTTGACCATGACAAAGGACCTCTATGGTTAAATTCTCCAGATGTTAACTGTGCAATTCCTGAACCTTCAGACGAGATTAAAAAAACATGTGTAAAGCCCGTATCAATATACCCCTGGCCATCAGATTCATGATAAAGTCTATCGGTAATTCTAGCCGTTTTTGCCCATTTAGCTCCTTTAGGTTTTTTTGGCATTTTAACTAATACTGGTGGGGCAGTTTTCACTTTCATTGTAAAAGCTAAATCCTTCCCATTTGAAGACCATACTAAATTTGATGGGCTGCCTTCCAGTTGAGATATTTTAGCAAATTTAGATGTGTTTTTCCAATACATATAAATCTCTGGCCCTTCATCAGTTAAACTAATAAATGCTAGCCTATCTCCATTAGGAGACCAAATTGCGCCATATTCAGAAGATTCTCTAGAAGTTAATTTTTGATTATTAATGCCGCTTGAATTAATCATCCACAAATTACCAACAGCTCTGTCTTTTAAAATGTCAAAAGTCATTCTTCTGTAAACAATTTGAGAACCATCTGGGCTGATTTGAGGGTTTTTTACATATTGTAAATCAAACACGTCTAAATCTGTAAAAACAGCTTTAGTATTTTGGGAGAAACTTGAAATTTTGAAAGAAATAATAAATAATAGTATAAAAAAATGTTTCATATTTAATTATGGTTAATTGGTTAAATCAAATTTATGAGTAAACTTAAATCCAATTATTTTTCTGTTCACAGGATCTTCTCTATCAATATCTTTTTGAATTCGGTAAAACAAGCCTATTTCATTATTGCCTTTAATTTTATGGCTTAATTTCATAGTTAACCTATAAAGATTTATCCCATTATCTGAATTACCTTTCTTAATTTGATTAAATAATTCTCCTTCTAGTTTAAGTAGTGATTTAATTGGTTTTATTTTATAATTTATTCCTGCCCTAAACCTTGTGTATTCGTTAGGGATATCAGAAACTCCTAGTTCATTTTTGTTTTGATAGCTTAACCTATAAGTAAGATCAAGTTTTCCAACATCATGCTTATAATTGATTTCAGCCTGGTATCGAAAATGAGATTCCAGTCCTTGTACGTTTCCTTCACTGTCATTTTCAGTTATAAAACGAGCTTTGGTTCCAATCTTAAAATTTTTAAATAGCTCATAATTAAACCCTACTTGAGTAAAATATTTATCTAAAACTGAAAAATCATTTTTATATCTTACATGTTCTGCGACATTGATTGAAATCTTTTTTGTAGCCTTAATAGACACCTCAGCAATACCCCAACCTTCAATTTGGTCATCACTTTGGGCCGTTAAAGACTGGGTAATAATAATCATAAAAACACATATTAACTTTTCTGAATATCTCATATAAAAAATTTAGGCTTCATATTTAATTGTAATCTCGGCAGTATCTCTTAAAAAATTAACATTCCCAATTTCAAAATCTATAATTTTAATTCCTAGCCTTTCTTCTAAGTCTTTTTTAAGTGCTTCATGATTTTCAGGATGAATGTTTTCGATAGTTTCATAAACTATTTTTTTAGATAAAATAGAATTGTTTCCCCAATAAGACTCTAGCCATAATAAAGCAAATACGATCACTGAATTTGCAGTAACAATTTCTATATAACTCATTTTTTTATTAGAAAGTGCATTCATGACGGAAATTCCAATGACAACAAACAAATAGGTCATCTCCTTGACATTTAACGGAACCGTTCGGTATCTAAGTATGCCAAATATTGCAAATAGCCCAAGAGCCATTCCTAGATCTAGTTCATATTTTTTTAAGGTAAAGCAAAGGAAGAAAACTACGATTCCTATAGAGTAAAATGTGAATAAATAATCTTTATTTAAGTTGTTTTTATAATATGAATATTTTATTACTCCTGTCAAAAAAAACAGGTTGATAAAGAATCTTAATATCATTTTATAAAAATCATCATCAAATAGTGGTATGTCTAAAAATTCCATTTTTTAATTATTTAATTTGTTTATTTTTAAGTTAATTTCTTTAAATCTGTTGGATTTAATTTTGTCAAATGTGTTTGTTATTCCAATACAATATTTACTAAAGTTAGTAGGTGAAATTCTTAAAGACTTTAGGGCGGAGTTTATTAAAGTGTTTAATCTTTTTCCCTCTTGTTTAACTTCAATAACGATGAGCTTGTCTAGCTTTTTTTCTTTTCCTTCTAATCTAAAAGATAGATTGGTGTCGATTGTTACTCTTTCGGAAAAATACTTGTTTACTAAAGTCATTCTATTAAAATTATTATATAAAACTGGCTCTAACAATAAGTTATTAATTTGACTGTCAGATATAAATTCTTTAGACTGAGAAGACAATATAGTCTCAAAATCTTTAATTCTTGTACGGGTTTTATTAGTTATTCCTAAATTATTTTTCTTCTTAATTTCTAAAAAGCATATATCGGATACTAAGTACTTCCTCATTCTAATTTTAAACCTTTTCGCTTTTCCATTATGATGATCTTTATAGCAAATTTTGTTTTGAGTATCAAAATAGAGAGTAGAATATTCCATTAGTCTTTCTCCGTCTATCTCAAGGATTTTATAATCTTCTTGAATTTGAGATAAAATTTCTGATAGTTGAGATTCTGTCAGAATAAATTTTGTGTCTACTCTTTTCATTAAAGAAACTCCATTCATTTCATCTAATGATATTTTGTCAAAATTTGAAATATTTAAGTTGTGCATAGATTATCTACTTAAGCTGATATTTTTATGAGTCTTTAAGGTTTTGTCATCTTTATTTTCCTTATCAAGAAGTGGATTAACAATTGAAAACCATAACCACGGCAAAAGTGCTAATATTATAGATGTTGGATATCCGTATGGGAGCTGTGGACTTTCACTTTTAGTTTCTAAAATTTGATATTTTTTTGATGCCTTATAATGGTGATCACTATGTCGTGTCAATTCATATAACACAATCCTGCCAATAAATTGATTTGAGTTCCAAGAGTGGTGCGTCTGAACTCTTTCGTACCTACCCGAAGGTAATTTCTTTCTTACTAAGCCATAATGCTCTATATAATTAATAGTTTCTAAAAAGAGAAATGATAAGACTCCTATAATTATTGAAAATATTAAACCGTAAAATCCAAAGAATAAATAAATTGAGATCAAGTAAGTGATTTCAAAAATAGTATAATACAACATGTCATTTTTGTAAGAAAAAAAACTCTTGTTATTTATATTCAATAATTGTAATTGAATTTTCCATGCGTTGATATATTGACCAATCACGGAAGTTATCCAAAAACCATAAACTGTTTGATTGAATTTTGCAGTAGCAGGGTCTTTAGGGGTCGCTACATTGTTATGATGCCCAAAGTTATGCTCGATATAAAAATGCATGTACAAGCATGGGAGATATAATAATTTTGAGAAAGTTCGTTCCATTATTGATTTTCTGTGTCCTAACTCATGCCCTACATTAATGCCGTTAGTTGCCAGTAAAATTCCAAGGGATAAAACCATACCAATAATTTCAGAAGTATCTAACTGTAATTGTGTTAAGTTAAAAAGACCAAACACTAATAGTCCAAATACAATTGGAATGTTTAGGTACAATAAAATATCAAAGAATCTACTTGATAGCTTATTTTCTGTTTCAGATTTTGAGTACTGGACTTTAGAATCAACATCTTTTAAAATAAATTCTAAAATTGGAATGAAAAAGAAAGTATATATAAGAGTTGTATAGGTGAAAATACCTTCGGATGTTATTGAAACTAGTGTTGCTATTGGAATTGTATACGCAAATAAATATTTTAAATCATTTGTTCTCATAAATACTATTTTGAACCTACTTTATAAAATAAAGGTATGAAATTTATTGATTGTCTTTTATTTATTCAAATATACTAGAATTTATAACTCATTGATAGAGAAAAATTACGCCCTAAGTCGTCACTAAAATACCTAAGCCTATTAAGGTAATTCCTATAGGATGTGTTTAGAAGATTGCTAATTTTAAAACTTAAATTTATTGGAGTTTCATTGTTTGTGAAAAGATCAATATTAGAAGTAAAATTAACTAAATGATATGCTTTAGGAGGTGTGCTTATATCAACTAATTCCATTGTTTCAGTCGTTGGAACGTATACCTCAAAATTATTATTAGGATACTCATTTTGTCTAAACATATACTCACTTTCAATAGATATTTTTAAGTTATTTAATCTTGAGTTTTTGTATGAAATGGAGTTTTTAATATTAGGTGGAGGCATATCTATAAGTGACTTATCTAATACTAAATCGTATCCTTTTAAGATTGAAGATTGATGAGTAAATGAAAAATGGTCTCCGTATTTATGGCTAAAGCTAATGTCTGCACCAAAGAGTCTTGCGTTTGTCTGTTTATATTCCCAAACCTGGAAACTACCTCTGATAGTCTGTTGAATATCAACAGGCTCAATAAATATAAAGTTGTTAATTTTATTTACAAATGAGTTAATTACTAAGCTATATTTCTTTTTAATTTTTTCATAGGTCACTGCAATATTCTGTCCTACTTCAGATTTAAATCTCAAGTCTCCCAACTCTATTCTAGCCGATGAATGATGAAGCCCTTCACTAAATAACTCAGATGGATTAGGGCTCCTAGATGAAAGTGAATAATTAATAAAAATACTAACGTCGTTATCTAAGGAAAGATTTGCACCAAGTATAGCAGAGGCATTATTATAATCTAGTACAGGCCTAGTTAATACTTGATTAGCTAACTCTTCTATCACAATATCACTAAATAATTCATCATAACCTCTGGACTCCCAAAAGGATGTTTTATAGTATTTATAAACATCCATATGCATAAAGTCATATCTGACTCCAGCTTCAAAGATCCATTTTTGATTCAATTTATAGTCAAAAATTGAATACACCCCTAGATCATACTTCTTGTAATCAGGAATGATTCTTCTAACTCCTGTGGCTGGGTCAGGGAAATTATTTTGATATTTACCCACAATACCAATTTTTAAATTGGATTTACTAGAAATTTTTGACTCTAAATCTACAGAAACAGAATGAGTCAAAAGCTCTAGATCAGTAGATGGTTTATCCCTGTCGCTTCCTCTTCTAATATCATACTCCAATCGATTATTAGATTGAAAGTCATATTGAAGATTTATTTTTCCAAAATCAAATTTTTTAAAAACTTTTAACTTTGCTAAATGATGAGTAATATTTTGTTTGGGTGCATCTATATCATAAGTAAATTCTTTTATGATTAAAGGTTCTGAAGAGCTAATAGCTCTTATTAAATCTTGTGCAGAATGTAAATGAGAACCTCTTAGTATTCCTGTTTCATTATTATATAAGGAATAGTAAATTTCGAACCCATAATCAATTCTATTTAAACCTGTTTTAAAAGAAAAATTCTTTTCAGACAAGCCAGTATTACTCATAACATATTTAGGGGCATTATAATCTCCATAACGCTTAAGTGTACCTTGAAGTTTAGTGTACCAACCATTTGTATTAGTTTTTATTATACTTGAAGCAACGCCACCTCCTCTGCCGTTACTTGTACCAGTAAAAAACAAATTTCCATGTATACTATCAACTAATTGATTTTTTGATGATTCTGCAACAATTACTCCTGCTATGGCGCTACCACCATATTTTAATGCTCCAGCACCTTTAATTAAAGAAATTTTATCAACAGAGTTTATATCAATACTTGGCGCATGGTCAATCCCCCAATCATGGTCCTCCATTTTAACGTCATTATTTATAATCAAAACCCTGCTACTGTGCAACCCATTAATCTGAGGTTTTGCCAATGAGTTCCCTGTATTAATTGATGTAACCCCAGGTATAGTTTTTAATACATCCCCAAGAGATTTGTTAGTATACTGCTCTAATGTTTCTTTTGTGACCTTATTTTCATATACCGATTTTGATTTACTATTTAATTCAGTTAACAATATAATTTCATCTAACTCATTTAAATGATGTTCTAATCTTATTGTTTTAATAGAATTCTCTTTAATATTTATTTTAGTAAAAATGGTCTGACATCTATCATGAGATATTTGAACAGAGTATGTCTTGTCACATAAGTTTTCGAAAGTCACCTCTCCATCCAAATTAGTTTGTAACTCAAGCTTCAATTCATCAATATAAATAGATGCATTGGAAAGCAAAGAACTATCATGAGAATCAATAATTTTTAGCGTAAGATTTTTAGTACAATTTTGAGAAAATGCACTAGAGCTAAAACTACAAAGTATAATAAAAGACAACATTGACACCTTAAAGGCGCCAATGTTGTCTAATTTATTAAAGAAACTTTTTTTCAAAATTATAAATGTTTCTATTATTGAACGGTAACATTAAAAGTGATTTCGATGTCAGTCTCTCCACCTGCATTATCTAAACCTGAATTAGGTTTATTTGGCTCATGTCTTAATGTGAATGTTAATGCACCAGAGCTAGCCTCTGAAGTAGTAAGGATAAAGCTAAGTCCTAATGGATTCCCCATTGAATCTGCATCA
>CAJJDI010000006.1 GCA_905182835.1 uncultured Flavobacteriaceae bacterium | reverse complement strand
TCACCTTTGCTATTAGTTAAACCACCAGTAACCACTATATTGTCAGAGCTTAAAACAGTTACTGTAGCATACTCTAGTTCTTGTTTAGTTTCAGACTCTAAAATGACTCCTGTAAGTGTGAATTCTTGAAAATTTCCTTGAGAAAGTATTCCGTTAACTGTTAATAGACTTATGAATAGTAAGAGAGTGAAATTTTTCATTACAAAATGTTTTTTGCAAACATAAATACCCAGAGTACTTTTAACTGTTAAAAGTATGTTATTTTTTTTCTAAAAAAGCTACTAAATTTTCAATAGGCCTAGCTATTACAGCATTTTTTTCTGCTTCAATAATGGGCCTTTCAATTAGCTTCGGATTAGAGGATAAGATATGGATTAATTCCAATTCTGATATTTTTTTATTTTTATAATTTTCTTTCCATATAGATTCATTTTTTCGTACTAAGTCTATTGGTTTTATTCCAAGTTTTTTAAGTAATGAAGATAGCTTTTCTTCACTTAAATTTTGATTTAGATAATCAATTACGTTAAAATTGATATTTTTGTTTTTCAGATACTCCATTGCTTCTCTAGATTTTTTACACCTAGAGTTGTGATAAATATTAATCATATTACAATTCGTTTGAGTTTTTAGATTGTCCAGACATCATTAAAAAGGATTTTAAAAATGGTTTAAGTTCTCCATCAAGAACAGTATCTACATTTCCAGTCTCGAATCCTGTTCTCACATCTTTAATTAATTTATATGGATGTAATACATAGTTTCTAATCTGACTACCCCATTCGATTTTCATTTTATCTGCTTCTATATCAGACCTCTCAGCTTGTTGTTTTTTTATTTCTATTTCATACAATTGTGATTTTAGCATTTGCATAGCTCTTGATCTGTTATCGTGCTGTGACCTAGTTTCAGAACAAGAAATTTGAATACCGCTAGGCTTATGAGTAAGCTGAACTTTTGTTTCGACTTTATTAACATTTTGTCCTCCAGCACCACTTGACCTTGCTGTTGTAATTACAACATCAGCGGGGTTGATTTCGATTTCAATAGAATCATCTACTAAAGGATATACATATACAGATGCAAAACTAGTATGTCTTTTTGCATTACTATCAAAAGGAGATATACGGACCAGCCTATGAACTCCATTCTCACCCTTTAGCCATCCGAAAGAAAAATCACCTTCAATTTGCAAGGTCACCGTTTTTATACCAGCAACATCTCCATCTTGTAAGTTTAATTCTGTAAGTTTAAAATTATTTTTTTGACAGTACATGATGTACATTCTCATAAGCATCTGAGCCCAATCGCAGCTTTCAGTCCCACCAGCACCAGCAGTAATTTGAAGAACGGCACTCATGCTATCACTTTTTTCAGAAAGCATATTTTTAAATTCTAACTCCTCTAAAAAACTTATGGATTTTTGATAACTATCCATAATTTCCTTATCGCTTGCTTCTCCAAGTTTAAAGAATTCTAAAAACACCTCTAAATCATTAATTTGCTCTTCAAGATTAGAGAAATCTTTAACCCACTTTTTATTAAATCTTAATTCTTTTAATAAAACTTCTGCAGCTTTAGAATCTTTCCAAAAGTTAGGGTCAAATGTTTTTTCCTCTTCATTTTGTATTTTTATTTTTTTGGCATCTAAGTCAAAGATACCTCCTTAACGCACCAAGGCGATCTTGAAGATTTCTAAATTGATCTGTTGTAATCATTGTCAAAATATTTACAGCTAAACTACTATTATATAATTTCTCAAAAAAATTATTTATTTTTCTTTTGTTATTTTTTTACAAATAATTATTCATTAGTTTTATGATAAATATTTACCCTTATGAAAAATTCACTTCAATTATTAACTTTTTTTTTATTTTCAATTAGTTTTTCTCAATCAATTTTAGACAAAGATTTAGAAAAATATGAAGGTTTTTTTAATTTTTACTATGACAATTCAACTGATAAAATTTACTTAGAGGTTGAGAAATTAAATACAGACTTTTTATATATAAATTCTTTAGCTACAGGAATTGGTTCAAATGATATTGGGTTAGATAGGGGGCAGCTTGGAAACGAAAGATTAGTTAGTTTTCAAAAAGCTGGTAATAAGTTATTGTTAATTCAGCCAAATTTATCCTTTAGGGCAAACACAAGTAATAAGGCGGAAGAAAAAAGTATTGAACAAGCATTTGCTAAATCTGTGATCTATGGATTTAAAATATTAGAAACTATTGACAGCAAATATTTAATTGACTTTACTTCATTTTTAATGCAGGATAAGCATGGTGTAGCGGATAGGTTAAAATCTGCTAAACAAGGAGTTTATAAAATTGATTTAACAAAAAGTGCATTACAACTAGATAGAACAAAATCTTTCCCTAAGAATTCTGAATTTGAAGCACTGTTAACTTTTTCAGGTAAACCTACAGGTAAATTAATCACTAGTGGAGTTTCCCCTGACCCTTCATTAGTTAGTGTAGTTCAACACCATTCATTTATAGAACTCCCAGATAATAATTACATTCCTAGGGTTTTTGACCCCAGAAGTGGTGCATTAGCTATTTCGTTTATGGACTACGCTACACCAGTCCAAGAAGAAATAAATAAAAAATACATAACAAGACACCGATTAGAGAAAATTGACCCTACGCTTGAGATTAGTGAAGCTAAAGAGCCTATAATTTATTATTTAGATCCTGGGACTCCTGAACCAGTTAGGTCTGCTTTAATTGAAGGCGCTTCTTGGTGGAATCAAGCATATGAAGCTATAGGTTATAAAGATGCTTTTCAAGTAAAAATATTACCCGAAGATGCTGATCCTATGGATTGTAGATATAATGTTATACAATGGGTCCACAGATCTACAAGAGGGTGGAGTTATGGTTCTAGTGTAGTTGACCCTAGAACAGGTGAAATAATTAAGGGTCACGTAAGTTTAGGTAGTTTAAGAATAAGACAAGATTTTTTAATTGCTCAAGCTTTATTGTCTAAACCTTTTGTTAAAGACGATAATTATGAGCCTATGTTAGATATGGCAATAGCCAGAATCAGACAACTTAGTGCGCATGAGGTTGGTCATACAATTGGATTTGCTCATAATTTTGCTGCTAGTACAAATGAACGTTCATCAGTAATGGATTATCCGCACCCATTAATTAAATTAACTGATAAGAAAATTGATTTAAGTGATGCGTATGCAGTTGGAATAGGGGCATGGGATAAAGTATCGGTCGCTTACAGTTATTCAGAATTTAACTCAGAAAACGAAAAAGATTTATTGAATAATATTTTGGATAATGCTTATGATAATGGTCTAAGATTTATTACTGATTACGATGCTAGAGCTAATAGCGGGGCTCATGTGAATGCGCATTTATGGGATAATGACGGTAATGTTTCGGATGGATTAGATAAAATAATGTTAATTAGAGATAAAGCCATTAATAACTTTTCTAAATATAATATTAGATCTTTTGAGACTTATAGCAAATTGGAAGATGTTTTTGTTCCTCTTTACTTTTTACATAGGTATCAAACCGAAGCAGCATCAAAACTTATTGGAGGACTCGATTATAATTATGCTACAAGGGATGACAACCAGACTATAGTAAAAGACGTTTCCTTTAAAGAGCAAAACAATGCTCTTCTATCGGTGTTAAGTACGTTAGATGCTAAAAATTTAGCCATTCCAAAATCAAAATTAGAGCTTTTTCCACCAAGAGCTTATAGCTTTCCAAGAACTAGAGAATCTTTTAAAAGCATGACAGGAGTTAGTTTTGATCCTCTAAGTGCGGTATCAACTGCTAGTGAAATGACCCTTTCTTTGTTATTAAACCCTGAGAGGATGAATAGATTAGTTATTCAGAGCAGCCTGTCTAATTCTGGATTACAAAACATGAGCTTAAATTATTTGCTAAAAACTCTAACAAACAACACCTTTAAAATGGAGAATGGATCCGGTCCAGAAATTAATGACAGTTATTTGTTTGAGGTACAACAGGTAATAAATAATAATTATTTAAAGTTTTTATTAAATTTAGCTTCAAACAAGAAATCTTTCTTTCAAGTAAAAGCAGAGTCTAGAAAAGCATTGGGCGATATTATTCAAATTTTAGGTTCTAAGAAACATAAAAACAAGTATAGTAGAGAATATTTAAATATTATTAGAAAATTTAATTCTAAGCCAGAATTATTTGAATTAGCTGATAGTCCTAAGATACCAGATGGATCGCCTATTGGATCTATTGTATGTAACCTAATTAATTAAATACATGATAGTTGATTTAAGAAGTGATACTGTAACTGTGCCTACAAAAAAAATGCTTGAATCTATGATGGATTCAAAAGTTGGTGATGATGTTTATGGTGAAGATCCAACAGTAAATCTTTTACAAGCTAAAGTTGCTTCAATGTTCGGTAAAGATGTGGGGATGTTTTTCCCTTCAGGTACAATGGCGAATCAAACTGCTATAAAACTACATACAAATCCAGGTGAACAGATAATATGTGATAAGTACTCTCATATTTACAATTATGAAGGTGGAGGAGCATCTTTTAATAGTGGTGTTTCGTTTAATTTAATTGACGGAGATAGGGGTATGTTTAACAGCAAACAAGCTGCTGATTCGATAAACCCAAAAGATTTCTATCACAGCCCTTTGTCTAGTCTAATTGCAGTTGAAAATACTACAAATAAAGGGGGCGGTGCTTGTTGGGATATTAATGAACTCAAAAAAATTCAAAAAGTTGCTAAATTAAATGAATTAGGAATGCACTTAGATGGAGCTAGAATATGGAATGCTATGGTGTATAAAGAACATAATCCTTTAGATATAGGTGGGGTTTTTGATACAATATCTGTATGCTTAAGTAAAGGTTTAGGTTGTCCAATCGGATCAGTTTTAATTGGTGATAATGAAATAATGAGTAATGCTTTAAGAATTAGAAAAATTCTAGGCGGCGGAATGAGGCAAGCTGGCTATTTAGCTAGTGCTGGTATTTTTGCTTTAGATAATAATATAAATAGATTATCTGAGGATCATCAAAGAGCTCACGAAATCGGGGAGGTTTTAGCAAAATCAAAATATGTAAAATCTGTAGAAAAAATTGAAACTAATATTGTGATCTTTGAATTAAATAAAGAAATTAATGAAACATCATTTATAGATAAGCTAAATAGCTTAAATATTAAGTTAATATCGATGGGTAGTAATAAATTAAGGTTAGTTACACATATAAACTATACAAATATCCATCACGATTATTTCTTGTCATCAATTAAATCTTTATAATTTTAAATTCTTAAATTTTGCTTTTTAGAGCTTAAAAAACTATAACGATTTAGTGTCTTATTTTTTAGAATTTAAGAAGATACCATCTTGATTTAAAAAAAAACTCTTATTTTTGTCAAGTTTGGTTAGTATTTTAAAATTATATAACTTGACTAGTAAATAATATAGATGAAAAAACATAAATCAGTTTTTAATAATATATTACAATTAATAGGGGATACCCCCCTTGTTAAGCTAAACCATATTACTTCAGGTTTTAAAGGTAATTTTTTAGTGAAATTAGAATCATTTAACCCAGGCCATTCTTCGAAAGATAGAATTGCACTATTTATTATTGAAGAAGCCGAAAGAAAAGGTATTTTAAAACCAGGGGATACAATAATTGAAACTACATCCGGTAATACAGGTTTTAGTATTGCCATGATAAGCATCATTAAAGGTTATGATTGTGTTTTAGCAGTGAGTTCAAAATCTTCTGCTGACAAAATCGACATGCTGAAAACTATGGGAGCTAAGGTATATGTTTGCCCTGCTAACGTTAGTGCAGATGACCCTAGATCCTACTATGAAGTCGCAAAGAGATTAAATGAAGAAATAAAAGGTTCTGTTTATATTAACCAATACTTCAATGGGTTAAATATTGAAGCGCACTATAAAACTACTGGTCCAGAAATCTGGACTCAAACAAAAGGAAAAATAACCCACTTAGTTGCATGTAGTGGTACTGGAGGAACTATTTCAGGGGTTTCTAAGTTTTTAAAAGAGAAAAACCCAAATATTAAAATTCTTGGAGTGGATGCGTATGGATCTGTTTTAAAAAAATATCATGAAACTAAAGAATTTGATGATAAAGAAATTTACCCATATAGGATTGAAGGTTTAGGTAAAAATCTTATTCCATCTGCAACAAACTTCGATCTTATTGATGAATTTATAAAGGTAAAAGATGAGGACAGCGCACATACTGCTAGAGAACTAGCTAAAAGTGAAGGAATGTTTGTCGGCTATACAAGTGGAGCTGCTCTACAAGCAGTTAAGCAGTTGAATGCAAGAAATGAATTTAAGTCTAATGATCTGGTAGTTATAATTTTTCCTGATCATGGATCTAGGTATTTGAGTAAGATTTATAGTGATAAATGGATGGAAACCCAAGGATTTTTTGATAGTGAGCATGAAAAGACCATTGAAAAAATACAGTATATAAAATAATATAATTGATTGATGAGAGATTTATTTGACAGAATGTATAAAGACAAAGGTCCATTAGGAAAATGGGCATCTATAGCAGAAGGATATTTTGCGTTCCCAAAATTAGAAGGGCCAATTTCTAATAGGATGAAATTCCAAGGTAAAGAAGTAATTACCTGGAGTGTTAACGACTATTTAGGTTTAGCTAACCATCCAGAGGTGCGTAAGGTAGATGCTGAAGCAGCATTGGAATATGGATCTGCTTACCCTATGGGTGCTAGACTAATGTCTGGTCATACTGATTTACATGATAAACTACAAAATGAATTAGCCAAATTTGTACATAAAGAATCTGCATATCTGTTAAATTTCGGATACCAGGGGATTATGTCTACAATTGATTCACTTGTTTCTAAAAACGATGTAATTGTATACGATGTTGATTCGCATGCATGCATTGTAGATGGAGTGAGGCTTCATATTGGTAAAAGATTTACTTATAAGCATAACGACATTGAAAGTCTTGAAAAGAATCTTGGAAGAGCTACTAAAATGGCTGAAGTTACAGGAGGTGGTATTTTAGTTATTTCAGAAGGAGTTTTTGGTATGAGGGGTGAGCAAGGAAAATTAAAAGAAATTACAGACTTAAAAGCTAAATTCAACTTTAGGTTATTAGTTGATGATGCTCATGGATTTGGAACTTTAGGTAAAACAGGAGCAGGTGCTGGAGAAGAGCAAGGTGTTCAAGATAAAATCGATGTTTATTTTGCGACTTTTGCTAAATCCTTAGCAAGTACAGGCGCTTTTATAGCTGCAGACAAAGAAATAATTGATTTTTTAAAATATAACTTAAGATCGCAAGTGTTCGCTAAATCTTTACAAATGCAACTTGTTGTGGGTGCTTTAAAGAGATTAGAATTAATTAAAACAAAACCAGAAATTAAACAAAAATTATGGGCTAATGTTGTAGAATTACAATCAGGCTTAAAAGAAAGAGGTTTTGATCTTGGTTCTACTCAAAGCTGCGTAACACCTGTTTACTTAAATGGCACAGTTCCTGAAGCATTTGCCTTAGTTAAAGACCTTAGAGAAAACTATGGTATATTTTGCTCAACAGTTATTTACCCTGTAATACCAAAGGGCTTAATATTGTTAAGGTTAATACCTACAGCCACACATAACTCCAAAGATATTCAAGTTACACTTGATGCTTTTTCAGCTATTAGAGAAAGGTTAACTTCTGGGGTTTATAAAGAGCTTTCCAAGGATCTGCCAATTATGGATTAGATAAATCTTTTTTAAATGTACATCTAGTTTTATAGGTAATAGGATTAAAGTTTTTCCATAGATTATTTATTGCTGTGTTATTCTTAAGCTCTGGAGTTCTTATGCATTCCTTAATACCTTTATTTTTTAGAGTTTCCAAAAGTGAATCGAAAAGTACTGCTGTAACTCCTTTATTTTGATAGTCTGGATGTACACCTATCAGAAATAGAGTTACATTTTTTGGAAAGGTCTTTGCGTATAATAAATGTAGAAACCCCAATGGATATATTTTACCATTTGATTTTTGTAAAGATTCTGCGAAAGAAGGCATAATTATAGCAAACCCAATAAGTTTATCATTACTGTCCAATGTGAATTTTATAAATTCAGGATTTATAAATGAAAGAAATTTTTCTTTCATATATTTTATTTGCCTTGTGTTAATCGGGATAAATGAAGATAACTTTGAATAAGAGATATTAAATAAATCAAACATTTCATCTGCATAACTTAAAACTTTTTTTGTAGATCTAAAACTTATTGATTTAAGTAAAAATCTTTTTTTTACAATTTTAGCCATTCTAGAATAATAGTCAGTATCAATATTATTAAAATCAAATTTGTTTTCTAAATACTCTTTTTCGATTTGAAAATTTAATTTCTCGAAATGATCTTTATAGTATGGATAATTATACCAAGTAATCATGGTACTAATTTCATCATACCCACTTGTAAGTACTCCGACTTTATCTAAATTAGAAAACCCTATAGGTCCTTCAATAAAGCTTAGTTTTTTGCTTATCCCAATCTTATCAACTTCATTGATTAGAGCTTTAGTAACACTTATGTCGTCGATAGTGTCAAACCAACCAAATCTAATTTTTTTTATTCCTTGAGTATTTACCTCATACCAATTAATAATAGCTGCGATTCTTCCAACTACTTCATCATCTTGAATTGCTAAAAATAAACTAACATCACAGTCCTCTAGATTTGGATTAACCCCTTTAGTAAAACTATTAATTTCTTCTTTTATCATAGGAGGTACCCAGCACTTAGAGTCTTTATATAGTTCGAACGGAAACTTAACAAATTGTAGTAATTGACCACTGTTGCTAACTTTTATTATTTTCATCTTTCTATAGCTTTATCTTTATGAAAATCAAACCTATAACTTAAACCTAAATTTAATCTCGAAACCTTTGGAGTGTTTTTGTTATTTGTAGTTAAAGAACCATCCATTTGAAGATCTTTGTTAAAAAGGTACGCAGTTCCAATACTAAATAAATTATCTGCATAAAAATCACTTTTTATTCCTTGGGTTTCTGCAAAAATTACCCAATTCATATTCAAGGCTTTGGTTAGAGTGATAATATATTCAAAGTCAGTTTGATTACTTCCTAATCTGTCTAAGATTAAATTTGTAATAAGCACAGTATTGTTTTTAAAATTGTTTTGAGTAGTAATCAAAAAAAATGGACTTACTCCTTTAATTCCATTAGTTGTATAAGGATTACCTTCTGTATCAATATTTACACCAGTCATTGTAGCTACAGCAGGTATTAGAGACCTCCATTTAAACTTTTGATTAGCTCTGTAGCTATACACATTTGGAATGTCTTCATAATCTTTGTGAGGATCGTAAATTAAGTATTTCACAGCAATTTTAAATTCTTTAAAATTCTTTCTGTTAATTTCTTGGGTTGGATTATATCTATAATCATAAAAAATATCATTTTGATAGGTGCCGTATGTTAAAAACTCTAATTCCTCTTTAAAAAAACCATATCTAATGGAAAAATCTAATCCATAACCAATAAACTTGCTATTTAATAAATCATGCTTTTCTTTTAAGAAAGTCACACCTGTTTCTATTTGGAGAACATTGACGCCGACTGAAAATGCACTGAATGATTCACCTGGTTTGTTAGAGTTAATTACATCAGTATATTGCCCGAGCATTATATAAGGAAATAAAAATAGTCCTATTGTGTATAGAGTGTTTTTCATTATGATTTAATTTATTCAAATATATAATTTTTATTATTTTATTAACTTTATTAATCTACAATAATTGTATTTTTGACTTATTATATTCTATTACTATGAGCTATATTTTTAATTTTTTGTTATGGTCTTATTTGATATATTTTATCTTAAGATTTTTGATTAGGTTATTATCTCCACTTTTATTCAGACACTTATCAAATAAAATGAAAGATAATATGAATAAGACAAGAAATAATAGATCTGAAAACAAAAAAAGCGAAGGTGAAGTTACTATTGATAAAATGCCAAAAAAAACAAAACCCTCAAAAAACAATATTGGTGATTATGTAGATTATGAAGAAGTTGAATAATTTAAGCACATTTTTAAAAGCTAACACACATCATTTGTTTGTGTTTATTTTATTTATCGTTATATCTGTTTCTTATTTCTATCCTATACTAGAAGGGGAGAAAATATATCAAAGTGATATTGTTCAATACACTGGAATGGCTAAGGAGCAGATCGATTTCAGGGACTCTAATAAAACTGAAACTTACTGGACTGATAGTGCTTTTTCAGGTATGCCAACTTTTTTGCTTGGGGCTAAATATCCACACAATTATATAAAAAAAATAGATCTATTTCTTAGGTTTTTACCAAGGCCAGCGGATTACTTATTTTTATACCTTATTGGTTTTTATGTTTTTTTATTAGTATTAAAAATAGATTATAGATTAGCATTTTTAGGATCTATATTTTTTGCCTTTTCAACCTATTTAATAATAATTATTGGCGCTGGACATAACTCTAAAGCTCATGCCATTGCTTACATGCCATTTGTATTAGCAGGTATTATTCTTGTTTTTAATAACAAGTATTACAAAGGTTTCTTTTTAACTACACTTGCCTTAGGACTTGAGATTTGCGCCAATCATTTTCAAATGACCTATTATTTAATGTTTATTGTTATATCAATTGGGATATATTTCCTTTTTGATTCTATAAATAACAATTCTTTAAAGAAATATTTCAAATCTCTAACATTATTATTATTTGCTCTATTTTTAGCTATTGGGTTTAATGCTAGCACACTTATGAGTACCTATGAGTATTCTAAACAAAGTACTAGAGGAGCTAATGAAATCACTATCACCCCTGATGGAAATCAAACAGAACCGAATGGTTTAAATTACGATTACATTACTGAGTACAGTTACGGAGTTTTTGAAAGTTTAAATTTATTTATTCCAAGAATAACAGGAGGTGGGAGTGTAGAAAAACTTGGTACAGACTCAGAGTCTTACAAGTATTTTAAATCTATTGGTGCAAGTTCTATTCAAGCTAGGGACGCTACTGAGTATAGCCCTACTTATTGGGGTAGTCAACCCATAGTTGAAGCTCCTGCATATATTGGTATAGTTGTATTCTTTTTATTTATTCTCTCTTTATTTTTAGTGTCCAATAAAAATAAATATTGGTTACTTGGCTGTATTATAATCTCCTTAGTATTATCCTATGGTAAGAACATGTCCTTTATTACGGACTTGTTTATAAATTATTTCCCTTTTTATAATAAATTTAGAGCTGTCAGTTCAATTCAGGTGATTCTAGAACTTTGTATTCCTGTTTTAGCTATATATTCATTACATACTATCATAAGACAAAAAAAACCAAAAAAGGAAGTAACTGTAGCTTTAAACAAGACTTTAGGAATTTTCATGCTTTTATTGACGGTTTTATACTTCTCGATTGATTTATTAGACTTTAAAGGTGTAAGTGATTCAATGTACTTAGATGCCTATGGACTTGGTTATTTAGACGCTCTAAGGTTAGACAGAATTGATTTATTTGAATCAGACTTAATTAGAACCTTTATCTATGTAATTCTTTCTTTTTTATTACTAAGTATTTATAAGGTTAAAGTAATCTCCTCAAACGTACTAATCCTTTCATTATTAATCTTGGTATCATTTGACCTTGTATCTTTTAATAACAACTATGTTAATTCAAATAATTTTGTTAAAGCAAATAAGGTTGAAGTTCCTTATGTTGCTAATGAAGCAGATATATTAATTTTGAATGATACAACTAAATTTAGAGTACTAGATTTAACAATTAATTCAACAAAAGCATCCTATTTTCATAATTCTGTATTAGGCTATCATGCAGCCAAGCTCTCTAATTATGACGCTTTATTGAAGTTTTATATATCAAAAAATCACATGCCTGTTTTAAATATGCTTAATGTGAAATATTTCATAAGTAAAAACGATAATGATCAGTCAGAAGCTTTTATAAATGAAAATGCTCAAGGAAACGCCTGGTTTATAGAAGACCTGTATAATTTAAAAAATCAAAATGAAGCTATATTAGCTTTAGATACTTTGAATTTAAAAAATAGCGCTGTGTCCACTAAATTAAAATCTGAAAATTTTAATGTTTCAGCTAATGCTAAATTAGATCTAATTAATTTTAAATCTAATTATTTAAAATACTCTAGCAAAAACAATGAAAACGGATATGCTGTTTTCTCAGAGATTTTTTATCCCAAAGATTGGAAAGTTTTTGTTAATGGAAAAGAGACTAGTTTTGACAATGTTAACGTAGCGCTAAGAGGTTTGCATTTAAATAAAGGAAATAATATAATAGAATGCTATTTTAGCCCAGATGTTATAAAAAAATCATCTTATTTAAGTTTAATTAGTTCTTTATTAGCGATGTTATTATTTGGGTTTTATTTATTTAACTATATTAAAACAAAACAACTAGATTAAATTGAAAAAAAAAGTCTTAATAATTACTTACTATTGGCCACCATTTTCTAGCCCAGGCGTACAGAGATGGCTTAAGTTCGTTAAGTATTTTGACCAATTTAATATTAAGCCATATGTATATACTCCTGACATATCGAATATTCATCAAGTAGATGAATCTTTGACTTCAGACATACCAGAATCTGCTATTATAATTAAGAGACCTATTTTTTTATTTGATTCTCTGTTAAAGTTATTTTCATCAAACTACTACAATAAATACAATAGAGGGCTTATTCCTTCGAAGAAAAACCTTACTGTTATAGATAAGATATTGCTTTATGTAAGAGGTAATTTTTTCATTCCAGATCCAAAAATTTTTTGGACAAACAGATCTCTAAATTTCATTAAACAGTATATAGATCTAAATGATATTGAGACGATTATAACTACTGGACCACCGCATAGTATGCATTTACTCGGTCAGAAAATAAAAAATTCTACAAACGTTAAATGGATTGCGGATTTTAGAGACCCTTGGACTAATATTTGGTATCACAAAAAGTTTTATTTTTCAAAATCTACTTTAGCTAAACACAACCTATTAGAACTTGGAGTTCTTAACGATGCAGACCATGTAATTGTCACTTCAAACACTTTGAATGATGAATATAGTAAGCTAACTAAAACTAGTATTTCGACTATTACAAATGGGTTTGATTATTTTAATGATAATGAAGCCGTATTAGATAAAAAATTCACAATTTCTCACATTGGCTCTATTTTATCCGACAGAAACCCTGAAATGTTATGGAGGGTTTTAAGTAAAGTTCTAAAAGAAGTCAAAGGTTTAAAAGATTCATTTATATTGAATTTAATTGGTAATGTTAGTGATGAAGTTAGACATTCTGTTAAAGAATTCTCTTTAGAGAACTATGTTAAATATATTGGACATATCCCTTATAGTGATACTAATAAATATCTAAAGAAATCACAAATTCTTTTATTGATTCAAACAAACCACAATGAATCAAATTCAATAATTCCTGCAAAATTATATGAGTATTTAAACTCTAACAGGCCGATTATATCTATTTCAAACAACAAAGATGTGAAGAGTATTATTGAAGAAACAGGAGTTGGTTATAATTTTAATTATAATGAAGAAGTTGAGTTGTTTAATTGTATATCATCGAGTTACAGTAAGTTTATGGATAATACACTGAAAATTTCTCCAAATAATATTAATAAATATAGTAGATTTGAATTAACGAGATCTATTTCAGATATTATTTCAAAATTATAATGGGTGTAGTAATTAGACAGTCAATAAAAAACACAATCTTTACTTATATTGGATTTGTTTTAGGTGCCTTTAATGTTATTTTTTTGTACACCTATTTTTTATCAGATGAGTACCATGGTCTTTTAGCCTTTATTATTTCTACAGCAACCATTATGCTTCCGTTTATCTCACTAGGTACTCACAATGCTATAATTAAGTTTTACTCTTTCTACGATAGCGGAAATGAAAAGGATTATTTTTTAAGTACAATGTTAGTCATTCCTTTAATCAGTGTAGTTATCCTTTTAATTGTAGGGTTAACATCTATGGATTTTATAAAAATTATTCTTCCGAAAAACGAATATATCACAAGCGTGAATGTTTGGGTAATAATTATTACAGCATTTAGTTTTGCTTATTTTGAGGTCTTTTACTCTCTTGTTAAAATCAAATTGAAATCTGTATTTGGAAATTTCCTAAAAGAAATTTTTCATAGACTCTTAATCTTCTTCTTGTTATTTTTAATTCATTATGAGTTTTTAAATGAACAACAATTTATTTTAAGCGTTTTATGTGTATATGTAGTGAGAACACTAATCATGATGATTTATGCTGTTGCTTATAATCCCTTTCATTTTAAATGGAAAAAGCCAAAGAATCTAAATCAAATAATTAAATATTTACTCGTAATATGCCTTGCGGGAGCTGTTGCTAATATTGTTTTAGAAATCGATAAATTTATGATCGCACAGTATTTAGATATTTCCAAAGTAGCGTATTATGCCGTTGCAATTTACGTTTGTTCATTAATTACGGTACCTAGAAGGTCTTTGTTTCAAATTGCTAATCCACTAAGCTCTAAACTTTTAAATGATAAAAACTATATTGCTTTAGGTATTTTGTATCAAAAATCTAGTTTAAATTTATTAATTGTTTGTGGGCTGATTTTCTTATTAATTGTATTCAGCCTTAGTGATTTCTACTCATTTATTCCAAATAGCTATAGAGAAGGCTATTATGTTGTGCTGATCATTTCCTTTACAAAGTTATATAATGCATTTTTAGGCAATATAGATGGTATTATCTTCAACAGTAAATATTACAATGTTATAGTGTTTACTGGTGTCTTGCTAATTTTTGCAACAATCTATTTAAACTACATTCTTATTCCTTTATACGGAATTGAAGGAGCTGCTATCTCTTCTTTGATATCAGTTTGTTTGTATAATACAATAAAAGTTTACTACGTGTACCTAAAATTCAAATTACAGCCTATATCAGTAAATACTTTTAAAGTAATTTCACTTATTTTGTTTGGATTCTTACTGTCATTAATTTTTAGCCTTAATTTCTCTCCAGTCATAAACATTATCTTAAAATCCTCTATTGTTTCTATTGTATATATATCTATTGTTGTATTCTTTAAATTTTCGGTTGATATAAATAACCTTATCGATAAGCTTTTAGGGAAATAAAAAAAACCTTGCAAAATTTTAGGAAAGATTTTACAAGGTTTTTGACTAACTATCTAATAAATTAAACTAACTTATTTATAAATATCAAATAGCGTGCCAAAGTTTATTATTACACATATTCTTTTAAATATTTAGCAGTTAATGATTTTTTGTTTTTAGATAGCTCTTCTGGATCTCCTTGTGCGATTAAATATCCTCCATTTTCACCACCAACAGGTCCTAAATCAATTATGTAATCAGAACATTTAATTAATTCCAAATTGTGTTCAACAATTATTATCGTGTTACCGAGATTAACTAATGAATTAAATGATTTTAACAACTTATTTATATCATCGGTATGTAAACCGGTAGTTGGTTCATCAAATATGAATACTCCTTTCTTGTTTTGATTAGCTTTGCCTAAAAATGATGCTAGTTTTATTCTCTGAGCTTCTCCACCAGAAAGAGTAGATGAACTTTGACCTAATTTTACATAACCTAAACCAACATCTTTTAATGAAAAAAGTTTTTTATGTATCCTAAGTTCCTGAGATTTTTCAAAAAATTCCAAAGATTCATTTATAGTCATATTTAAAATATCAAATATATTTTTATCTGAATACTTAACATCTAATATCTCTCTTTTGAATCTACTCCCTTTACATTCATCACAAACTAGATGTACATCAGCCATAAACTGCATTTCAATCGTTATTTCACCATCACCTTTACATTTATCACATCTTCCTCCGTCTACGTTAAAAGAAAAATGTTTTGCTTTATATCCTCTCTGCTTGCTTAATTGATGATTAGAGAAGAGGGTTCTTATGTCATCATAAGCTTTTATGTAGGTGACAGGGTTAGACCTAGATGACCTTCCTATAGGGTTTTGATTTACAAACTCTACAAAATCCACCTCATTTATATCGCCACCAATCTTTGTGAAATCTCCAGGTTTGTTTTCATAAATACCTAACTCGTTCTGTAAAGCAGGATATAAAATATTTTTTACTAATGAACTTTTACCACAACCTGAAACACCTGTTATTGTTGTTATAACACCAAGTGGTATACTAACATTAATGTTTTTTAAATTATTTTCTCTAGCCCCTGTTATAATGATATTCTTATTGCTATTTCTTCTTTTTGTTGGAACAGTTACTTCTAAACTCTTATTTAAGTAATTTGCAGTAATTGACTCTTTTTTAATAAATTGTTTATAATCACCTTCTGCGACTAAATTACCTCCTTCTGAACCAGCTTTAGGGCCAATATCAATTATATGATCTGCTTGTTTCATTATATCATGATCATGTTCTACCACAATCACCGTGTTACCTAAATCTCGTAACGACTTTAATACTTGAATTAACTTTAATGTATCATTAGAATGCAAACCTATGCTCGGCTCATCTAGAATGTATAATGACCCCACAAGGTTACTTCCTAATGATGTTGCGATATTAATTCTTTGGCTCTCGCCTCCTGATAAGCTTTTTGATTTTCTGTTAAGAGTTAGATAGTCTAAGCCTACATTAGACAAATAACTTAACCTGGAATTTATTTCAATTAGTATTCGTTTTGATATTTCTTTATCGGTTTGATTTAATTTAATTTTTTTAAAGAAAAGAATTAAATCTTTGATTGATAGATTTATTAATTCTGATATAGATTTACTATTTACCTTCACATAATTTGTTTCTTTTCTTAATCTATTTCCTTTGCATGTTGTACATAATGTTTTCCCTCTGTATCTAGATAATAGAACTCTATTTTGAATTTTATATGATTTTGCTTCAATTTTATTAAAAAACTGATTTATTCCTTTAAAATATTCATTTCCATCAAACAATAAGTTTTGTTGATCATCAGAAAGCTCGTGATAAGGTTTATGTATTGGAAAGTTAAATTTGTGACTTTGGTTAATAAAATCTTTTTTGTATTTACTTAATTTTTGACCTTTCCAAGGAAGAATGGCATCATCATATACAGATAGCTCTTTGTTTTTGATTACAAGGTTTTTATCAATACCTACAATGTCACCATAACCTTCACATTTAGGACATGCCCCATAGGGGTTATTAAAGCTAAAAAGATTAGTGGAGGGTTCTAAAAACACTTGACCATCTAATTCAAATCTAGTATTAAATTCATAAGATTTATTACTTTCTAAATCTTCAATTAAACAAACCCCATTACCTTCAAATATTGAAATCTCTACAGCATCTGCTAGTCTATTATAAAATGATTCGTCATTTTTTGTAATCACCCTATCAACAACTAAATAAAACATGTCATTATTCAAATATTTTACATTATCTATTTTGTTAACTTCGTCATTGTACTTAATTCTACTGTAACCTTGATTTTTTAAAAGTTCTAATTTTACTAAAAAATCTTTTTTCCCCTTAAAATATATAGGTGATAATAGTAGTAGTTTTTGATTAAGGTTAAGGCTCTTAATAAAAGAAATTATATCTGTAACAGTGTCTTTTTTTACTATTTTATTAGAATTAGGAGATCGGGTTTCTCCAATTCTAGCATATAAAAGTTTTAAATAATCATATATTTCAGTACTAGTCCCAACAGTAGATCTTGGGTTAGTTGTATTTACTTTTTGCTCTATAGCAATAGCGGGAGATATTCCTGAAATATAATCAACCTTAGGTTTGTCTAATTTCCCTAAGAATTGTCTTGCATAGCTAGATAAACTCTCGACATATTTTCTTTGCCCTTCAGCATAAAGAGTGTCAAATGCTAAGGTAGATTTTCCAGAACCTGACAATCCGGTAATAACAGTTAATTTATTTCTGGGTATTTCTACATCAATATTTTTTAAATTATGAAGCTTTGCACCTTTAATGAAAATATTTTTATTACTCTTTTTCTTCATATTTTTTAGTAAACTTAACAAGAAATCAAAGGTAATATATATTAAATTTATCTTAAGTTAAAGGTTACTTTTTTATTGATTTTTTTGGAAATTAAATCAATAAGCCTATATTTGAATATAATCAATCAAAATAAAGCCTATAAAATAACATTACTTTTTTAAATTTTAATTTAAATATATCGCAACAACCTTGTTGTGAAAAAATGTAATGGTATGGTTGATAAATATAAACTCTCAGATTCAAAGTTAATTAGTGATTACTTAAATGGTGATGAGTTTTGTCTTGAAATTTTAATTAAAAGGCATAAACAAAAATTATATAATTTTATATATTCAAAAATTCTTGATAGAGATTTAACAGAAGATGTTTTTCAAGACACTTTTATTAAAGTAATAAGAACTCTTAAGTTAGGGAATTACAATGAAGAAGGTAAATTTGTTTCTTGGGTCATGAGGATAGCTCATAATTTAGTAATTGATCATTTCAGAAAAAACAAAAGAATTCAAAAGTTTCAAAGTTTTGATAATTTTGACATATTTTCTGTTTTAAAGGACAATTCTCTTGATGCTGAAGATAGTATGATCAAAGATCAAATTAATAATGACGTTAGAGGTTTAATAGATTTATTACCTAATGATCAAAAAGAAGTTTTAGTCTATAGGTTTTACAATGATTTAAGTTTTAAAGAAATCTCTGAGAAAACTGGAGTTAGTATTAACACTTCTCTAGGTAGAATGAGATACGCATTGATTAATCTTAGAAGTATAATTTCGAAAAAAAATATATCACTAACAAAATGACAATAAATTCAACTTTTGCCCGTTATTAATAAAAAAAATAATATGCAAAAAAATTACTTTAAACAGAATTTAAAATCTACAAATTTAAACCCTAAAAAAGAAACTGTTAGTTTCTTATTAGCTTATTCTAAATCATTGAGAATTATAAAGTTGAATTATAAAAATATAGAAATCAATCTTAATTAGATTTAATATATTCTTTAATTATCTTTTTTCTGCCAATTGTACTAGTTATTATATCTTTTTCGAGCTTCCAAGCTCTTGCTGGGGAATATTCTCTTCCATACCAAATAATTTGCAAGTGTAATTTGTTCCATAAGTCTATTGGGAACGCTTTTTTAGCATCTTCTTCAGTCTTTTTTACATTTTTACCTGTAGATATTTTCCACCTATAAAGTAATCTGTGGATATGAGTGTCAACAGGAAAAGCAGGGATGTTAAATGCTTGAGACATAACCACACTAGCTGTTTTATGACCAACAGCGGGTAACTCTTCTAAAAGTTTAAAATCTGCAGGGACTTCACCATTATATTTATTTATTATAATTTGAGATAACCCATGAATCCCCTTACTCTTCATTGGAGATAAACCACAAGGCCTAATAATTTCTTTAATCTGCTCTACAGACATTTTTATCATATCAAATGGGTTATCTGCTTTATTGAATAGGATAGGGGTGATTTTATTTACTCTAACATCAGTACATTGTGCGGAAAGTAGAACAGCGATTAAAAGCGTGTAAGGATCTTTATGTTCTAATGGAATTGGAACCTTAGGATATAGTTTTTCAAGTTCGTCTATTATAAAAGTTATTCTTTCTTTTTTGTTCATTTATATTATCTTTACTAAGAATTTCAAATATACTAATTATGGGATTATTACAAGTAGGGGACTCTCTTCCAAATTTCGAATGTTTTGATGATAAAGGAAATGTTGTTAAATCTCAAGATTTAATATCAAAGAAATGTATTATTTTTTTCTACCCAAAAGCTAATACTCCTGGCTGTACAGCTCAAGCATGTAATCTATCTGAAAATTTCTCTGAATTATCAAAAAATGGATTCTCAATTTATGGCGTGAGTGCAGATAAAGTCAAGTCTCAATCTTCATTTTCAAATAAATTTGGTGGATTTCCTTATCCCTTATTAGCAGATATCAATAAAGAACTTATCAATTCTTTTGGAGTTTGGGGTTTGAAAAAATACATGGGTAGAGAGTATGAAGGTATTTTAAGAACTACATTTGTTACAGATAAAGAAGGGATAATCACTAATGTAATTGAGAAGGTAAAAACAAAAGACCACACTAGTCAGATACTTGGTTTATAATACGGTTATTTGTAGCCAAATAACTTTTGTTCTTTAATTAATTTGCTAACACCTTTTGGTAACATTTCTTCCCACTTTGGATCGCCACTATTTATTAATTCAAGAACCTTTCTAGAAAATATTTTCAAATTTTCAACATTATAGTCTTCCACATCTTGAACTTTACCATTGTATTTAAAAAATTTGTATAATTCCTTCATTCTAGGGTGAACCTTTAGGTTGTCACTGTTAATTATTTGACCTTCTTCATTTAGCATTGGGTAGGCAAATACTTTAACATTTTTGAAAAACAATTTACCAAAGGCTTCTAATATACCACCACTAAGATGTGTGTAGTATTTAGGGTCAAAAATTTCTATTAAATTATTTATACCCATTGTTAATCCAATTTTTTTCTTCGTATACAAAGAAAAATACTCAACAAGTTTATAATATTCTTTAAAATCTGATATCAATACTGTTTGACCTAAAGAACATAAGAGTTTAGCTCTATCTAAAAAATCTTGTTCATCTATTTCTCCATCAGACTTTAAATTAGATAATGTAATCTCGAACACAACTTGTGTTTTTTCTAAGTCTACACCTTTTTGTTTTAAGAATAACTTTATAGAATTCAAATACATTTCTACATTAACTTTAGTTACAGGTCTAAAACTACCTCTTAAAGCTAATATGTTTTTTTTATATAATACTTTTGCAGGTAGAACGTTCTTCCCGTCAGGTGAAAACATTACAGCATCTGTCATTCCTCTTTTTACTAGTTGTAAACTAATAAGCCTGTTGTCAACCTCTTTAAAAACTGGTCCAGAAAAGTTTATAGTATCAATTTCTAGTTGATCTTTTTCTAAGTTATCGTATAGATATTTTAATAGTTTTTTTGGTCTATTATATTTATAAAATGCACTGTAGATTAAATTTGTACCTAAGATACCTAAGGTTTCTTGCTGTAATCTCGCTACATTTTCTTTGAATCTAATATGAATAATAATTTCATTGTATTCACCGCCAGGCTCTACTTGAAATCTTACACCTACCCAGCCATGGCCTTTAAATTTTTTAGCAAAATCAATTGTAGCTACAGTATTGGCATATGAAAAGAATAATTTTTCCGGATACTTGTCTCTCGGTAATCGTTTTTCAATTAAATCACTTTCCCATACAAGCATTTTTCTTAACCTTTGTTCTGTAACATACCTTTTGTCATCTTCGATACCGTAGATAGCATCGCTAAAGTGCTTGTCATATGCGGAAATCGACTTCGCTATTGTGCTAGATGCTCCTCCAGCTCTAAAAAATTGCCTAACAGTTTCCTGGCCAGCTCCAATTTCAGCAAAAGTTCCGTAAATGTTTTCGTTTAGATTAATTTTTAAAGCCTTCTGTTTCGTAGTAGGAACAGTTATTACTTTTGAATCACCATTGTGAATTATATCGATATCCATATCTATATTTTATAACACATAAATTGTATACTACAAATGTATTAAAAATTGATTTGGTCAAAGAAAAATATTCTATTTTTATAATAATAATAATTTATGTTACAAATCACTTTTTTAGGAACAGGAACATCTCAAGGAATCCCTGTCATAGGTAGTACTCATCCAGTTTGTAAAAGTGATAATGTGAAAGATAAAAGATTAAGATCTTCGATTTTACTTAATTGGAAAATGTTTACATATGTAATTGACTGTGGTCCAGACTTTAGATATCAAATGCTAAGATCTAATTGTGATAAGATTAATGGTGTGTTTTTTACACATGAACATAGTGACCATGTAGCTGGATTAGATGATTTAAGGCCTTTTTATTTTAATCAAGGTGAATTACATGTGTATGCTCATAAAAGAGTATTAGAGAAATTAAAAAAGCGTTATGACTACATATTTGATAATAAAAACAAATATCCAGGTATCCCTGTTATTAACCCAATAAACATAAGTAATATTCCTTTCAATGTAAATGGATTAGATATAGTACCGATAAATGTATATCATAATAAGCTACAGGTATTTGGTTTTAGGATTAAAAACTTTGCTTACATAACTGACATGAAAACTATTTCTGTAAAGGAATTAAAAAAGCTCTCAAACTTAGATACTCTAGTTTTAAATTGTTTAAGAATAGAAGAACACCATTCACATTTAAATCTAACTGAAGCAATAGAACTTGTAGAAAAAATAAACCCTAAAGTATGTTACTTTACTCATATTAGCCATCATTTAGGTTTTCATGAAGAAGTTGAAAAAAGATTACCTAAAAATATATTTTTAGCATACGATGAGCTGAGTCTAACGGTTAGTTAGAAGTATCAAGCCAGCTTTTGAAATCATAAAAATTATCAGGTGAAATTGTATGCCCTGAGACAAACTCCTTATAGTTATGGTTTATTTTCTCTTTCTTAAGAATCTCAATTGATTTTCTTGCCCAATCTACAGGAATAACAGGGTCTTGAGTTCCGTGTGAAATATATAAGTTTAAATTAGAGTAATCTAAGTTATTGGTATTCGTAAATACCATAGATTCATCTATATAGCCACTGAAACCAATTATTTTTTTAAATCTTTCAGGAAAATTTAATCCAAGTGCATAGCTAAGAATAGTCCCTTGACTAAAACCCAGCAGAGAGATATCATTAGACTCAATTGAGTATTTCTCAATCAATTCATCTAAAAACTTCATTATTAACTTGATAGAATTTTTTGCTTGATTATGATCATTAAACTTGTTCATGTCATTATCAAAATTAATGTTATACCAGGCAAAACCACCGGAAGGAAGTGCATGAGGTGCTCTAATAGAAACAACAGTGTAATGTTCAGGTAGATAATTAGCAAATGAATGTAAGTCTGCTTCATTACTTCCATATCCATGCAGCAACAGTAGTAAAGGACTTTTAGAGTTTAAAGTTGTTGATTCTTTGATTAAATAATTTATGGATAATTCTTTATTTAGCATTACTTATAGATAGATAGTTCTTGTTTATAATACCATAAACTTTTCCTCTAAGTTTAGTTCCTAAAAAAATAGAATTTTTAGATTTAGAATAAATATTCTTATTAGTAAAAACAAATTCCTTGTTTGGATTAAATAGCGTAAGATTAGCAACCTCCCCAATCTCAATTTTCTTTTCTGGTATATTGAAAATGTATCTTCCAGCAGTTAATAATTTTATACTCATTTTAGTGGAAAATATGGAGTTTAATGCTCCAAATGAACTTTCCAGTCCAATAGTCCCAAACCCTGCATTATCAAACTCTGTTTTCTTTTGTTCTATATTCAGAGGATTATGATCTGAAGTGACCATATCTATTGTGCCATCCTTTACACCATTTATTAAAGATTCTATATCTTTTTTTGTTCTTAATGGAGGTTGTACTTTAAAATTTGTATTAAAATTCAGCAACATACTATCTGAGAAAAATAAATTATGAATAGCAACACTGCATGTTACATCTAATTTATTTGCTTTTGCATCTCTGATTAATTCTACAGATCTAGAAGTTGAAATCGTAGGTATATGTAATTTACCACCAGTGTAATCTAGTATTGACAAATCCCTCATTATTTGTACTTCTTCTGCTAAACTAGGATTGCCTTTCAAGCCCAATGAAGTACTTGTAATATTTTCATTCACAACGCCACTGTTTGATAAAACATCATCTTCTGGATAAGAAAGGACTATTCCATCAAATGGAGCGGTGTATTGTAGAGCTAATTTTAATGTGTTTGGATTCTTGATTGATTTTTTGTAATCACCAAAACAAATCGCTCCTCCGTTTTTCATGTCAAACATTTCTGTAAGTACTGGATTAGACTCAGACTTTGTTAAAGCACCAATAGGAAATATTTCAACTTGATTATTAATGCATTTATGCTTGATATATTCAACCTGAGATCGTGTGTTTATTACAGGGTTTGTATTTGGTTGCAAAGCAATAGCTGTAAACCCAGATTTTGAGGCTACCTTTAATCCGTTTTTAATTGTTTCTCTATCTTCATAACCTGGTTCTCCAAAAGATACGCTAGAGTCAAACCAACCTTTAGAGACGTGGAGGTTAGGTAAATTTATTTCTTTAAAATTTTTAGGATTATTGATGTTGAAATCAATATTGATGATTATTCCATTTTCAATTAATATATCAACTTTATTATTATGGAATTCACTGTTTTTATCTAGAATTGTAACTGATTTTATTAGTGAGTTCATTTACGGTTATATATATTTAAATGAAATATTTTTACAAAAATAACAAAAGCATTTATATTTTATTTGGCTCAGGCCTTTTTTTATTATTTAGCAAAAGAAATAATAGTCTTTCATGCAGATTAAATTTTTAGAACTAAAAAAATCTTTAATTAGCTTTTGTGAATCTTTGCTAGCAACAGTTATCACACTTTGAAAGTTATTTAACCTATTTAGGTAATCGACATTAAGTATTTGATTGTTATATATCTGCTTACCTATTTTATTGGGATTGTTACATACCCATGAATATCTAATGTTTTGCTCTGATAATTTTTTAGCAAGTAATTTTCCTTTTTTTCCAGCTCCCCAAATCACTAACTCTTTTCTGTTATCATAATTTAATTCTAAAAAATATTTTATTTTTAAATCTAAAAAATGATTGTCAGCATAATTTGAATCAACTCTAGATGTTCTGTTTGAGTAATCTCTCCAAAGATGTAACTTTTTTACTGATGATACTATCTTAATATTATTTTTATAAAATCTAAAAACTAAATCATAATCTTCAGGATATATATTTGAATTAAATGCATCACTGTTCATTAAGTCCTCTCTATGAATCATCCAGTTTGGGGATGGTATTACACACTCTTTATAGATGTCTTTGAAATTACTTTTGTTAATCATTAATTCATTTAGCCAATCTTCATAGTTTTTGTATCCTTTCCCTATACCTTTTTTTGAAAAATACTTTACACATGAAGTTGAAACAAACCCCTTTCCTTTTTCTTTTAAGTTTAGGTATAATTCTTCTAATTTTATTGTTATCATTAAATCATCACTGTCCATTCTAGTTATATAATTTCCGACAGACTTATTTAATCCTATTCTTAAAGTTTCTATTATACCATTATTTCCATTGTTTTTGTAAAGTTTAATTCTATCATCTTTTAAAGACATTCTTTTTACAATATCAAAACTATTATCTGTAGAATAATCATCTACAATGATTAACTCCCAGTTTTTAATTGTTTGCTTTAGAATTGAGGTTATACAATCTTCAATGTACTTTGAAGAGTTTTTAAATGGTGTGATTATACTGATTAAATCATTATTAATCAAAGTAAGAGTTGTTTAATAATATAGTTTTAACATTATGCCCATTCGTAGTGTCTGTCCATGTAATGATTGTTTTGGAATCATCAATGATATTTATTTTAGGAAAACCTGAAGCCCTTGTATTAGAAATCTCTTCAATTATAATAAATTTATTATTACCAGTTAGACTGTTAACTTTTTGCACTTTTAAATATGCTTTGTCACCTATATAGTCCATGTAGCTAATTAACGATGAAGTCTCATTAATCATTTCTATATCTACCCTTCCTATTGGGTCATTGGCATTTATTATAATAGGATCATTAAAACCGTTTGTGATGTTCTCGGAAAAAGCAATTTTTAGTACACTCTCTCCTTTCTCTTCAGTGTACCAAACTACTGAAGATGAATTTCTGAAAGTTGAAATTGCAGGTCCATTTACTGGACATCCTGAAATTATCCAATTATCATCATTAATAGAAAGTGGAGTTGACCACTTTGCGTCTTTAAAAAACGAATAGTATATATCTCTAGTTTCATTTTGTGATCTATCCCTGTAAACTGTTATCGGAATATTATTTTGAGTTATCCCTAAATCTGTTTGACAACAATCACATACCTTGTTGTCAATTAATTTATCTAATAAAATTTCCCCATCTATATTATATGAAGTCGACCTTAAAGTCATTTGTGGACTTAAGCTCTTATCATGTTTTGCTAATTCATTTTGTCTACCATCTAGGTATGTTGAAAGAAAATTGTTATTATAATTAATTGTTGATACGAAACCATGTTCAGTTTTAGTACTATCATTATGTAGCTTTAAAGGTTTGTCCCAATTAGCTCCACCATCTTTTGAGTTCATAACTTTAATATCATATGAGTAAGTACCCTCTCCACTTTTTTGCAAGTAATGAACAGAAATGCCATTGTTGTTGTTAGAAGTAATTCTCGGAAAATCTGCCCAATTAACAAACCAATCGGTTGAGCTATTTATTAGACTTGGTTTATTCCATTTTAAATTAGCTAGATCTAATGTGGAAAAGTAAAGTTTACTTTCTTCAGTATCAACTTCAGAAGATATAAAGCTTAAATAGGTTTTACCATTATCAGAAGTATATAGATTAGGTTCAGAGGATTGGACATTGCTGTTAAGTGCAACAGGTTGTAATACAAGATCTTTACTACATCCCGAAATCAAAACAAATAAGCCTAAAAAACAACTAGTAGAAAAATTATTCATATTTAGCAGATTTTCCGTTAGATAAAGAGTTTTTAATAAATACTCTTAGATCTTCATTTGATGATTCCAAATCCTCAGATCTTAAATACATCATATGACCACTCCTGTATCCTTTATATGTAAATCTATCTTTCATTTTACCACTTGGATCAACATGCCACATAGTATATTTTGCTTGAAAATATGTTGTAGCACCATCATAATATCCAGACTGTACCAAAACTTTTAGATATGGATTTTGTGCCATTGCTTGCCTAAGGTCATCTCGTGTGGTATCATTTCTGTTGTCCCAAGGACGAACAGTACCAAATAGATTATATTTCAAATCTGTTTTAAACCCTAAATCATTTCTTAAATAATGATTAATAGCAGGTGTAAAGGAATGTTCCCAAGAATCAAGTTCTGCATTTGAATCTGGTCTAGATCCAGCTTCAGTTTTGTCCAATCCTAAGTATCTTGAATCTAGTCTTCCTATTGTATAACCACTTTTATCTCTTAATAAATCTTTCCAAAAAAACTGTGTAGGTATATCTAAGTTGTGTTGTAATATAGACTTTTTGCTTAAACCTGAATAATAAGACATTTTTTCTGCAATCATTTGTTTTTCATCATTAGAAATAAAACCTCCTTTTGCTAAAGCTGGAATTAGTGTATTGATTGTAAAATTTTCAGACTCGGGCAGTATTTCTAATAAGTCTTTTTCTTGTAATTTAGCATCTAAAGCTTTATGATACCATGCGGCAGCAGTAAAATACGGTAAGTTTATAGCAGAACTAACTGCTCCGCCTGTACTGTAAACTTTATAATCTGCTGGAGAAACCATAATCACTCCATTTAAATACATCCATTGTCTTTCTTGTAATTCTAAAGCCAGCCCCATAACTCTAGTTCCACCATAACTTTCTCCAATTATGTATTTAGGAGATTCCCAAAGATTATTTCTACTAACAAATGTGTTTATCCAACCTGCTAAGTACTTAATATCTGCATTGATTCCGAAAAAAGTGCTTTTATCTGGCATTTTCCCATTTGAATCAGCAATCATTCTAGAATAGCCAGTATTTACCGGGTTTACAAAAACTATATCTGCAACGTCTAAAATAGAATATGGATTGTCTTTAACACCATATGGCTGCACAGGAAACCCCTCACTGTCAATTTTTAATATCTTAGGTCCAGTATATGCAATATGCATCCATACAGAAGCAGAGCCTGGTCCACCATTAAAAGAGATAACTAATGGTCTTTCAGTAGTTTTTTTAACATCTGTTCTTTTATAATATGTATAATACAAAGATGCAATGACTTTTCCTTTGGAGTCCCAAACAGGCTGAGTTCCCGTAGAGGCTAAATAATCAACTGTTGCATTTTTAATCTTTGTAGTATGACTACTAGTAATTAACGTGTCTACAGGTAATTTTAAATCTTGACTATAGACTATTGAAGAAAAAATAAATGTTAATAAAATAAAATAGAGTTTCATGAATTTAGATTTAGATAACTAAATTTAATGATTTTAAAATGAAAATATCAAAAATAGATTGTTAAAATGATTCGAATACACCTAATCCAAAAAGTGCATAATCATATTTTACAGGATCATTAGAATCTAATAACCTGAGTTGATAATCTAGCTCAATTAAAGCTTTTGAATCATTTTGTTTTCTATTTAAGAGACCTAATTTTCTTGCAACATTTCCGGAATGTACATCAAGAGGTATTGATAAATAACTTGTTGGTATATTTTTCCATATACCAAAATCAACGCCATTATTATCTTTTCGAACCATCCATCTTAAAAACATATTAATTCTTTTAGCTGATGATCCTTTATAGGGATCAGCAATGTGTTTTGTTATGCGTTTGTCATGAGGATGTTTAAAGAAAATTTTTTTTAAAACATGTATAGAGTTTTGGGTTGAAGCATTTAAACAGTTCTCTGTAAAAATAGGTTCTAAACCATCATGCTCATTATATATATGTTTTAAAGCACTAATAAAGTAAATTAAATCTAATGAATTAAAGGTGCGATGAACAAATGAATTAATAGACTTTAAGTCTTTTTCAGTATGGTTTAAAATAAAATCATATGGTGAGTTATCTAAAAAACTCATAATTTCTTTAGCGTTTTTGATAATAACTTTCCTATTCCCCCAAGAAATTACTGAAGTTAAAAAACCTGAAATCTCTATATCTTCTTTAATAGTAAATGAGTGTGGAATCTGTATAGGGTCTGAGGAAATAAACTTAGGGTTATTATATTGTTTATACTTTTCGTCTAAAAAAGATTTTAAATCATTGTGATCAAGCTTCTTCAATATTATTTATTTATGATACCGTCTGTAATTTCAATTTTTCTATCAGCTAGATTAGCTAACTTCTCATTATGTGTAACTATAATAAATGTAGTGTTATACTTACTCCTAATGTCAAAGAAAAGCTTATATAAATTATCAGCACTTACGCTATCTAAATTACCAGATGGCTCATCAGCAAATATTACTTTAGGGTCATTAATTAAAGCACGAGCAACAGCAACTCTTTGTTGTTCACCGCCTGAAAGTTCATTTGGTTTATTATGCAATTTTTTATCTAAGTCTAAATAAGAAAGTAATTCTTTAGCTCTTGATTCAATTTCGTTTTTCCCTCTTTTTTTTATATAGCCTGGAATACATACATTTTCGAGTGCTGTAAACTCAGGGAGTAATTGATGAAATTGAAATATAAATCCAATATTAGTGTTCCTGAATTTTGATAATTCATTCTGTTCTAACTTTAGTATATCAGTATTGTCGATTAATAATTGACAATTGTCATTTGAAGGAGCATCTAATGTTCCTAGTATTTGCAGTAAAGTTGTTTTTCCTGCTCCTGATGCACCAACAATAGAAACAATCTCGGATTCAGCTATATTTAAGTCAACTCCTTTTAATACTTGGATAGATTTATAAGATTTTTTTAAATTTTTAGTTCTAATCATTGTAAATAATAAATAATATTGTGAAATTACCAATTAATAATCATTAGACAAGTTAGTTAGTAATTATTATACTATGAACAATATAAATAAAGCATATTTTGCTGGTGGATGTTTTTGGTGCACAGAAGCAATATTTTCAAGATTAAAAGGAGTTATCGAGGTGTTTCCAGGCTACGCTGGTGGGGGAGTAGTAAACCCTAAATATAAACAAGTATGTTTAGGTATTACGGGACATGCAGAAGCCATTGAAATTATATTTAATAAAGATATTATTACATATGACACTTTGCTAGAAGTTTTCTTTTCCACACATGACCCAACTACATTGAATCAACAAGGGAATGATAAAGGGACTCAATACAGGTCTGCTGTTTTTTGTTTAGATGATAGTGAAATTCAGTTTGTAAATAATTACATAATAAATTTACTAAATGACAATATTGTTACGGAAGTTAAGATGTTGGATAGATTTTATAATGCAGAAATTGAGCATAAGGAATACTATGATCAAAATTCAAATCAACCCTACTGCTCGGCAGTGATTGGGCCAAAAATTAAAAAACTAATGGAGAATAATAAAGAATTTCTTAAATAATTAGTTTTTGAAAAGTTGTCCAAAGGATAATAGTCTAATCATACTTTTCATCATTTTTATAGACATGTTGTAAAAGAAATTAAAAATAAAATTATTATTATTTTTATCAATAACACCTGTGATTAGGTTAAATATAAAACCGAACCAAATTAACAGTATTTGATAAATTGGGAATAGAATAAGTATTCTTAAAGGCCAATAAAAAAAAACATTTAATTCATCTAAATTAAAGTAGTTTGAAATTGGTCCAGAAAATTTAGCTGAAACAGATCCAGTAACTCCAAAAACGATAAACATAACAATAAGTTGAGTTATGTTTACATTGTATTTAAGCATTAGTTTCTTTAACATAGACTAGCTTAATATTTGAATTATTTGCTCTGCCAACTCTAATCCGATTCTGTCTTGAGCCTCATTGGTAGCTGCGCCAATATGTGGTGTTAGCGATATGTTAGGATTCATTAATAATTTAATCTCAGGTTTAGGTTCGTTTTCAAAAGTATCAAGTGCTGCAAAAGCTATTTTTCCCTCAGTCAAATATTTATCTAAAGCAACTTCATCTACTACTCCTCCTCTTGCAGCATTAATCACTCCAACTCCAGGCTTCATGATGTTAAACTCAGCATCACTAATAACATATTTTTTTTGTGCAGGAACATGTAATGTTATAAAATCCGAAATACTTAAAACTTCCTTAAAAGTAGATCTTTCTAGATCAAATTTTAGATTAGATTTATTAAAAAACTTTAACTCTAAGCTTACACTCTCAGTATGAAGGTCATAAAAAACAACATTCATACCTATACCTAGAGCAATTTTAGCAACTTCTTGTCCTATTCGTCCAAAGCCAATAATCCCTAGAGTCTTGCCTCTTAACTCAACTCCTTTAGCATATAACTTTTTTAATACTTTAAAATGAGTATCCCCCTCTAATGGCATACTTCTATTAGAATTGTGTAAGAACCTAACACAGCTATATAAATGCGCTATAACTAGCTCAGCAACAGAGCTAGATGATGCTGCGGGTGTATTTATAACTTTCAATCCCTTTTCTCTAGCATAATCTACATCTATATTATCCATTCCGACTCCACCTCTTCCAATTATCTTTAGAGTTGGACAATTGTCAATGATATCTTTCCTTACTGTTGTAGCACTCCTTACTAATAAAACAATAATGTTGTTTTTATTAATAAAATCTACTAACTGCCCTTGTTCAACAGTAACTGTTATGACTTTAAAACCATTTTGAGTTAACTTGTCAATTCCACTTTTTGACATACCGTCGTTTACTAATACTTTCATTTTTATTATGCTTTAGATTCTAATTCGCTCATTACTTCTACTAGAGTTTTGACACTATCTAGGGATAAAGCATTATACATTGAGGCTCTGTAACCTCCAACACTTCTATGTCCATTCACGCCATCAATTCCTGCTTCTTTTAACATAGATTCAAAAGTTACTTTTAAATCAGTATTTATCAAACTAAAAGTTGCATTCATAGATGATCTATCTTCAATCGATGCAAAGCCTTTGAATAGCGGGTTTAAATCAACTTCAGAGTACATTACAATAGCTTTTGTTTTATTTATTTCTTCAATAGCTTTAATTCCGCCCATGTTTTTCAACCATTTCATAGTTAGAAGAGAAACATATATGGAGAAAACAGGGGGAGTATTAAACATACTGCCTTTATCAATCATAAGTTTGTAATTCATCATTGAAGGAATTTCTCTTGTTACTTTACCTAATATATCTTCCTTTATTATAACAATTGTAGCGCCAGCCGGACCCATGTTTTTTTGAGCACCAGCATAGATTAAATCGAATTTAGTGAAATCTAATACCCTAGAGAAAATATCACTACTCATATCACAAATTAATGGAATAGGACATGATTTGAAGTTTTTTATTTGGGTTCCAAAAATTGTGTTGTTAGAAGTGCAATGAAAATAATCACAATCAGTTGGGATTGAATAATTTTTTGGGATGTAGTTGAAATTAGAATCTTTAGAACTAGCCAACTCATGAACAGAACCAAATAATTTAGCTTCTTTAATAGCTTTATCACTCCATGATCCAGTATTAAGAAAAGTAGCTTTAGTTTCTAGTAAATTATATGCAGACATTAAAAATTGGTTACTAGCTCCACCTTGTAAGAAAAGGACTTCATATCCTTTATTTTTAAGATTTAAAAGCTCTAGTGCAGTTTCTTTAGCTTCATCAAGCACATCAATAAATGCCTTACTTCTATGAGAAATTTCTAATAGAGATAATCCGCTTTCGTTGAAATCCATAACAGATTCTGATGCTTTTAATAAAACTTCCTGTGGAAGTATTGAAGGTCCGGCACTGAAATTATGTATTTTCATAGTATAAATTTAAAAAAACAAATTTGGCAATTAAATCTCAAAATAATGTTATTTATTAGGATAACTTTTTAACTATATTGTTAACAAAAATTCTACGACATCAATATTGTCAGCATACTGACTTAATGAAGGTTTTTGAGTTTCTCCAAAATTAATTTTATTCTCAATTTCAGTATTACTTACAATGCATTGTATGTCTTTATCGTCAGCCTTTATTTTCTGCTTTAATGTTGATATGTCATTGTAAAATTCATAATTGATTGTGGAAATAGGTGAGTATAATTCTGAGCCTTCTTTTACCATAAAAAATCCATTATCAAAAAACTTGTATTCACTCATTAAATAAATTGCTTTATTATAATCATAGTTATTAGCATACTTGTGACTATTAATTAAATCATTCCATTTGAAAATAGAATTGAAAAACAAATCAAAGCAATAATTTTCAGGTACATAAAGCTTTGATATACTTCTACAGCCAAGACCAAAATATGTAAAAATATCATCCCCTAGTAGTGAAAGATCATCTTCATTCTCACTTCCATCTAAAACAGCAATAGAATTTCTGTTTTTTCTAATTATAGATTTTTTATTTTTAAAATAATACTCAAAATATCTGCTAGTATTATTTGATCCAGTGGCGATAACCGCATCATAACCTTGTAATTTCCCTTCTATATAGATGATTTTTTTTGATAGTTCATTGTTTATTGATATCATAAGATTGGTTAAAAAAGGAAGAATGTGCTTATCATTGGAAGACAACTTGATAATTGAATTATGTCCACACAGAAATACAGAAAGAAAATCATGAAAACCAACAAGAGGGATATTTCCAGCCATAATTATAGCTACACTTTTAGAAGAAACATTCATGGTGTCGTAATTATTCATCCATTGGGTCAAATCATATTTATTTAACTTTTCCGCCCAATAAGATAAGTTCACTTTCATGTTTTGATCAGTAAACCATGGGTTGTTTAATTTACCCTGTTGAATTGTTTTCTCAAAAGCAATTAACTTATCATCATTAGTATTATCATAATTTGTGTCTAAATATTTTTTAAAAAACTGGCCTAGTTCAGATACTAATTCTATTCTATCATTTAAATTCATTTAACTTCTTGGTTTTAAATTCTTTTGGAATTACTTTTGTAACAAATTTATAAAACATTAATCATATGGCAATCATAATTACTGATGAGTGTATTAATTGTGGTGCTTGTGAACCAGAATGCCCTAACACAGCTATCTATGAAGCTAGTGATGACTGGAGGTACTCTGATGGAACAAGTTTAGAAGGAGATGTGCTTTTGACAAGTGGAGAAACAGTTAACGCTGATGTTAACCAAGAGCCTGTCAGTGATGAGATTTATTATATAGTTCCAAGTAAGTGTACTGAGTGTGTTGGTTTCCATGAGGAGCCTCAATGTGCAGCTGTATGTCCAGTAGATTGCTGTGTTCCAGATGATAATAATGTTGAAACTGAAGATATTTTAAATAGAAAGCAACAGTTTATGCACCCCAAAAATTAATGAAAGCAGGAATAGTAGGATTACCAAACGTAGGAAAATCAACTTTATTTAATTGTTTATCAAACTCAAAAGCTCAAAGTGCAAATTTTCCTTTTTGTACAATTGAACCAAATATCGGAGTGGTCAATGTTCCGGATGATAGACTTTTAGTATTAGAGAGCTTAGTTAATCCAGAAAAAGTTATACCAGCTACTGTTGAAATTGTAGATATTGCTGGGTTAGTCAAAGGTGCTAGCAAGGGTGAAGGGCTTGGTAATCAATTTTTAGGTAACATTAGAGAAACTGATGCGATTATTCATGTTTTAAGATGTTTTGATGATGATAATATTATTCATGTAGATGGTTCTGTTGATCCCGTTAGAGATAAAGAAATAATAGATTTAGAGTTACAATTAAAAGATCTAGAAACTGTAACCAAGAAATTAGAAAAGACAGTAAGGACTGCTAAAACAGGTAATAAAGAAGCTCAAAAAGAATTAATTATTTTAAATCAAATCAAATTTCATTTAGAGTCTTTTAATTCAGTTCGATCTATTGACTTTGACAAGGAAAGTTATTTAATTTTTGTGGCTCCATTGCAGCTAATAACAGATAAACCTGTTTTATATGTTTGTAATGTTGATGAAAATAGTGCAAACACCGGCAATCATTATGTTGATACAATTAAAAAACTTGTATCAACTGAAAATGCTGAAGTTATCACTTTAGCTGTCGGGATAGAAGCTGACATAAATGAATTAGATGATTTTGAAGAGAGAAAGATATTCTTAGAAGATTTAGGTTTAAAAGAGCCAGGCTCTTCAAAATTGTTAAAATCTACTTATCAATTATTAAGTTTACAAACTTATTTTACCGCAGGGGTTAAAGAAGTTAGAGCTTGGACAATTCCAATAGGATCAACCGCACCTCAAGCTGCTGGAGTAATACATACCGACTTTGAAAAAGGTTTTATTAGAGCCGAAGTCATATCATATGAAAATTACTTAACATATAAAAATGAAGCCAAAGTAAAGGAAGCTGGTAAAATGAACATTGAAGGAAAAAACTACATTGTTAATGATGGTGATGTAATGCATTTCTTATTTAATGTTTAAAAATCTTTAAAAATTTTTAGATCTAAAATTAAAGTTGATGTTCTCAACAAACATTAGATATTTGTTAATTACTTTGTTGATTCTTGATTTCTTTTTTTATTATGATATACTATATTAGCATCTTGCATATATAGATTAATTCAGATGTCATCAAATAATAATTATACAGAAGATAATATTCGTTCTTTAGATTGGAAAGAACACATCAGAATGCGACCTGGCATGTATATAGGTAAGCTTGGGGACGGCTCTTCTCAAGATGATGGTATTTATATTTTATTAAAAGAAGTTTTAGACAACTCTATTGATGAGTTTGTAATGGGTGCTGGAAAAACTATTGATGTTTCTATAAATCAGACTAAAGTAACCGTTAGGGATTTTGGACGTGGTATTCCCTTAGGTAAGGTTGTCGATGTTGTTTCAAAAATGAATACTGGTGGAAAATATGATTCTAAAGCATTTAAAAAAGCAGTCGGATTAAACGGAGTAGGTACTAAAGCAGTTAATGCTCTTTCAGAGTTCTTTAGAGTTGAGTCGACAAGGGATGGTTTTTCAGTTGCAGCAGAATTTAATAAAGGTTCACTTACAAATCATGAGGATAGATCTGAATCTACAAGGCGTAAAGGTACTAAAGTTACCTTTATTCCAGATCAAACTATTTTTAAAAATTTCAAATACAGAAATGAATATATCTCTAGAATGCTTAAGAATTATGTTTATTTAAACCCTGGTTTAACTATAGTTTTTAATGGAGAAAAGTTTTTTAGTGAAAACGGGTTAAAAGACTTATTAAGTGAGAGAATTAATGAAAGCGATATGCTTTATCCAATAATTCATATAAAGGGTGAAGATATTGAAGTTGCAATTACACATAGTAAAACACAGTACAGTGAAGAGTATCATTCTTTTGTCAATGGCCAAAACACTACTCAAGGAGGTACGCATTTATTAGCTTTTAGAGAAGGCTTGGTACGAACTATTAGGGAGTTTTACGGAAAAAGTTATGACGCTTCAGACATTAGAAAATCTATTGTATCTGCAGTTTCAATAAAGGTTATGGAACCAGTATTTGAAAGTCAGACAAAAACAAAACTTGGATCTACTGATATGGGTGGTAACTTACCAACGGTCAGAACATATGTTAATGATTTTTTGAAAAATAGTTTAGATAATTATCTTCATAAAAACCCTAAGATTGCAGAATCTATTCAAAGAAAGATTTTACAAGCTGAAAAAGAAAGGAAAGAGCTTTCGGGTATAAGAAAATTAGCAAGGGATAGAGCTAAAAAAGCAAGTATTCATAATAAAAAACTTAGAGATTGTAGGATACATCTTGGAGATCTTAAAAGTGATAAAAGATTAGAATCAACTTTGTTTATAACAGAAGGTGACTCGGCTTCTGGTAGTATTACTAAATCACGTGATGTAAATACTCAAGCTGTGTTTAGTTTAAAAGGTAAGCCGTTAAACTCTTATGGTTTAACAAAAAAAATCGTGTATGAAAATGAAGAATTCAACCTGCTACAAGCTGCTTTAAATATTGAAGAGTCAATCGAGTATTTAAGATATAACAATGTTGTTATAGCTACGGATGCGGATGTCGACGGCATGCATATTAGATTATTATTAATTACTTTTTTTCTTCAATTTTTCCCAGAACTTATAAAAGAAGGACATATTTATATTCTTCAAACGCCACTATTTAGAGTAAGAAATAAAAAAGAAACTATTTATTGCTATTCTGAAAGCGAAAGAGTAGATGCTATAGCAAAATTAAAACCTAATCCTGAAATAACAAGATTCAAGGGTTTAGGCGAAATTTCTCCTAACGAATTCAAACACTTCATTGGTGACAATATTAGACTAGATCCTATAATGCTGGATGAAGGAATGTCTATTGAAGACCTATTAAGTTTTTATATGGGTAAAAATACTCCTGATAGACAAGAATTTATCATAAATAATTTAAAGGTTGAATTAGATTTGATTGAAAATAAAAAATAATAATGACAGAGGATAAAGGTGTTAATAATAATTTAGAAGGCAATGAGTCTATTACCAGAATTACTGGTATGTATAAAGATTGGTTTTTAGATTATGCATCTTATGTTATTTTGGAAAGAGCAGTTCCAGCAATTGAAGATGGATTCAAACCTGTTCAGCGAAGGATTATGCAGTCCATGAAAGACTTGGATGATGGGAGATATAATAAGGTAGCTAACATAGTTGGTCATACCATGCAATACCACCCTCATGGAGATGCAAGTATTGCAGATGCTATGGTTCAAATCGGACAAAAAGATTTATTAATCGACACGCAGGGTAATTGGGGAAATACCTTAACTGGTGATAGGGCTGCTGCTGCAAGGTATATTGAAGCTAGAATATCAAAATTTGGTTTAGATGTTATTTTTAATCCAAAAATTACAAAATGGCAAGCATCCTATGATGGGAGAAGAAAAGAACCTATTAATCTACCAGTAAAATTTCCATTATTACTAGCGCAAGGTGCAGAAGGTATTGCTGTGGGCTTATCTACTAAGATATTGTCACATAATTTTATTGAACTAATTGATTCCTCGATTAAGCATTTAAAAGGAAAAAACATAAACATACTTCCAGATTTCATAACTGGTGGAATTGCGGATTTTTCAAATTATAATGATGGTTTAAGAGGTGGTAAAGTAAGACTTAGAGCTAAAATCTCCACAGTTGACAAATCAACATTACTAATTTCTGAAATTCCACACGGAACGACCACTACATCTCTTATAGATTCTATTTTAAAAGCTAATGATAGAGGTAAAATTAGAGTTAAGAAAATTGATGACAATACTGCATCAAAAGTAGAAATACTTGTTTACCTACCTAATGGAATATCGCCAGATAAAACAATTGATGCACTTTATGCTTTTACAAATTGTGAAACTTCTATTTCACCCCTAGGTTGTGTTATTGAAAATAACAGACCTCTTTTTATAGGTGTCTCAGAAATTTTAAAAATATCAACTGATAACACTGTTGATTTATTAAAGCAAGAATTATTAATAAAACTAGGGGAGCTAGAAAATCAATGGCATTATTCATCACTAGAGAGAATATTTATAGAAAACAAAATCTATCGTGATATAGAAAATCAGGAGACTTGGACTGGTGTAATTAAGGCTATTGAACTTGGATTAAGTCCATTCACATCGCATTTAAAAAGAGGTGTCGTTGAAGATGATATTATAAGGTTAACAGAAATTAAGATTAAAAGAATCTCAAAGTTTGATATTGATAAGGCTAGTGATAAAATTATTGATTTAGAAAATCAAATTAAAGACGTGAAAAATAATCTTGATGATATTATTAATTTCTCCATCTCTTATTTTAAAAAATTAAAAAGTGACTATTCTGGAAATAGAGAAAGAAAAACTGAAATTAGATTATTTGATGATGTAGATGCTACTAAAGTAGTTATAAGAAACACTAAACTTTATATAAATAGAGATGAAGGTTTTATAGGTACTTCTCTAAGGAAAGATGAATATGTTGGTGATTGTAGCGATATAGATGATTTAATAGTATTCACTAAAGATTGTAAAGTAGTTATCACCAAAGTAGGGGCTAAGACTTTCATTGGTAAAAATATTATTCACGCAGCTGTATTTAAAAAGAAAGACACTAGGACTATATATAACATGATATATAAAGACGGTGATAAAAATTTTTACTACCTAAAAAGATTTGCTGTTTCTGGGGTTACCAGAGATAAATCTTATAGTTTATCTTCTTCTAAAAACGAATCTAATGTTGCCTACTTTTCAGCTAATCCTAATGGGGAAGCAGAAATTGTTTCAATTCTCTTAAGACAATCATCAAAATTAAAAAAAATTAAATGGGATTTAGATTTTTCAGATTATTTAATCAAAGGCAGGTCGTCTAAGGGTAATGTAGTAACAAAGCATAGTGTTAATAAAATTGAACTAAAAGAAAAAGGAGTATCTACATTAAAACCAAGAAAAATTTGGTTTGATGATGCAGTGCAAAGATTGAATGTTGACGCAAGAGGGGAGTTACTTGGAGAATTTAGTGGTGAAGACAAGTTGTTAGTTGTTAGACAAAACGGAATTCTTAAAACTATTTCTCCAGAAATCACTACTCATTTTACAGAAGATATGATTGTATTAGAGAAGTGGGTTCCAAAGAAACCTATCTCAGCAGTATATTTTGATGGGGTTAAGGAGAAGTATTTCTTAAAAAGATTTTTAATTGAGAATGAGAATAAAGAGGAATTGTTTATATCAGAAAACAAGAATTCATTTTTAGAACTTATTTCAACTGATTGGAAACCAGTAATAGAACTAGTTTATAATAAAGAACGAAATAAAGACAAAAAAGAGAATAACAATATTAATATTGATGAATTTATATCTGTAAAAGGAATCAAAGCCCAAGGTAATCAGTTGACTAGCTCAAAAATAAAGCAAATTAACTTATTGGATTCAATAGAGTATACACCGCCTGTTGAGCTTTCTGCTAACGAGATTGAGGTAGTTGATGTAAGCGAGGTTAATGAAGAAAAAGAAGACCATGATGATACTGATTTAGATAAAGGTCAAATTACATTATTCTAAGATTTCAGCTTTTCCCTGCTGTTTTTTGGTTTCGCCAACATATGAGTATTCAAAGTCATAAGACTTTTCATAAGTGCGTAATATCTTAACAAGAATTGGTTTTTTTTGTTGAATATTTTTTGGATTGATTGTAGTAAAAACAACTTCACAATTGTTTATCCATCTTACATTAGTAGAGTCTACGACATTGTTAAAAATTTCAACTTGAATACTATCATTTCTAGTGAAAATTGAAGTATATTCTATGTTGTCGATTTTAACTACACTTTTATATTTACCTGTTTTAAAATCTTCACATAATCTTTTTTGATTAAGATTACAGTTGAATAATAATATTAGCATTGATGTGTAAAAATATCTCATACTTGAAGTGTTGTTATTGATGCAATTTAATTAAAAATTATAACTTAGCTTTCATTCTTATATCATGAATAAAATTAAAGATTTAACTGACATATTTATAAACTGTAGATTAAGTGGTTTATCCTCTAAGTACTTAAATAATGATCATTTAAGATTAGATGAACTTAAGCCTTTATTTAAAGTTAGTGAGTTAGGTTATAGTGTTAATCAAGAAACTATTTATTGTATTAATATTGGGAAAGGTAGAACTAAAGTTCTCTTGTGGTCTCAAATGCATGGTAATGAGTCTACTTCTACTAAAAGTTTACTTGATTTAATGAATGCTTTCAATAATAATGAATTCTTAGATGTTTTAGAAAATTGCACTTTGTTTATTATTCCTATCTTAAATCCAGATGGCGCAAGAGAATACACTAGAGTAAATTATAATAAAGTTGATTTAAATAGAGATGCTAAAAACAACTCACAACCAGAATCTAAATTGTTAAATGATTATTATGAAAAAATAAAACCTGATTATTGTTTTAATCTTCACGATCAAAGAACTATATACGGAGGTGAGAAGGGTATAAGCCCTTCAGGGTTAAGTTTCCTGGCACCTTGCTATGATATTCAAAGTTCAATCAATGTGAATAGAAGAAAGTCAATGTGTGTAATTGAACATATATATAATGATCTATCACTTGTTATTAAAGATAGAATTCGCTTATATGATGATGATTATAACGAAGATTGTTTTGGGGATCATTTTCAGAAAAAAGGAGCAGCAACTATTCTATTTGAATCAGGATTTTTTGAGCTAGATTATAATAGAGAAATAACAAGAAAATACATGTTTATCTCAATTGTAACGGCCTTAAATTTAATTTCAGATAAATCAAAATCTATTATTACTACAGAGTATCTTTCGATTCCTACAAACAAGGTTATATTTTATGATATCATTTTAAAAAATGTTAACGTAGATAGCATGAACGTTGATATCGGTATAAATTTTATAGAAACCCTTAAAGGTGGAGATGTTGAGTTTACCCCATATGTATTTGCTAGAGAAGATCTTTCTAAGTACTCAGGGCACAAAGAAATTGACATGCATAACAGAAAGATAGCTAAAGGGGCTCTTATAATAGATGTTAAATTGAATAAATCCTTGGTAAATGAGCTTAATATCAAGTTAAATTTATAAAATACACACTTTTAATGAGAATAGTTTAAAGTTTTTTATAAATTAGCAATTAATTCAAATAAAACCTTATGCAAAGTAAATTTAAGTTAGATGAAATTGATCATCAAATTTTAGATATGTTAATTGACAACACTAGAATTCCTTTTACGGATATAGCAAAAAAACTATTAATATCAGCAGGGACTGTACATGTAAGAGTTAAAAAAATGGAAGATGCTGGACTAATTAAAGGCTCGTCACTTATATTAGATTATAATAAATTAGGTTATTCATTTATAGCTTATGTTGGAATATATATTGAGAACACCTCTCAGATAAAATTTGTTATTGAAAGAATTAATGAAATACCTAATGTTACAGTAGCTCATATAACAACTGGAAAATTTAATATATATGCTAAAATAAGAGCTAAAAGTACTAACGATGCTAAGGACATTATTTTTAAATTAGATGATATTGAAGGTGTTTACCGTACAGAGTCAATGATTTCTTTAGAAGAGAGTATCAATGACAAGAAAAGATTAATGCACGCGATTTTCAACGAATTGGTCTAATATCATTTAGATATAAAAAGGATTTTTTTATCAAATCTATATCAACTTTTTGATCAATAACAGCTTTGCCGATCTCTTTTAATAAAATAAAATTCAATTCTCCTTTGTTATTTTTTTTATCAAATCTCATGAGTTTTATGATCTCTTCTATATCATTACTAGAGAATTTGATTATTTCAAAATTACTTAAAAGAAGATTTTTTATTGCATTATTCTGATGCTTATCAAAATTCAATTTTACAGTTGAAATATAACCTTCTAATATCATGCCAATAGCTATACTATGCCCATGTGTTAACTCCTTGTGATTATCAGAAGTTAAACAAAAAGACTCTATAGCATGACCAATTGTATGACCATAATTTAAAATTTTTCTTATTTTTTTTTCATAAGGATCTTTATCGACAATTTCAGTTTTAATTACTATTGAATTATAAAAAACATTCTCAGCGTATAGATTTTTAAGTTCAATCGATCTAATTGAATTCCAATAATCTAAACCTGAAATCAAAGCATGTTTAATCATTTCACTAAAGCCAGATTTTATTTCGTCTTGTGGAAGAGTTTTTAAGAAAACTGGGTCAACTACTATCATTGACGGATTATTAATTACCCCAATTTGATTTTTTAAGTTATTTAAATCTACTCCAGTTTTACCACCAATAGAAGCATCTACCATAGACAAAAGTGTTGTGGGTATATTAATAAACTTTATGCCTCTCATAAAAGTCGATGCAATGAACCCTCCTAAGTCAGAGACAACTCCACCACCTAAATTTATTATTAATGAATTTCTGTCAGCTCCTAATTTTGAAAGCTGATTCCATATAGATTCGCAAGTCGATATGTTCTTATTTTTTTCTCCATAAGGAAACGTAATATTAGAAATAGCACCTGTGTTCAGTTTGCTTAATTTTGAATTAAATATTTCAAAACAATATAAATTAGTATTACTGTCTGTTAATACTATTATTTTTGAAAAACTATTATTTTCTAGATAAGAATTTAGCTCAGAATAAGCTACTTTATCAAAATAAATTGGATAGTTTTTTGTTAAAATTGAATTCATAGGATATAATTAAAATTAAAAATAATAGTTTATTATTTAAAAAGTACGATGTATATAAATATATTTGTTTAGTTTTTTAAATCATGCAAAACAAAATATTTAATAATACTGAAATAGCTTTTAAGAATAAGTCTTTTTTGGACTTGTTAAGAGCTTATTTAATTTTTAAAATTATTTCCTTTCCAGTTTTAGTTACAATTGGTAAATATGTATTGTTATTACTTTTGAAAGCTAAATTTCCTATAAAATTTTTAATAAAATCCTCTATTTTTAAACAATTTTGTGGAGGCGAGAATGAGGATGAATGTAAAAAGACAATCGACAACTTAAGGACTAGTGGTATTTATTCCATCCTAGACTATTCAGTTGAAGGGTTAGTAAGTAATAAAAGTTTTGACAATACAGTTTTGAGAACTTTAAACCTTATTAAATTAAACACAAGTAATAACTTTCCTTTCATAGTTTTTAAGCCTACTGCAATTGGAGAGTTTAAATTATATGAAAAAGTTTCTAGTAATAAAAAATTATCTAACAAGGAAGCAATAGAATGGGGTAGTGTTATAAATAGATTCAACTTAATTTGTGAGAGTGCCTTGAAAAATAATGTATCTGTATTAATAGATGCTGAAGAGAGCTGGATACAAGCCAGTGTAGATGAGATATTTGAAAACTTAATAGTTAAATACAATAGTGAACGTACCACAGTTTATAATACTGTTCAAGCGTATAGAGTTGATAGATTAAACTACATAAAATATCTACAGAATAAGTTTGAATCTAAAAAGGTTTATATTGGAATTAAACTTGTTAGGGGAGCATATATGGAGAAAGAAAGGGAAAGATCTTATAAGCTCAACTATGCATCTCCAATTCATAATAGTAAAAACGATACAGATGTGTGTTTTAATGATTGTATTAATTATATGTTTGAGCATATTAATTTGTTTTCGATCTTTATAGGAACTCATAATGAAGAAAGTAATGCGTTAGCTATAAAGAACATTAAGAATCATAACGTAAACATCAAAGATGGAAAAGTTTGGTTTAGTCAATTGTACGGAATGAGTGACCATATTAGTTATAACCTTTCTTTTAATGGTTATAGAGTTGCTAAATACTTGCCTTTTGGGCCAGTTAAGGATGTTATACCTTATTTATTAAGAAGAGCAGATGAGAACACTTCAATTGAAGGTCAAACATCAAGAGAATTATTATTATTTAAGAAAGAATTTAAGAGAAGAAAAAGCCTACTCTAAAGTGTAGGTCAATATTTTTACTACATTAGTGCAATTTTCTAATTGTACAGAATAATTTATTTCGTCGATGCTTCTTTCAATAACATAAATTTTACAGCTATCTAATTTAGTCTCACTTTTCGTGAAATTTACATCACCATATTTTATTATATTTTGAATTCTTAATGCAGTTATTTCATTTTTTAAAAAAGCAGAATGTAATTCACTTGAGTAATGTATATTTTTACTGTTAATATTTTTTATTACTCTAGAATTAGGAGCGTAATCGCAGCTAGTTTTTTTTCCTGACAAGAAGAACATTAGCAATATTAGTCCTATAGAAAATCCACCAAAAAAATAAATAAACCTGTTAATTAACTTCATATAATAGTATTAATATTTTTATAATCAATCTCGAATAATTCGTAGATCATTTTGTTTGTGTTTAAGCCATTGAATAAATAAACTCCATTTTTCAGAGAATTATTATTTCTAATAAAGTTTTCAAAACTCCCATATTTTTTTGACTTAACTAAATATGGAGTAATAATATTACTTATACATAATGATGAAGTTCTTGAGTATCTAGAAGGAATATTTGGCACGCAGTAATGCGTGACACCATATTTTTCAAAAGTGGGTTTATCGTGACTAGTTAGATTACTGGTTTCGAAAGTGCCTTGAGAGTCAATACTAACGTCTACAATAACTGCTCCTTTTTTCATTTTCATCACCATCTCTTCACTAACTACAAAAGAAGTTGTTTCATTTCCTTTTATTGCGCCTATAGCCACATCACATCTCATTAAAGCTTTAGTTAGTTGTTTACTTTGTATTGTTGAAGTATATATAGAACTGTCAATTAATACTTTAATTTGATTTAATCTAAAAATAGAGTTGCTAAACAATTTCACTCTTGACCCAAGTTTTGTAGCTGTAATAGCAGCAGATTTAGCTACATTTCCAGATCCAATAATCACAATTTCGGTCGGAGGAACTCCGCTTAAATTACCGAAAAACAAACCTTTTCCACTTTTAGTTGTGTTGGATAATAATTCTGATGAGATTAAAATAGAAGCTTGACCTGCGATTTCACTTAATTGACTTAAGACAGGGAAAGAACCATCATCCTCTTTAATATATTCAAAAGCAATACAGGTGATTTTTTTACTTATTAATTTATCCAAAATATTTAAAGAATTCTTATTTAAATCTAATGCAGATATTAATATTGAATTAGACTTAATTAAGTTAATTTCATTCTCAGTTGGTGGAGCTATCTTTAAAATGATTGGACATTTGTAGATGTCTTCTTTATTTTTCACAATTGTTGCTCCAGCTTCAGAATAATCAAAATCAGTGAAGTTAGAACCAAGACCAGCACCTGCTTCAATACTAATTTTAAAATCGTTAGAAACAAGAAAACTTACCGAGTCAGGAGTTAGACAAACTCTTTTTTCATTTATAGATGATTCTTTCGGAACTCCAATAAGGAATTCCTTTTTAATTTGAGTAAGTTCTAGCCTTTCTTCCTGAGGGATTAATTCCTCTTTACTAAATGGATAATTAATTTTATTCATTTAAATCAATTTCGATTGTTCTGTTGTCATCATCTAATACCTTAAAATTAATATAATTTACATTATCTGGTATTAAATTTGGTATTTTTTCTGACCATTCCATAAAACACCAACTATCTTTTAAGAAATAATCCTCAATTCCAATATCAAGCACTTCTGTTTCATTTTCAATCCTGTAAAAATCAAAATGATAAGCAATAGAGTTGTTTATTTTATACTCGTTAACTAGTGAGAAAGTTGGGCTTGATACAGAATCAGTACTACCTAATTTACTAACTATAGCTTTGATTAATGTTGTCTTACCTGATCCCATTGTACCGTTAAATAGCAAAAACCTAGTATTTATATTACTTAAAATAAAATTTACAGCCAATTCAATATTCTCCAATTTATATTTAATTTTTCTAACCATAACTATTTTGGATCTAATACAACATAAGGAATTATAATTTCTTCCATAGATACACCACCATGCTGATATGTTTCTTTGAAATAAGAAACGTAATGATTAAAATTGTTTGGATAAGCAAAGAATTTATCATCTTTTGCAAAAATATATGGGCTATTAATAGATACAGATGGTAAGCCTATTTTATTTGGATTTAAAAATGAAACAACATCCTTCTCATTATAGGATAGGCTTCTACCTGTTTTGTATCTTAAATTTGAACTTAAATCTTTATTTCCTATTACTTTAGTAGGGTTTTTTACGTTTATAGTCCCGTGATCTGTTGTAATGATCAATTTGTAATTTAAATCACCGGCCTGTTTAATAACACTCATAAGAGAGGAGTTGTTAAACCAACTTGCGGTTAGTGATCTATAACTTTTGTCATCCGAGGCTAATTCTTTGATCATCTCCATCTCTGTTTTAGAATGAGAAAGCATATCAACAAAATTGTATACTAAAGCTATTAAATCATTTTCTGATTTTGAACTAAAATCTTCTTCTAGTTTTTTTCCATTTTTTAGATTAGTGATTTTTATATACTCTGTTTTTAAATTAGATAAGCCTAAATTTTTTAGATTCTCTAGCAGTAATTCTTTTTCATAAAGATTCTTACCACCTTCTTCGTGATCAAATTTCCAATATTGAGGAAATCTCTTTTGGATATCTAATGGCATTAAACCAGAAAACAAAGAATTTCTAGCATACTGAGTTGCTGTTGGCAGGATACTAAAATAGGGTTCTTCTAAAATTTTATTGTAATACTTCAAAATACTGGGCTCGATTGTTTTCCACTGATCATATCTGAGGTTATCTATAACTATAAATAGTGTTTTTTGGTTTGGAGAGATATCCTTAACTAACCTTTCAGATATTAGTCTATTAGAAAGTAGCGGCTTATCATCTGTATTGTTAATCCAGTTTTTGTAGTTATTTTCTATAAATTTTCCAAAAGCAGTATTACATTCTGTCTTTTGAGAAATTAATATTCCCTGCATTGTCGATTCATCCGTGTTATTTAATTGTAATTCCCAGTAAATAAGCTTTAAATATAAATTAACCCAATCACTATAGCTGTTTGCATCCGTTAATTCATTTGATATTTTCCTAAACTCCTGTTGGTAATTACTTAATGTCTTCTCGGAAACTAACTGAGTCTTTGAAATGGATTTTTTCAAACTTAGTAAGATCTGATTTGGATTAACTGGTTTGATTAAATAATCAGAAATTTTATTACCAATAGCATCTTCCATTATATTTTCTTCTTCACTTTTGGTAATCATGATAATTGGAATATTAAAATCTAATTCATTAATTAGATTTAACACCTCTAAGCCAGTTAATCCGGGCATGTTTTCGTCTAATAATACCGCAGAGTATTTGTTCTTTTTAAACATTTCCACTCCTTCAATACCATTGTTTGATGTGTCTAGCGAATAACCCTTGTTCTCTAGAAATATAACATGTGGTTTTAATAATTCAATTTCATCATCTATCCAAAGAATTTTCATATTTAATTAATTATTATTAATATAATTTAAAACGTATAAATTTACACAATTATTACAACCAAATAAATATATGTCTATTATATAATCATACATTATGAAATAGTGCATCTTTTATCATATTTTTCATATTTTTGCATAGTATGAACTATAGTGCTTTAAAACTAGCAGAATATTTAAATGGAGATCTTGAAGGCGATCCTGAGGTGATTGTTTCTAAAATTACTAAAATTGAAGAAGCTGAAATGGATTCTGTTACATTTCTGTCAAACAAAAAATATACTTCTTTGGCTTATAAAACAAAGGCAGCGATATTAGTTGTAAATAAAGACTTCAAAACTGAAAAGGAAATTACTCCCTTATTAATTAGAGTTGACAATGCTTATGTTAGTTTTGTTAAACTATTACACCTTTTTAATAAATCAAATGAAATTAGAGTAGGGGTTAGTGATTTATCTCAAATTTCAAAAGATTCAGATCTTTCTAAAGATGTTTTTATTGGTGCCTTTACAACAGTTAGCCCAGGATCAGTGATTTCAGAAAAGGTTCAAATACATGAAAATGTTTTTATTGGAGAAAATGTAAATATTGGTAAGAACACTATTGTTTACTCAGGTGTTAAGATTTTAAAAGACACTCTTATTGGTGAAAACTGTATCATTAACTCAAATGCTGTTATAGGTTCTGATGGTTTTGGGTTTGCACCTAATAAAAACGGTGTTTATATAAAAATACCACAGATTGGGAATGTGATAATTAAAAACTCTGTAAGCGTAGGAGCATCTACTACAATTGATAGAGCAACATTAGGTTCAACTATTATAAACGAAGGTGTAAAACTTGATAATCAAATTCAAGTTGCACACAATGTTGTGATAGGTAAAAATACAGTTATTGCGGCTCAGTGTGGAATAGCAGGATCTTCAACTATTGGAGAGAATTGTCAAATTGGCGGACAGTCTGGTGTTAGTGGTCATTTAAAAATTGGCGATAATGTTATTATCTTAGGTAAATCTGCCGTAACTAATAATGTTAAAAGTAATACTACTGTAAAAGGTTCTCCTGCATTTAATGCGTTGGATTTTAACAAATCGTATGTGCATTTTAAAAATTTAAACAATTCAAAATGATTACTACTACTAAAATTAAACAAACTACAATATCTAAAGCTATCTCCTTAAGTGGAGTTGGCTTGCATACTGGTAAAGATGTAAAGTTAACATTTAAGCCTGCTATTGCAGATAATGGTTACACATTCACAAGGGTTGATTTAGATGGTAGCCCAATAATAGAAGCTAATATAAATTTTGTAACCAGTACTCAAAGAGGTACTGTACTTGAAAAAAATGGAGTTGCAATACAAACATGCGAACATGTTTTAGCTGCACTAGTTGGATTAGAAATTGACAATATTAATATTGAGTTAAACTCATCTGAACCTCCAATTATGGATGGTTCTTCCAAATATTTTGTTGAAGCTTTAGAGAATGCTGGACTAGCAAATCTTCAACATTTCAGAAAGGAATACGTTGTTAAAGAGGTTATTACCTACAAGGATGATAAGTCAGGAAGTGAGATTACAATTATACCTAGTGATCATTATGAGGTAACTACAATGGTGGATTTTGGAACCAAAATATTAGGAACTCAGAATGCAACTCTAAATAATTTAAAAGATTTTAAAACAAACATTTCAAATTCAAGAACTTTTAGTTTTTTACATGAGATTGAAATGTTATTAAACGAAGGTTTGATTAAAGGAGGGGACTTAAACAATGCAATAGTGTATGTTGATAAGGAACTTTCAGAGTCTACAATGGCAAAATTAAAAATTGCTTTTAATAAAGATGACATTAAGGTTAAGTCAAATGGTATTTTAAATAACTTGACATTACATTACCCTAACGAAGCTGCAAGACATAAATTACTTGATGTCATTGGAGATTTAGCACTATCAGGTATTAGACTAAGGGGTAAGGTAATTGCGAATAAACCAGGTCATTTTGTAAATACTAAGTTTGCAAAAAAATTGAGTGATATTATTAAAATTGAAAGAAAAAACAATGTTCCAATCATAGACTTCAGTAAAGAGCCAGTAATGGATACCAATAAGATAATGGAAGTATTACCACACAGGCCACCGTTCTTGTTTGTAGATAAAATACATGAATTATCAAGTTCAAAAGTGATTGGAATTAAGAACGTTACTATAAATGAATCATTTTTTCAAGGTCACTTCCCTGGATTCCCAGTTATGCCTGGTGTTCTTATTGTAGAAGCAATGGCTCAAATTGGTGGTATTCTTGTACTGAACACCTTGGAAAACCCAGAAAATTATTTAACTTTTTTCGCGAAAATTGATAAAGTTAGATTTAAAAATAAAGTTTTTCCAGGGGATACAATAATTTTTAAATGCACACTAATTACTCCAATAAGAAGGGGGATTTGTCATATGCAAGGATATGCTTATGTGAATGGAAAACTATGTGCCGAAGCTGAATTAATGGCTCAAATAACTAAAGTCAAATAAATGAAACAACCTTTATCATATATACATCCAAGTGCAAAAATAGCAAAGAATGTAGTCATAGAGCCTTTTACAACAATTGATGGAAATGTCGTTATTGGTGAAGGAACATGGGTTGGTCCTAATGTTACTATTATGGATGGTGCACGAATTGGAAAAAACTGTAGTATATTTCCAGGTTCTGTGATTTCAGGTACTCCTCAAGATTTAAAATACAATAACGAAGAGACGACAGTAGAAATTGGTGATAATGTAACAATTAGAGAGTGCGTAACTATAAATAAAGGCACTACAGATAGAATGAAAACTGTTATTGGTAATAATTGTTTAATAATGGCTTATTGTCACGTAGCTCATGACTGTATAGTAGGAGATAATTGTATATTTTCAAATAACTCAACTTTAGCTGGACATGTAACAGTTGGTGATTATGTTATTATTTCTGGATTAACCGCAGTTCATCAGTTTTGTTCAATTGGAGATCATGCTTTTGTTACTGGTGGATCACTTGTTAGAAAAGATGTTCCTCCATATGTAAAAGCTGCTAGAGAGCCTTTATCTTATGTAGGAATTAATTCTGTAGGATTAAGAAGAAGAGGGTTTGATTCAAAAAAAATATCTGAGGTACAGAATATATATAGATACTTATACCAAAAAAATTATAATAATTCACAAGCTTGTGATATAATTGAAGCTGAAATGGAAGCTTCTCCAGAAAGAGATAAAATATTACAATTTATACGAAATTCACATAGAGGTATTATGAAAGGATACTTTAAATCAAACTAATATGGCAAATACAAGTGATATAAGGAACGGATTATGCATTAATTATAATCATGACATTTATAAGGTAATTGAGTTCTTACATGTTAAGCCAGGAAAAGGGCCTGCATTCGTTAGGACAAAATTAAAAAGTGTTACTAATGGTAAAGTTATAGATAATACTTTTTCTTCTGGACACAAGATAGATGAAGTAAGGGTAGAGACTCATAAATTTCAATTTCTATATAAAGATGGTGATGATTTTCATTTTATGAATACAGCTGATTACGACCAAATATCTTTAAGTAAAGAGCTTATTGATAATTCTAATCTTTTAAAAGAAGGAGTTTTGGTCACTGTAATAATTAACTCAGAAGATGGATTGCCATTATCAGTGGAAATGCCTGCTAGTGTTGTCTTAGAGGTTATTTCATCTGAACCAGGAGTGAAGGGTAATACGGCTACAAATGCAACAAAACCAGCAACAGTAGAAACTGGAGCAATAATCAATGTCCCTCTTTTTATAAACGAAGGAGATAAGATAAAAATAGAAACGGAAAAAGGAACCTATAAAGAAAGATATAAAGAATAAAATATGAGCGTATTAGTTAATAAAGATTCTAAAATTATAGTACAAGGGTTCACAGGTAGTGAAGGTACATTTCATGCAACTCAAATGATTGAATACGGAACAAACGTTGTCGGTGGTGTTACACCTGGAAAAGGAGGTTCTTTACACCTTGAAAAACCAGTATACAATACTGTAGAAGAAGCTGTAAAGAAGTTAAATGCTGATACTTCAATAATATTTGTGCCACCTGCATTTGCGGCAGATGCAATAATGGAAGCAGCAGATGCAGACATTAAAACAATAATAACTATAACTGAAGGTATTCCAACTTCAGATATGATTAAAGTAAAAAACTACTTAAATGGTAAAGACTGTGTATTAATAGGCCCTAATTGTCCAGGTGTTATTACTCCAGGTGAGGCAAAGGTTGGTATAATGCCTGGATTTGTTTTTAAGAAAGGGAATGTAGGGATTGTGTCCAAATCAGGAACTCTAACATATGAGGCTGCTGATCAAGTCGTGAAACAAGGTTATGGAATAAGTACCGCTATTGGTATTGGAGGAGATCCTATAATAGGGACTACAACAAAACAAGCTTTAGAAATGCTTATAAATGATGATGAAACCGATTGTGTAGTGATGATTGGAGAAATAGGAGGGCAGCTAGAGGCAGATGCAGCAAACTGGTATAAGTCAAGCGGGAGCACAAAACCAGTAGTTGGTTTTATAGCAGGAGAGACCGCGCCGGCTGGTAGAACAATGGGTCATGCAGGAGCGATCGTTGGTGGAAGTGATGATACTGCACAAGCAAAAAAAATGATATTAAGTAAATGTGGAATTAATGTAGTGAATTCACCTGCTGATATAGGTAAGGAAGTTAAACTAATTCTTAATTAAATATATGTTACTAAAAAACAAAAATGTAATTATAACTGGTGCTACCAGAGGTATAGGTAAGGGCATTGCTTTAGAATTTGCAAAACAAGGAGCAAATATAATATTCACATATAGTAGATCTCATGATGAAGCAAAAAAACTTGAAGATGAACTAAACAATCTCGGAGTTAAAGCTATATCATTCCAAAGTGACGCTTCGAAATTTGATGATGCACATAGCTTAATAGATAAAGTATTATTAGATTTTGACACAATTGACGTATTAATAAACAATGCTGGAATAACTAAGGATAACTTATTGATGAGAATGCAAGAATCTGATTTTGATACAGTTATAGATGTTAACTTAAAGTCTGTATTTAATATGACTAAGGCTGTACAAAGAACAATGCTTAAACAAAGACATGGATCAATAATTAATATGAGTTCTGTCGTTGGTGTAAAAGGGAATGCAGGACAGACTAATTACGCTGCTTCAAAGGCAGGTATCATCGGTTTTTCAAAATCTGTGGCATTAGAGCTGGGATCAAGAAATATCAGATGTAACGTTGTAGCTCCAGGGTTTATAGAAACTGAAATGACTGCAAAGTTAGATGAAAATACAGTAAATGAATGGAGAAAAAACATACCTCTTAAAAGAGGAGGAACTCCACTTGATATTGCCAACACCTGCGTTTGGTTAGCTAGCGAGCTTTCTTCATACGTAACAGGTCAAGTAATTAATGTGGATGGCGGAATGCTAACATAAATAATAATTTTAATAACATAAAAACAAAAAACATGGACAAATTACCGAAAATTGGATTACCCTTAATTTTAATATTTTCTTTTATCTTATTGATAGGAGGAAAGACTTTAGTAACAATTAACGCTGGTGAAGCTGGAGTTGTATTTAAAACCTTTGATGGAGGTGTCGTAACGGATAAGCCACCATTAAGTGAAGGTTTACAATTCATAATGCCTTGGAATTCAGTAGTTGTATATGAAGTTAGACAACAAGAGGTTTTTGAAAAGATGAATGTATTATCTTCTAATGGTCTAGAAATTAAACTAGAAGCTTCTGCATGGTTTCAACCTACAATAGAAAACTTAGGTAAATTACACCAGGAGAAAGGAGTAAATTATAAAAGTAGAATATTATTGCCCGCAATTAGATCTGCAGCAAGAAGTGTTGTAGGAAGATATACGCCAGAACAACTATATTCTAGTAAGAGAGATGCTATTCAATTAGAGATTTATGATGAAACAAAGAAAATTGTAGCTGATCAATACATACAACTTAACGAAATACTTGTTAGAGATGTGACATTGCCTCCAACAATTAAAGAAGCGATAGAAAGAAAATTGAAGCAAGAACAAGAGTCTTTGGAATATGAATTTAGACTTGAAAGTGCTAGAAAAGAAGCGGATAAAGTTAGAATTGATGCACAGGGTAAAGCTGATGCGAATAGAATACTAAACTCTTCTCTTACAACTAATATTTTAAGAGATAAAGGAATTGAGGCTACTATAAAGTTAGCTTCTTCAAACAACTCTAAAGTGGTTGTTATAGGAAGCGGAAAAGATGGATTACCTCTTATCTTAGGGAATAATTAATTTCTACTTTTAAAATTAAAAAAAACCTCATAAAGTACTTATGGGGTTTTTTTTATAAAAAAAATCAGTAAATAAATGAATTTAAATAATTATTATCTAATACATATTCAGTTTTTAGGGTATAGGTTTCATGGTTGGCAAAAACAGCCTAATCTAAAAACTGTGCACTTAATGATTGATAGAACTATTAATTATGTATTTGATGGCGACAACAAATTTAAAACATTAGGAACAGGCAGAACAGATGCAATGGTCTCAGCCACCGATACAGCGTTCGAGTTATTTACAGACAAACCACTAATCAACTTGTTAGAGTTCCAAGATTTAATAAATAAAAATTTTCCACAAGACATTAGAGCCTTATCTATAGAAAAGGTCAGTAAAGAGTTTAATATCATTAATAGTCCAAAACTAAAGGAGTATAAGTATTTGTTTTCTGAAGGGATAAAAAATCATCCTTATTGCGCACCATTCATTACAACATTTTTAGATGATCTAGATATTAATATAATGAAAGATGGCGCTAAATTGTTTGAGGGCAAGCATAACTTAAAGTCCTACTGCTATAAACCAAATGACAATGGATTATTTGAAAGAGAAATAAACTATTGTAGAATTTCTACAAATGAAACTCTAAAAGCAAGTTTTTTTCCAAAAATTAGTTATGATTTAACAGTTGTTGGCAAAGGATTCATGAGGAATCAAATCCGATTAATGATGGGGGTTCTTGTTGAACTAGGTAGAGGGGAGGTAGACCTTAAATATATAGAAGACTCCTTAATTGAATATAACCCTACAATAAATTACATAGCACCTGCTTCAGGATTAAGGCTTAATAAAGTGACATTTACAACTTAAGATTTTTAATACTCACACTAGAAGGCATTTCAAATATATGTAAATCGAAATACTTAACTGATGAAATGATATGATCGAATATATCTGAAATTATGTATTCGTAATTTTGCCATTCTTTATCTGAACTAAAAGCGTAAACCTCTAGAGGAACACCATGTATTGTCGGATCTAATTGTCTGACCATTATAGTCATATCTTTATTTATTGCCGAGTGCGTTTCAATGTAAGTTTGCAAGTACTTTCTAAAAACCCCAATATTAGTTAAATTCCTTCCGTTAAGAAGAAGGTCTTTATCAACATTGTTTTTTAAATTAAAACCGTCAATATCATTCCTCCTGTCATTAACATATGATGAAATAATCTCAATTTTTGATAGTTTTTGTATATCCTCTTTATTAAGAAATTTAATACTATCAAAATTAATATTTATAGATCTTTTAATCCTTCGACCTTCTGAACTTACCATACCTCTCCAGTTTTTAAAAGAATCTGAAATAAGTGCATAAGTTGGGATAGTAGTTATAGTCATGTCAAAATTTTGAACTTTAACCGTAGCTAAATTAATTTCAATAACATCTCCATCAGCACCATACTTTTGAAATGTAATCCAATCTCCAATCCTAACCATATCGTTTACAGAGACCTGGATACTAGCAACAAATCCCATAATAGTGTCCTTAAATACTAAAATGATTATTGCAGACGCAGCACCAATTGTAGTGATGAACTCCATAAAGCTTCTTCCTGTTATAAGAGCTAGTAGACTAACTACAGAGAAAGCCCAAATAAACATCATTATCACCTGAATATAACTATCTATAGGTTTATCTTTTAGCTTAGGAAGTGTCTTGAAGTAATCTCGTACAGTATAAATTAAACTTCTCAATATAAACACAATTACTAGTACTAGTATCATTTTATTGACCCTTATCAACAAATCAGAAATAGCTGTAAATTCATTAAATATGAAAGGGATAATAAATAAACTAATAGAGAATGGAATTAGATGAGCTATATATCTTGGAGTTCTATTTGTTATTAATATATCATCAAATCTAGACTTTGATTTCTTTGCGAATCTTATAAATACAACTCTTATTATCTTTTTACATATAAAATCAATTACGTATAGCCCAACAAGACTAATCAAACTTAGTATTAAAACATATAATATTAATGTATTTTCATCAGTCATACCAATTTCCATTAGATATTCATGTAGTATCTGAGATAGCTCTTTCATTTTTTACGGTTTATCATAGTTGTGAATCCTATTTTACATAATATAAATTATAGGACAAATAGGTGTGTGTTAAAATTTTCTCAATAAATAACTATTGAGATATATTATTAGTCGTTGGAAGTAATAACCATTTCCCTATCATACTTACAACACATTGGTAGTTTATCATAATTTTCAGCAACCGCTAAACTAATTTCGGTATCGTAACCAGATTTAGATATAGCATTATGAATATCAGAAAGTAACTCATCGTTAACATCAGAATTGATATTAATGTTAATTATTTTTGATTCTGTAGACCAAGAAGCATTGTCTACACCTTTGATAGACATAGCTGCTGCTTCGATAGTAGATTTACACATACCACAATTACCTCGAACTCCGAAAGATATATCACTTTGTATTTCGCTTGTAAGTTGTATTTCTGGTGTGTTTACAATTTCTATAACCTCAGGAGTTTTCTTGTTTAAACAAGAAACTAAAAAAATAACACTTGTAATCAGATATATTTTATTCATAATTTAAAAATTTAGATATTAATATTGGTTTTTTCTCTATTTGCTTTAAAACTTCTTATAAAATATAACATCGATACTAAAGAAGTAGATATCATAACTAAAATACGTATTAAACCTAGACCTCCAGTATCAAAAGATTTTGGTAACCTCATTATTACTAAAGCTAGTAAAATTATTAAAGTTAGCAAAACTGCAATATGAGCTATAAGTTTATTTTTATTTTTCACCCCTTTACTACATAACAATAGAATAAATCCAAACACTACAGGAATAAGAGCTGTTAGAGATAAAACTTCTAAGTAACTCCAAACACCAATAGAAATTAGCGCAACAGAGTTAATTATGTTTGCCTTATAAGAATCCATGAAATATTGTTTTATTAATTAGTTTGAGAAATAAATATAATTAAAAATTAACTAACTGTTACTGTCTCTTTAATTTTATCAAAGTTTTCCCTTAAATAAGATCTTAATCGTTTCTTGTAATCATCGGTCAGCCAATCTAAAAAATTATGTGTACTCTTACTGATACATTTTGAGTATCTATTTATTCTAAAATCTATATCATCATTAAGTTTTTTTGATAAAATAAGCGCATCAAAAATATCTTCACTGTTTTCAATACATATTTCAGCATGTTGAATTATAGATCTCTCTAAAACAACTTTTGAGGACTCACCTTTTCTTATGGATTCAACATAAGTTTTATTAATATCGAAATAAACTTCTTTAGAATTCAAAAATTCTTGCCTTAATTCATCTGGCATTTCATATCTAAAATTACCCTCGATTTCTTCATCGGTAATTATACTGTCTAGGTAATAATTTGGTGATTTAAATATTCTTTGCCAATCTAAATCAATTCCCCATTCACCAAACCTGTGGAAATTATTACCTAAATCTATAACATTAAAGTGAGGTTTGTTTTTTAGTATTCTAGACCCCCTACCAATCATTTGGTAGTATAATGTTAATGATTTTGTTGCTCTATTAAGTATTATTGATTCAACAGTTGGTTCATCAAATCCAGTTGTTAATATACTAACTGAAGTTAAGATTGCGCCAGGCGTGACTTTAAACCAATGTAAAATTCTAGCCCTTTCTTTTTTAGATGCTGTGTTATCTAAATGAGCTACATCATAACCTGCAGTCTTAAACATATCGTAAACAATAAGTGATGTGTTTATTCCATTGTTAAAAATCAATGTTTTTAATCCTTTACATTTTTCTTCATATGACATTAACAACTTAGATAACATGTCGTTGTTAGTGTACAGGTCCTCAGAAGACTTTACAGTGTAGTCACCATTAGCACCTATAATTAAAGAGGTTAGGCCAACATTAAATGAATACATATTAGCACTGGCTAAAAATTCGTTTTTTATTAAATCTTGGATAGACTCCCCTACTATTAATTCATCATAGTTGTCAGTCATAGGCAGCTCAATATTAGAGCTTAAAGGAGTAGCCGTTACTCCTAATATAAATGAATTACTAAAAAATTTAAATAGCTTAGTGAAGGAATTATAGTGAGCTTCATCAATTATAACTAATCCAATTCCAGAAATATCTAACTTACCATCATTAAGTCTATTGTTTAGAGTCTCCACCATAGCTACAAAACAGCTATACTTGGACTGATCATCTAGATTAGCTTTACTATCAATAATTTTATTAACTACTCCAAACTCAGATAATACTTTTGAAGTTTGTTTACACAACTCTATTCTATGAGTCATGACTAATACTTTTTTATTGTGATTTGACAAGTACTGTCTAACAATTTCTGAAAAAATTACAGTCTTTCCACCACCTGTAGGTAATTGATACAACAGATGATAATCTTCTCTAGAGTTCTCAAAACTATCAAAAATCTTATCAATAGCACCTTTTTGATAGCTATATAAGCTTTTGTCAGCTTTTCTTTCTTCTTTCTCGTTTAGGGTAATTATCATTTGAAAAATGTTGGTGGGCAAAAATACCAACTTTAGTTAGTTTTTCTACTATAAAACATTATTTATTTTATATTTTTATACTTAAACACTTACTGATGAACTCTTACCTCAAAACCATTTTTTTACTTATAATTATTGCTGTTATTTATCTTTTAAAGATTAATAATGACAAAAACACTCTTATAGAGAAAGCGAAATCAATACACAATAATATTATAACTCTCGACACACATTGTGATATTGATGTTCGAAATTTTACTGACTCAATTAATTATTCTCAAAATTTAAATACACAATGTAATATTCCAAAAATGGAATCTGGTGGCTTAGATGTTGCTTGGTTTGTAGTATATACTGGTCAAGGTGAGTTAAGTGATGAGGGCTATGAAAAAGCTTATAATAATGCGATATCTAAATTTAATGCTATTCAAAATTTAGTTAACATCTATGCGCCAGAAAAAATTGGATTAGCACTTACTTCAGCAGATGTTAAAAAAATTCATAGAAGTGGTAAAAAAGTTGCAATGATTGGTATTGAAAACAGTTATCCAATTGGACTAGACATTAAAAACGTAGAAAAATTTTATGACATGGGAGCACGCTACATGTCATTAGCTCATAATGGACATAGCCAATTAAGTGATAGCAACACTGGGGAGTCCGACGGAGTATATCTTCACAATGGGCTTAGTGAACTAGGCATTGAAGTGATTAAAGAAATGAATAGGCTTGGTATAATGATAGATGTTTCTCATCCATCTAAAGAAGCTATTAGACAAATGATTGAGATAAGCAAAGCTCCTGTTATTGCATCCCACTCTTCAGCAAGAACATTATGTAATCATAGTAGAAATTTAGATGATGAGCAGCTAGGTTGGATAAAAGAAAATGGTGGTGTTGTACAAACTGTTGCATTTAAATCGTATTTAAACTCTGAAAAATCTAAACCAAGTAGTAATAACAAAGTAGATGTTTCAGATTTTGTTGACCATATTGATTATTTAGTAAAAAAAATAGGAATAAATCATGTAGGCATAAGTAGTGATTTTGATGGTGGTGGTGGTATTGAAGGGTGGAAAGATGCCTCAGAGACCTTTAACGTAACATTAGAGTTAGTTGAAAGAGGTTATACTGAGACGGAAATTGAAAAGATATGGTCAGGAAATTTACTTAGAGTTTTGGACGAGGTTTCTGTAATTTCAGATAAGTTAAAAGATTTGTAGTTTTTATTATTATTAGTATAAAACTAATCTTTTTTAAGAAATAAATAATATAGGTTAATTAAAATAATAGCAAGGTTAGTAATAACTATAGGGTATTGAGTAATTAATGAACCATATATTACGAAAAATAGACATCCAATACTGTTAATTATTCTAAGTTTAATTACGTTTTTCATCATAAATGAAACAAGTAAAACAGTCATTGCTAAATAACCTACCCACTCAGTTAACTCTATACCTAAAAATAATGTGTCCATTTGATATTTTTTTTTAAATGTAATCAAATCTAATACTTAAATTAAATATTAATACCTTCTTTTAACCTCTCTTACAATATCTTCTAATCCGTTTAATTGTAATTCATAGACGAGCTCTAATTGTTTTCCTATTTTTCCAGCTGGAAAACCCTTGTTTTTATACCATACTATATAATGCTCGGGTAGATCTATTAGGTACCTCCCCTTGTATTTACCAAAAGGCATTTTCATTTTAGCTATGTCTATGAGGATTTGTTTGTCTTGAAACATTTAAATATAGCTTAATAATTAAGTAATTTATCCAGTTCTATTTCAAATCTATTGTATGGTAGGTACTGATCTTCTAGACTTTTTTCAAATGGAATAGGAGTATCTAAACTTGCAACTCTTATAACAGGTGCATCTAAGTGTTCAAAGCAATTTTCCATTATAATTGAAGAGATCTCAGAGGCTAACCCTCCAAACATGGAATCTTCTTGTAGTATTATTGCCTTTCCAGTTTTTTTAACAGAACTGATTATAGACTCTTTATCTAAAGGGCACAACGTTCTTAAATCAATTAAATCAAAAGAGTATTTATCTCTATTTTTTACTATCTCTAAAGCTTTATGTACTGGTGCTCCGTAGGTAATTATAGTTAAATCACTACCGGTCATTAAACTGCAAGCTTTTCCAATAGGTATATTGTAATAACCGACAGGCACATCTTGTCGAATACTTCTATACAATGCTTTATGCTCAAAAAATAAAACAGGGTTTGGATCTTCAATAGATGCTGTTAACAGACCTTTTGCATCTGCCGGAAAAGCAGGGTAAACAACCTTTAAACCTGGCGTTTTAGTAAACCAAGCTTCGTTTGTTTGAGAATGAAAAGGACCTGCTCCTACTCCTGCTCCACAAGGCATTCTTAATACAACATCTGCGTTTTGCCCCCATCTATAATAAGATTTAGCGAGATAATTAACTACTGGATTAAAACCAGAAGTTATAAAGTCTCCAAATTGTAATTCTACTACAGATTTTGTATCACAGATAGATAAACCCATTGCTACTTCAATTATAGAAGATTCGCATATAGGAGTGTTTCTTACTCTATCTTTACCATACTTCTCAACAAAACCTTCTGTAATTTTAAAGACACCACCATATTCTGCAATATCTTGTCCCATTATAACTAATGAGTCATTCTTTTTCATAGCTTCATCTAAGCCTTCAGAAATAGCATCTACTAACCTTATGTGTTTTGTTTCTATTGAAGGAGAAATAAGTTTAACTTCAAACTTTTTGAAAACATCTGATAATTCAAATTCCACATTTGCAATTGGATAATCTTCATTGTATGCAATTTCTAAATTATCGTTAATCTCTTTGTTTAATATTTCTTTTATAGATTTAATATCTCCGTCATTAATTAATTCATTTTCTAATAGAAAATATTCAAAGTTTGAAATCGGATCTTTTTTAGCCCAAGTGTCTATAAGTTCTTTTGGAACATATTTAACTCCACTAGCTTCTTCATGACCTCTAATTCTAAAAGTTTTAAACTCTATTAATACAGGTCTAGGGTTTTTTCTAATATCTTTTGATATTTTAGATATTTTACTGTATACTTCAATAACATTATTTCCATCTATAATATGTGATTCCATCCCATACCCTACTCCTTTATCCGCTAAGTTTTCGCAATTATATTGTTCTTTAGTAGAAGTTGATAAACCATAACCGTTATTTTCGATACAAAAAAGCACAGGTAAATTCCATACTGAAGCAACATTTAAGGCTTCATGAAAATCTCCCTCACTAGTACCGCCATCTCCAGTAAATACAGCTGTAACTTTATTAGTTTTATTAATTAGTTGGTGTAACGCAATACCATCAGCAACACCCATTTGAGGGCCTAAATGAGATATCATCCCAACTATATGAAATTCTTTTGTTCCAAAATGAAAAGACCTGTCTCTACCTTTTGTAAATCCTGATGCTTTGCCTTGCCATTGGCTAAATAATTTTGAAAGGGGGATGTTTCTAGAAGTGAATACACCTAGATTACGATGCATAGGTAAAATAAACTCATCATCATTTAAAGCATTTGTTAATCCTATCGAAATTGCTTCTTGTCCAATTCCAGAAAACCACTTGGATATTTTTCCTTGTCTAAGAAGAATTAACATTTTTTCTTCAATAAGCCTAGACTTCATCATAGCGGTATATAACTCGACTAATTTTAACGTTTTAATACCGCCTGTTTTATACAACATAAAAAATAAAAATTTTCATTAAAAATATAAAATATATAATTCTAATAAGCTTAATTATTAATTAAGTTTATTAACTTTATTAACTATTACATAATAATTATAATATTAGTGAAAAATATGACTACAAATAAAATCCCCAGTGTAAATTTAGCAGATTTCCTTTCTGCAAATGTTGATAAAAAGAATGAGTTTGTTCAGTCAATTGGTAGAGCTTTTGAAGAAATTGGCTTTGTAGCCTTAAATGGACATTTTCTTAATTCTGAATTTAACGAAAAATTATATAGAGAAATAAAATCATTTTTTGACCTACCCCAAGAAACTAAAAACAAATATGAGATACCTGGTATTTCAGGTCAAAGAGGATATGTTTCCTTTGGAAAAGAATCAGCTAAAGGTAGTAAGCATGGAGATTTAAAAGAATTTTGGCATTTTGGTCAATACGTAGAAGGAGATGAAAAACTTTTACAAGAATACCCTTTGAATGTTGAGATTTCTGAGAATAACGAGTTTAACATAGTAGGGAAGGAAACATATAAATTACTAGAGAAAACAGCTAAATATGTACTAAGGGCTTTAGCTTTATATTTAAATCTAGATGAGTTTTATTTTGATAAATATTTAACTAACGGCAACTCTATACTTAGACCTATTCACTACCCTCCTATCTTAGATAAACCTAAAGATGCTGTTAGGGCTGCTGCACACGGGGATATAAATTTAATTACTTTATTAATGGGAGCTCAAGGAAGAGGATTACAGGTTAAAAATAATAATGGTGAATGGATTGACGCTATTGCTTCAGAAGATCAGTTAATGATAAACGTTGGGGACATGTTATCTAGACATACTAATAATAAATTAAAATCTACAGTACATCGAGTTATTAACCCGTCTAAAGACTTAATGAAGAAATCTAGGTATTCTATTCCGTTTTTTATGCACCCTATAAGTGATATGAAATTAAATGTTCTTGAATCATGTATTGATAAAAAAAACCCTAAATCATTTGAAGATATAACTGCAGGGGAATTTTTAAATCAAAGGTTAGTTGAACTAGGTTTATTGAAAAAGTAATGGATTTACAAGATCAATTAAAAAATTTCTTCCCAGATCATAAGTTAACTGACAATAATTATTCTACAGATGAGGTTAAACAATCTCAAGATGAACCCATTATCTGTAAGTATGAGAAAAGAAAGGGCAAGCCTATAACTATTTTAGAAAATTTCAAGATTAATAATAGTGAACTAAAAATTATTGCAAAAGATTTGAAAAAATTTCTTAGTGTTGGTGGAACTGTAAAAGAAAATTATATTATAATTCAAGGTGATTATAGGGATAAAATTATGAAAATATTAAATTCTAAAGGCTTTGAAACAAAGAGAGTTGGAGGGTAAAATCAAAATATGTTAAAGCAAAAAGAATCCGAATTAATATTTAATGAAGATGGTAGTGTTTACCATTTAAAATTAAAGCCTGAAAATATATCTAATACAATTATACTAGTCGGTGATCCAGCAAGAGTAGATTTGATTACTCAGTATTTTAGCTCAATTGAATTTACTATCCAAAATAGAGAATTTAAAACTGTTACTGGTATATATAAAAGCACTAGACTTTCAGTTTTATCAACCGGAATAGGTTCAGGTAATATTGACATAGTATTAAATGAATTAGATACCTTGGTTAATATAGATTTCAACACTAGAAATGTTAAAACTTCACTATCTAAGCTAAATTTAGTCAGAATCGGCACATCTGGTTCAATCCAAGATGATATACCTGTAGACTCCTTACTAATTAGCTCTAAGGCAATTGATATAGATGGATTTCTAAATAATTATAAAATAAGCAAGGAGCATACAGATAACTCTGTGGACCAATTTTTAGATAATTATAAAGAAAACAACAATAAAACTTCACCTTTATGCTTTAAATGTTCTGATAATTTAATGAAGAAATTAAAGGATATAGCTGACTTTAGTGGTGTTACAGTAACTTGTAATGGGTTTTACGGTAGTCAGGGTAGATCAATAAGAATGCAGTCTTCTAATAATGATTTTATTAAAGAACTTAATAAAATTCAATTTATCAATGATAGAGTAACTAATCTAGAAATGGAAACAGCAATTATCTATGGTATGTCAAAAATATTAGGTCATGAAGCGATTTCATTAAATGCAATTTTAGCAAATAGAGAAAATGGCACTTACAGTGAAAATCCTAGTAAAACAATAAATAAATTAATTCTGTTAACACTAAATAGCTTATCGAACTTATAATTTCAACACTTTTCATTTTCATACTTAGACTGGCAGATCAGAGTTTAGGTACCTTAAGAGCATTATTAGTTTCAAGAAATAAACCATTTCATGCTGCTTTAATTGGTTTAGTTGAGTCTGCTATATGGATTATTGCAGTTTCAAAAGTAATACAAAACGTTGCTGACCCTGTTTTAATTGCTGGGTATGCTTCAGGTTTTGCTGCTGGCACTATACTTGGTTCATATCTAGAGGGTGTAATTGGAGTCGGCAGTATGGTCATTAAGGTATTTACTGCAATAGAATCTAATAACTTAGCTGATGTGTTAAGAGAAAATGGATATGCTGTTACTGTTATTAATGGAGAAGGTAGAGATGGGGCAGTTAAAATTTATTGGTGTATAGTTTCTAGAAAAAAATTAAAAAAAGTTTTGAAAATTATAAATGACAATAACCCGAAAGCATACATTACTACAGAGTTAGTTAATCCTATTTCTTTGAAAAAATAAAATTTTTACCAATTTATCTGATCTTTACTTTTGGCAATTAAATAGGTATTTGTTTTACTAAAATGTTTGTTTCCAAACCAGTAACCTCTATTGGCACTAAGTGGAGATGGATGGCCTGAATTCAACAATAAATGTTTGCTATTGTCTATTAAATTACTTTTTAATATTGATTTATTTCCCCATAATAAAAAAACTATATTATTTTTATTTTCAGAAATGTAGGATATAATACTATCTGTAAATGTTTCCCACCCTAAGTTATAATGACTTCCAGGAGAGCTGTCCCTTACCGATAAGCAAGAGTTTAGTAACAAAACACCTTGATTAGCTAAATAAGTAAGATCACCGTTTTTAGGAATTGATTTATTTAAGTCATCCTGTAATTCTTTAAATATATTTTTTAAAGATGGTGGTACTTTAACATTTTTATTCACTGAAAAGGACATTCCATTGGCTTGATTTGGCTGATGGTAAGGGTCCTGCCCTATAATTACAACCTTTAATTTTGAAAAGGAACACAAGTTTAAAGAATCAAAAATATTTTTGATTTCAGGATAACAAGAATATTTTATATACTCGTTTTTTACAGTATTAGATAATTCCTGGAAGTAATCTTTGTTTAATTCTTCATGTAATATACCCCTCCACTCTTGGTTTAAATTAGATATCAAAATTAAATTATTTAATTCCCTTAAACTTACCGACTGAGCGTCCGACTATCATAGATACAGCTGCATCACCAGTCACATTAACAACAGTTCTGCACATATCTAAAGGTCTATCTACAGCGAAGATTAAAGCTAGACCTATAGCTAGTTTATCAGAAGGGAATCCAATTGATTCTAATACAATCACTAGCATTACCATCCCAGCTCCAGGAACTGCAGCACTACCTATTGAAGCTAGTAATGCTGTTAATACAATTGTAAGTTGATCTGCTAATGTTAAATCAAATTCTAATGCTTGGGCTATAAATACAGCAGCAACTGCCTGATATAAACTTGTACCATCCATATTAATTGTAGCTCCTACTGGTAAAACAAAACTAGAAACTTCTTTATCAACCCCTATATGGTTTTCAACCCTATCCATAGTTAATGGTAAAGTTGCAGCACTACTACTAGTTGAAAATGCTAAAAGCTGAGCAGGGCTAATTTTTTTTAAAAACACTAAAGGATTTGAATTAGTGAAAAAATAAACTGCTGCACAGTAAAATAGTATCATAATAAATAGTCCTAGACAAACCACTCCACTATATTTTAAGAGTGCGAGTAAAAGGTCTGGATCGTTTGATGAAGTTATAACACTAGCAAGAAGCGCAAATACAGCATAAGGAGCTGTTTTCATGATTAAATCAACCATCTTTAATACAACAAAGTTAAGTGAATCGAAAAAAGATTTAAGAGGCTTAGATTTTTCTTCACCAATTAAAAGCATACTAATCCCTAAAAATATTGTAAAAAAGATAACCTGTAACATTAATGAGTTATTTGACATTGCTTTAAATGCATTGTCAGGTACTGTATCCACAAGGAATTGTAGAGGACTGCTTTGTATTTGATTCGTAGCTTCTGCTAATTTTGATTGCACTCCACTACTTTCAGAATAAGTAGTGGTTAATCTTTCTACAGTTTCACTAGAAATACCAGCGCCAGGATTAATTACATTAACTAAAATTAAACCAATTGATATTGCTATAACTGTTGTTATAATATATGTGACAATTGTCTTGGAACCAATAGTTTTAAACTTTGATATATCTTTAAGATCAGAAATACCTTTTATTAAAGAAGCTAGGATTAAAGGGATGGCAATTAATTTCAAAAGTTTAACAAAGATTGTACCAAGAGGTTTTATCCAGTTATTTACAAACAAATCTCCACCATTTATATTTAGCATTATAATACCAAATAAAACTCCAGTAAGCATTCCAATTAAAATTTTCCAATGTAAAGCCATTTTTTTCATATTTATAATTTATTTAATCTAGAGAGAAGCATATAGTCTGCAATAACTAATGCTGCCATTGACTCAACGATAGGTATAGCTCTTGGCAAAACACACGGATCATGTCTACCTTTACCCATCATAGTCACCTCTTTATTATCTGAATTAATAGTGGTTTGCTTTTGCATAATTGTTGCTACAGGTTTGAAAGCAACATTAAAATAAATATCCATACCATTACTTATACCTCCTTGAATACCACCCGAATTATTTGTAACAGTAGTATTATCTTCATTAAATAAATCGTTATGTTCACTACCCTTAAGTAATGTTCCTTTAAAACCACTACCGAACTCAAATCCTTTTACAGCATTAATAGTTAACATAGCTCTTCCTAATTCTGAATGCAGTTTATTAAAAACTGGTTCACCAAGGCCAATAGGTACATTTTTAATTACACATGTTATAACCCCTCCTATAGTGTCACCATTTTTTTTAATGTCCTTAATTTTTTCAATCATAAGGCTTGCTGTAGATTCTTCTGGACATCTTATAGAGTTGTTTTCTATATTGTTTAAATCTAATTCAGAATAATCCTTATTCAGTTTAATATCACCAACAGAAGAAGTATAAGCAATGATTTTAATATCATTGATTAATTGTTTTGCTATAGCACCGGCAACAACTCTACAAACAGTTTCACGTGCAGAACTTCTTCCCCCTCCTCTATAATCTCTTAAGCCATATTTTTTTTCGTAAGTAAAGTCAGCATGACTAGGTCTAAATACATTTTTTATATGATCATAATCTCTAGATTTTTGATTTGAGTTTTTAATAATAAACCCAATTGAAGTTCCTGTAGTAGTACCTTCAAAAATTCCTGATAAAAACTCTACTTCATCTTCTTCCTTTCTTTGCGTAACAATTTTTGACTGACCTGGCTTTCTTCTTTGTAATTCATAATTAATTTTGTCAAAATCAATTTTTAATCCGGCTGGACAACCATCAATTATGCCACCTAAAGCTAATCCATGAGACTCACCAAATGAAGTTAATTTAAATATGTTACCAAATGTGTTCGCAGACATAAGTTTCAGATTGAGAAGTAAAAATAGATTATTAAGATTAAAACAAAAAATAATGCAATAATATATATATATTTATTTTATTATTAATTTATTTAATTTAATATAATGGATTACAAAGGCACGCTTGTTTTAGATTTAAAAGCAATTACTGGTGATAAATATATAATTACCGCTAATTGGAAAAAACAACAGTATAGCAAAGGTTGGAGATATGGTTCCGGAGAGGCTTTAGCAGTAGCTAGACCAAGCACACTGTTGGAGATCTGGAAAATTTTACAGATTTGTGTTGAAAGAGATATTATTGTTATTATGCAAGCCGCCAACACAGGTTTAACTGGTGGGTCTACACCTAATGGTAATGATTATGATCGTCCAATTGTAATTATAAATACTATGCGTATAGATAACATACAAATCATTAATGAAGGTAAACAAATTGTAGGATTTTCAGGGAGCACATTATTTGGGCTTGAAAACAAGTTAGCACCATATGGAAGGGAACCACATTCAGTCATTGGTTCGTCTTGCATAGGTGCTTCAATTGTTGGTGGTGTTTGTAATAATTCAGGTGGAGCATTAGTTAAAAGAGGTCCAGCCTACACCGAGCTTTCAATTTATGCACAAATTAATTTACAAGGAAAATTAATTTTAGTAAATGATTTAGGAATTGACCTTGGTGATAAACCTGAAGATATATTAACCAATTTACAAACTCATAATTACACTAATGATCAAATACAATTCTCTGACAAATTAGCATCAGATAATGAATATCAAGAAATAGTAAGAGATGTAGATGCTCATACGCCTGCACGTTATAATGCAGATGGCCGAAGACTACATGGAGCTTCAGGGTGTGCGGGTAAAATTGCGGTTTTTGCAGTTCGTTTAGATACTTACCCTATACCTAGACGACAACAGGTTTTTTATGTAGGGACTAACAGTCCATACGTACTAGGTGAAATTCGTAGAGATATACTATCTAAGTTTGAAAATCTACCTAAATCGGGTGAATATATCCACAGAGACTGTTATGATGCTGCAAAAAAATATAGTAAAGATACTTTTATTGCTATTGATAAAATGGGGCCCAGCTTTATTCCGAAATTATTTGAATTCAAGAGAAAGGTTGACCGTATCTCTAATAACCTTAAATATCTTCCTAATAAGTTTTCTGATAAATTAATGCAGTTCTTAAGTAATTTCTGGCCTAATCATCTCCCTAAGCGAATGGAGCAATATAGAGATAAATACGAACATCATTGGGTTATTGAAATGTCTGATGATGGGATTGATGAAGCAAAAAAATACTTTAAAAAATTCTTTAATATGAATGAGGGAGACTTTTTCGAATGCTCTAAAAAAGAGGCGAAAAAAGCAATATTACATCGATTTGTTGCTGCTAGTGCTTTAGGGCGATATCATGCTATTAATAATGACAAATTAGGAGCAATGATGTCTATGGATATAGCTTTTCCAAGAAATGAAAAAGAATGGTTTGAAAAATTGCCACCTGAAATTGATGATTTAATAGAGTTGAAATTGTATTATGGTCATTTATTTTGTCACGTCTTACATCAAAATTATGTTGTAAAAAAGGGAGTAAATGCAGCTGACTTGAAAAAAAAATTATTAAAAACATATGATGCTAGAGGAGCTGAATATCCAGCTGAACATAATGTTGGTCATGAGTATATAGCAAAACCTTCACTTTCAAGATTCTATAAGGAGTTAGATCCAATTAATGGATTTAATCCGGGTATTGGACAAACTAGTAAGCGTAAGTATTGGAAATAGAGTGTAAATAAAAAGTTTAAATAACTCTTAAAAGTTCAGATTTTCTTGAATTTTTCCAACTACCACCTGTGAAATCTGGAATTTTAATAGTTTTACTTTGATTTAGTACAGACATTTCTGAAAAAGGTATTATGGAACTCCACATAACACTATCGTATACATTAATATCTAGGGGCAAACCTTTATTTAAACATCTAATAATTCTATATATCATTACAAAATCCATACCGCCATGCCCTACTTGATTTTTAGATATTTCATTTTCCATTTTATCCCAAAGAGGGTGATTATATAAATCTCTGTATTTCTTGTATTCCTCTTTATTTAACCAACTGTGGCCCCACTGCAATTCAGGGTTATTGATAAATAATTTTGATGGGTATCCTTGATGAGAGGCTTTTGTTCCGTTTACATTATTTAACCTTGTGTATGGTCTTCCAGTATGAACATCAAATTGAAGTTTAATTGTTTTACCTAAGTTAGTTTTAATTAAAGTAGTGTTCATATCTCCACAAGAAAACTTTTTAAAATCACTATCTATAGATTTTGATGCTATGCTTAGTGATTCTTCATTAGAACTCATAGAAACTAAGTGGTTAAAATTATCACCTCTCCCAATATCCATATATGAACAAACTGGCCCAAGACCATGAGTAGGATAAAGGTTACCATTTCTTGTTTGATGATGCTTTATTCGCCATTGGTTATGATAATAACTATCATCTAACATGTGTTTTCTTAAATCATGAATATAGGCACCTTCTGCATGATTAACATTTCCGAAAACTCCCTTATCTATCATGCTCAACAGCCATAGTTCTTCGTTGTTAAAACAACAGTTTTCCATCATCATACAATGCTTTTTAGTAGACTCTGCAACCTCAATTATCTTCCAACAATCTTCTAAATTATTAGCTATAGGAACTTCGCAAGCAACATGTTTATCATTCTGCATAGAAGAAATACACATCTCTGTGTGTGTGTCCCATGGTGTAGCGACGATTACTAAATCTATATCATCTCTTTTTACTAATTCTTTCCAGGAATCTACACTTCCTCTGTATACTTCTGGAGTGTGTTCTTGAATTGTTTTTAAATACTTTAAGTTTTTATTTATACTGTCATCATTTAAATCACATAATGCAACTATCTCAGACAAATTATGTTTGATTAAATAATCAAACATTTGAATTAAAACACTACCTCTATTTCCTAGACCTATTATACCAACTTTAACTTTGCTAATTGACTCATGTTTTAAACCAAAACAAGATCCGTCATTTTTATAATCGTTATTTAAATAGTCAAGATTATTATCAGGGTTAGCCATTGCTTTTGGTGAAATACCTAAAAATATCGCAGCACTTGCGGAAATTTTTAAAAAATCTTTTCTTTTCATAATAAATCATTTGAGGATTATTATTTTTCTAAAGTCATTCTATATATATTCTCATAACTAGGCACTATGTTGTGAACATCGAATTTATTAGCTTGAATTTTTGCATTCTTTTTAAATTTAATCAAATTATCTGAATCTTCTAAAATTTTGATAGCATTTTCAGCCATCTGATTTATATCTCCAACGTTTGAAAGAAAACCTGAAAACCCATTTAAATTTACTTCAGGCAGCCCACCTGAGTTGGTAGATACAACAGGGACAGATGAAGCCATAGCTTCCAAGGCAACTAATCCGAAGCTTTCTGTAGTTGATGCTAATATAAATACATCACTTAAACATAATATTTTTGCGGTTTCATTAGATGCACCTAAAAACAAAACTTTATCATTTAGATTTAACTCATCACATAATTTTTCTGCTTTTATCCTTTCAGGCCCATCACCTAACAATATTAATTTTGAGCTAATTTTATTATTAATTAGATTAAATGAATTTATAACATCATCAATTCTCTTAACTTTTCTAAAATTACTTATATGTGTAATTATCTTTTCATCATCATTAGCTAAAATCCCTCTATCACAATTTTCATGTAAATGATTATATTTTTCTAAATCTACAAAGTTTGGTATTACTTCTATATCCTTATCAATATTAAACAAACTAAGAGTGTCATTCTTTAGATCTTCAGAAACTGAAGTAACTGCATCAGAATTATTTATACTAAACTCTACAGCAGTTTTATAATAAGGGTGACTACCTACTAAAGTTATATCTGTCCCATGCAAAGTAGTAACTATAGGTAAATCGATTCCTCTAGTCTTTAACATCTGTTTAGACATATATGCTGCATAAGCATGAGGTATAGCATAATGTACATGAAGAATATCTATTTTATGCAACTGAACCATATCTACAATCTTGCTAGATAGTGCTAATTCATATGGCTGGTAATGAAATAAAGGATAGTCAGGGACTATCACTTCATGGTAATGAATGTTATTATTAAATAAATCTAATTTAACAGGCTGATTATAAGTTATAAAATGAACCTCATGACCTCTTTTACTTAATTCTAATCCAAGTTCAGTAGCTACTACTCCACTACCTCCATATGTAGGATAACATACAATTCCTATAATCATAATGTTTATTTTATTATTGATTCATAAATCAGGTTCTGGATATCCGTTCTAATATTGCTATTTAATAATTTATTTTCCTTAGAGTCCGGATATGATCTATTAGACAAGAAAACGTAAACTATTTTTTCTTCAGGATCAGCCCATGTATAAGTTCCAGTCCAACCAGAATGACCAAAACTATCCATAGAAATACATCCACATGTTGGACCATCACCTTCAATTTGTGGTTTATCAAATCCAACCCCTCGCCTATTGTCATCATCACAATAGTAACAATTATTAAATAAATTTATAGTTGATTTGTCAAAATATTTTTTGTTTCCATAAAGACCTTCTTGCAAATACATTTGCATAATTTCAGCAACATCTCTTGCATTGCTAAATAAACCAGCATGTCCTCCAACCCCTCCTTGCATGGCAGCTCCCATATCATGAACCGTTCCTTTAATTTCTTGATATCTAAAATAATCATCAATTTCTGTAGGTGCTATATTATTGATTGAAGTAATCTCTTTTGGAAAATAGGATGTATTAGCTAACCCTAGTTTATTAAATAATTGTGCATTAATTATATCGGACAAATCTTTAGAGTAGTAATTTTCAATATATTCTTTAAATATATAATATGGCAGATCACTGTATTTATATTTTTCATCATTTAATTCGCTATCTTTAATTTGGGTATTTATACTATCTCTATATGTAGATAATAAGTATAAGCTATCTGTTACCTTGATGTTAAATTTATTGCTATAAAAACTATTATAATATAGTGAATTGGGTTTTTTAGTTAGACTGTCTAACGTTGATTTATAAAATGGTATCCAAGATTTTAGATTTGAATAATGAGATAACATTTCTTTAATAGTTTTATCTGATTTGTTTGAATCTATGTATCTAGGTATTAATTCTTTTAATTTTGTATCTAATGTAATTGTGCCGTTTTCAACAAGTTTCATGATAATCGGTAAAGTAACCAGTATTTTGGTTAATGAAGCTAAGTCATAGATTGTATTGTTTTTGACTTTTATTTTTTTATCATAAGTCAAATAACCAAAGCTTTTTTCATATATAATTTTACCATTCTTAGCGACTAACAACTGTAATCCTGGTGTCATGGTTGAGTCAATAGCTATATTAGCCAAGGAGTCAACTTTTTTTAACTTATTAGAGTTAAGTGAAACAGATTCTGGAATTCCATAAGAAAATCTGTTAATATGATCTATTTGAATACCTTCACCTACAGAAAATAATTTACCAATACTAACAGGAAGAATACCTTTCGAATCAATAGCTCCAAAGATAAGTTGCGCTGATTTCTGCTGAAATACTACTGAGTTTTGATATGATATTATAACTCCTTTAATATGTTTTATATTTTTAAAGGAATTTAAACTATAAGGACTTCCAAATACATTTAGAATAACATTGACTTTTTTTGATATATGATTAATCAAATTAATCTCTTCTTTCTTAATTTTATAACTTTTCCATGGAGTATTACTGTTAGCGTGAATTCCAATTATAATCGTATTGTATTTGCTTATTAAGTCATCTACATTTGTAAAATCAAGATTTGATAAGTAATTAACTTTTGAATATTTATTTAAATAAGAGAAAAAGGAAGTATTAGAATCATTACCAAAACTTAAATAACCAACTCTTTCACTTAAATCTTTTATTGGAATTATATTTTCTTTATTTTTTATTACTGTTAGAGAGTTTTCAACCAACTTTTCATTTAATATTTCATCTGAAACACTATTCAAATCGTTATCTAGATCATAAGTAGAAATAGGTGAGAATTTGTTTAATCCAACTTTATATTTAGCTTTCAATATTTTTTTTACAGAATAGGACAATCTTTCTTCAGTAATTGAACCAGTATTATATTCATTGATTATGGAGCTAATACCTTTTGAAACATTTTCTGACATTAATAAAATATCATTTCCTGCTTTAAACGCTAACATGTCTAGATTACCTTTAGACTTAAAGCTAGAAAGACCCTTCATTTCTAAGGCATCCGTAATAATTAGGCCTTTAAAACCTAATCTGTATCTTAAAAGTTCCGTTACTATTGCAAAAGATAAAGTTGAAGGTAGACCTCTTGTTTTTTCTAGACTTGGGACTTCTAAATGTGCTATCATAACACTTTCAAGACCATTGTTAATTAAATTTTTAAAAGGTTTTAACTCAACGTTTAAAATCCTTTCTTTTTTATGATTAATAATTGGTAAACTCTTATGAGAATCTGTACTTGTATCTCCATGTCCAGGGAAGTGTTTTGCACTAGATAAGATATTCATCTGTTGTTGGCCATTCATATAACTTAATGATTTAGAAGATACGTTTTGCATACTTTCACCAAAGGACCTATTCCCTATAATAGGATTTTTAGGGTTTGTATTAATATCTACAACAGGAGCAAAATTAAAGTTTACTCCGATTCTTTTACAATGAGCTGCAATTCTATTACCGACATGTTTGATAAGTTCATTATCGCTTATAGCACCCAATGTCATATTCCAAGGGAATGAAAAAGTTGAGTCTAGACGCATACTAAGACCCCATTCAGCATCCATACCTATTAAGAGAGGTATATCAGACATCTCTTGATATAAGTTGGTTAATTTAACTTGCTTTACAGCAGATCCATTTGAGAATATAATTCCACCAACTCTATTGCTAGTTATTTCATCTAAAATTTTAGTTTTATGACTTATACCCTTATTAGAGACTGCTTGTACTACAAATAGCTGTCCTACTTTTTGATTTAATGTCATGGAAGAGTATACACTGTCAACCCATTTCATCTGATACTCATCCCCGAAGACTAAAAGGGGGTCAGCAGAAGTTTGACTTGTAACTTCATTAAATAATAGTGATAAGATAAGAAAAGATCTTATTATCATAATTTAACATTTAGTATTAGATTAAAAGAATCTATTATGCCAACTTTCTTCTATAGGCACTTCCCAGTTATTTAAAAACTCAGACTTACTATTTATTAGGTTATTGAAAACAATAGTTTTTTTCGAAATAGATCTGTTTTTAATCATCTTCTTAAATTCGATTAATGGTTTGTATGCAATAAATTCACCGTGTCTGTAGGAAACATTCATTTTGTCTAATAAACTAACATCATACTCTTCTTCAAGATCTTGAATAAACCTCACTGATGAATCAATAGAACAGCCAGTTGCAAGATTAAATGATTCATTCAAAGAAATAACAATGAACCTACTGTATTTAATTATAAAACTAGCCTGGAGATCACTACCGTGAGCAGTCCAAGAAATCAAAAAATCTTTAATTTTAAATTCAATTTCATTAATCTCTGTTATAGAAAAAGTTCTGTTTGATTGATATATCCATATTCTAGATTCTTCACTTATTACATCAAAGTCGACAATCATACTTTACAAATCTTGAGCTGTTACTATTAATTCTACTATATCTAAAACTTTAACATCATTTTCTTTTTCTTTCGCCTTAACTCCATCGCTAATCATAGTGTTGCAAAATGGACATCCTGCGGCGATAATACTTGTCTTGGTATTAAGTGCTTCTTCGGTCCTTTCAATATTTATTTCTTTGTTACCTTTTTCAGCATCTTTAAACATTTGAGCACCACCAGCACCACAACATAACCCTTTTGACTTACACCTTTTCATTTCAATCAATTCTAACTCTAATTTCTGAATTAGCTCTCTAGGCGCTTGGTATTCATTGTTTGCTCTACCTAAGTAGCATGGGTCATGATAAGTTATTTTTTTTCCTTTGTATTCCCCACCTTCAATTTTCAACCTACCATCTTTTAATAAATTATTTAAAAATTGAGTGTGATGTAGTACTTTATACTCTCCTCCAAGAGAAGGATATTCATTTTTAATTGTATTAAAGCAATGAGGACATGTAGTAACAATAGTTTTAACACTGTATGAGTTTAACACTTCGATGTTTGACATCGCTTGCATTTGAAATAAAAATTCATTTCCTGAACGCTTAGCTGGATCGCCTGTACAAGACTCTTCAGTTCCAAGAACTGCAAACTCTAAATTAATTGAATTTAATATTTTAACAAAAGCCTTAGTTATCTTTTTAGCTCTATCATCAAAACTTCCAGCACACCCAACCCAAAACAAAATTTCTGGTTCTTTTCCTTCGGCGGCATATTCAGACATTGTTTTAATATGTAAATTATTCTCCATTTTAATTATATTTCGTCATCAAAAACTTGCACTTTAACTTTTTTTTCTACTAAATCTGTGAATTTACCTTTATATCTAGTAGCTCTTACTAAATGATTGTCAATCCAATGATAATTTCCTCCCCTAGGTTTACCCATTAGTAATGAATGGTATTTAAAACCATGTTTTTTTAACCAGGTTTCAGTAACAACTCTGTTTTCTTCTATTCTAGAAGTGAAAAAACATATCATATGACCTTCATCATACCATTTATTACACGTCTCAAGAGCATCATAAAAAGGCTCACAAGTCCCCATTCTTTCAGGTTCTTCATTTGGAACATCATCTGTAATGGTCCCATCAATATCAATTAAATAATTTTTTATACCATTAGGTAAAATTGGACTAACTTTTTCACCAGCTTCAACTTTATCATGAAGTATTTTATCTATATCTTCTCTTTTCATTCTATTTTGTTAATTTATATTTTAATTTTATTCTTTCCAGTTTAATCTATCCATTTGATTGTAAGGCCATGGAGCACCATTGTTTTCAATATTTGACATCATGTTATTTAATTCTAATGGAGCTGATGATTCTTCCATTACTAAATACCTTCTCATGTCTAATATAATAGAAAGAGGGTCAATACTAATTGGACATTCTTCAACACATGCGTTACAAGATGTACAAGCCCATAATTCCTCTTTAGATATATAATCGTTAAGCAAGGATTTTCCATCAGGAACAAACACATCCTTATTCATGTCTATATTCTTCCCGACTTCTTCAATTCGATCTCTAGTATCCATCATTATTTTTCTAGGAGAGAGTTTCTTACCAGTTATATTAGCAGGACAAACACTAGTGCATCTTCCACATTCAGTACATGAATACGAATTTAATAATTGTAATTTATTTAAATCCATAACATCAGAAGCACCAAATTTTTCTATCTCTTCAGAATCAGTACCATCATTGGAAAATGCCATGTCAGGATCCATCATCAATTTAACTTCTTTTGTTACACTGTTTAAATTATTGATTTCACCTAAGTTGTTAAGTTTAGCGAAATATGTGTTTGGGAAAGCTAAAAGAATATGTAAATGTTTTGAAAAATATAAGTAATTCATAAAAATCAATATCCCTATAATATGAGCCCACCAACAAACTCTTTCAATTATATGTAAAGAATCATTAGAATAACCTTTAAAAAAATCTGCAACATAGCTACTAATTAAATTTCCAGAATTCATCTCTTGGAACCTCAAATCTGCAGCATTCATAGTAATGAAAAGTGTCATTAATATAACTTCAAAATAAAGAATAAAGTTAGCATCATTCTTAGGCCATCCTTTCATGTTATCACCAAAGAATCTTTTTATTTTGATTACATTTCTTCTAATCCAAAAAATAGAAACAGATATAATAACTAAAACAGCTAATAATTCAAATGTGGCAATTAAATAACCATACAAAGACCCTAAGTAATTAGAAAACAATCTATGCGTACCTAATAGGCCGTCTAATACAATTTCTAATAGCTCAATGTTAATAACTATAAATCCTATATAAACAATCACGTGTAATATTCCAGAAACTGGACGCTTAATTATTTTACCTTGACCTAAGGCAATTTTGCACATGTTTAAAAGCCTTTGCTTTTTATTATCTCTAGTATTAATTTCTTTTCCAAGATTTATATTTCGGTAAAGACGATTTAAATTTCTTACAAAGAAATATAAACCAAAAAACAAAATGCTGACAAAAATTATATTAGGTAAATATTCAGACATGCTTTGTTAATTAATTTTTTTTAGGTTTTTTTCCAAATATAGAAAAGTGAACATATCTATTTGGATTAGTTTTGATGTCGTTAATCAATACTTCTAATTCTAAGGTAGCATTTTCCAAATTATTAAACACAGCATCGTTTTCTAGAAATTTTGAAACACTCCCCTCTCCATCATTTACTTTATTAATTATTGAATTAAAACCAGTAACTGTTGAATTAATATTATTAATTAAATCTTTGATATTAGCTTCTGAAATATTTTCAGTTATAACACTAAGGTTCTCAGAAGTTAATTCAATGTTTTTTAAAGATTTATCTATGGAATTAGAATTGTCAGATATTAATGAATGTAGATTTTCAGTTGTCTCATTAAGAGACATTGAGAGATTCTTGAAGTTTCTAATACTTTCTTGTATAGAATTTTTAGTTTCATTATCAAACACACTATTGATAGTTAGCATAACATTATCTGCGTTCTTAATTGCACTCTCTAGTTTCTCTTGTAATGGAGAAAGTCGTTGATTAACTAATTCGGTAAATCCAGGCTTAATTGTGCCTATTAAGTAATCTCCGTCTAATGCAATAGATTTATCATCATAATTTGGAATAATAGCTATTGCTTTACCACCAATTAATCCAGTCTCATATAGCTCTGCTTTACTACTTTTAGAAAATTTCACGTCATTATCAATTAACAGTTTAATTTCAAGTTTATTAGTCCCATCATTACTGATATTAATATTCTGAACTTTACCAATTTTGTAACCACTTATTGTAACTGGGTTTGAAGGTTCTAATCCTTCTACATTTTGATATACTACAGTAAAAGTTCTTGACTTTTCAAAAAGATTTATTCCCTTTAAATAATTAAATGAAAAAATAGTCATTACTAGTCCCGTAATTACCAATACTCCTGTTCTTATTTCTTTTGTGATTTTCAAGATTTTTTATTAAGACTCTAAATTAATAAATAATAAATCAATTTTTTTATAATATTAAATTATAATGTATTAATCTATACTAATTTGAATTCCATTTTCGAAACCAACAATAAACGCATTTTTAAAACCCTTAGAAATTGCAAAGTTTTGTTTCCTTTTCATTTCTTCTAAACTGTTAGATGAACTATAATAGTATTTATATAATTTTACGGATTTTAACCTTGAAATGTTGCTTAATCCTTTAAAATTATATGATTTAAGTTCAATTTTTGTTTTACTAGCTGCAATCTGCACTTTATATGTAATATTAGAGTTAGCATATTCTAATCCTGAAATTAAATTACCAATATTTAAAGCTTCTTTATATTCGATTACAGCAGTATTAATGTTATTCGCAATATCTCTCTGAGCTTTAGAAGAGTTTAAATAAGCTGCTTCTTTGGGATTACTTATAAACCCTGTTTCTACCAAGACACTTGGCATATATGTATTATGTAAAACCCAAAATCCGGATTGTTTAACTCCTCTGTTTTTTAAATTTAAATTATTTTTAAAATTATTTTGAATATTAGTGGCTAATAATATGCTTTGATCTAGATAATCTTCCTGCATTAAAGTAAGTCCGATAAGGCTTTCTGAAGAGTTTGGATCGTAACCTTCATAATTATCTTCAAAGTCTTCTTCTAGAAAAATAACCTCATTCTCTTGCTTAGCTATATTAAAATTTCTCTCATTTGCATGTAATCCTAAAACAAAAGTTTCACTTCCAGAAACGGATGAATCATGAAATGAGTTACAATGTATTGATATAAATAGATCTGCATCTGCAGAGTTCGCAATTTTTGCTCTTTGTCTAAGACCTAAATAGACATCTTTTTTTCTGGTGTATATCACTTTATTTGATATATCTTTCTCAAGTAATTTTCCGAGATTTAATGCGATTTTTAATGCAATTTCTTTTTCAGTAAAACCAAGTTTGGTTGGTTTTCCTGGATCTTTACCTCCATGGCCAGCATCAATAACAATTTTAAATTTCTCTTGAGAGTAAAATTCGGTTATACTAAATAAAAGAATAACAAAAAAAAGATATTTTGTTAAACTCGGGTTAAAAATTCTATTATATTTATATGAGTATGACATATTTTTATATATTAATTTTTGAAAAAAATATACGTAACTTTATCAAATATTATTATGATAATAATCCATTTCAAAAATACATTATAAACATTGCATAAATTTATTCTTAATATAGTTTTAGCTTTAAGTTATACAATGTTTATAAACAGCTCTTCTATGGCTCAAGAAAATGGTTCTTTAAACATAGAAACTGCCAATACAACAATTAAGGATAGCGTAAGTTCTGATACAACTCAAGTTAAAAAAAACTTTTTTAACAGTGGTGCTGTATACAAAGCCTCAGATACAGTTTCAATAAACCCTAACCAAAAAAAAATCACATTATACAATAATGCTAAGTTAGTTTATGGAGATATGGAAATCACATCTGGTAAAATAGTTATTGATTATTCGAAAAATGAAATATATGCTGGAAGAATAAAGGATTCTAGTGGTGCCTTAACACAATCTCCAATATTTAAACAAGGTAGCGATATTATTGAACCTGACTCAATTCGATTCAATTTAGATACTAAAAAAGCTTTAATCTTCAACTCAAAGACAGAACAGTCTGGAATGAATATTATTTCAGAAAAAACTAAAAAAGAGAATGATTCTGTTTATTTTATGGATAGGGCTAAATTTACAACATCAGTTGACGTTGAAAACCCAGAGTACTATTTTTTATTAAGAAACGCAAAAGTTGTTCCTGGTAAAAAAATAATTACAGGGTTTACTAATATGTATATAGCCAATGTTCCTACACCTATTGGTTTACCTTTTGGATATTTCCCACTTACTAAAAAAAGAACATCAGGAGTGATTTTTCCCTCTTTTGGCGAACAAAATGATAGAGGTTATTTTCTGCAAAACGGAGGTTACTATTTGGCTATAAGTGACAATGCTGATTTAGCAATATTAGGAGATTACTATACTAATGGAAGTTATGGGTTTAGGTTAGAAAATAATTACGCATATAGGTATAAGTTTAGAGGAAACTTAAGCTTTAGGTATGAGAATTTAATTAAAAGTGAAAGAGGTTTTCCAGATTATTCAAAAAGCGCAATTTATAATTTAAGGTGGTCCCACAATCAAGATGCGAAATCAAATCCTAATTCTAGATTTTCAGCATCTGTTAATTTAGGTAGTAGTAAATATTTTCAGCAATCAATTAATCAATTAAATGCGTCTAGTTTTTTAAATAATACACTGTCCTCTTCAGTCTCTTATTCAAAAACATTTATTGGTGAACCCCAAGTAAACATGAGTTTAACTGCAACACACTCTCAAAATACAAATACTCAAACAATTAATATGACCTTGCCAACATTTCAGGGTAGTGTTAGTAGGGTTTTTCCTTTTGCTCCTAAAAATGGAACAAAAAAAGGTATCATACAAAATATGAATTTACAGTATAGTGTTAGAGGGGAAAACAGGATCCAAACGACGGATTCCTTATTTTTCAAAAAAGAGATGTTTGAATCTGCTAAATCAGGTTTTCAGCATTCAGTCCCATTAAGTACAAATTTTAAATTATTTAAATACTTAAGCTTATCTACAAGTGCCAATTACAAAGAAACTTGGACCTTTAATACTATAACAAAATCATTCGATAACGAAGCTAATGAAGTAATTACACAAGAATTAAATGGGTTTGATTCATTTAGAACATATAATTTTTCATCGAGTGTTGGAACAACGGTTTACGGTATGTATGATTTTGGTAGCGAAAGTAAGCTTCAAGCTATTAGACATGTGATGAGACCTTCAATTAGCTACACCATTAATCCAGCATTTGATAATTACTATGAAACTTACGAAGTAATTGATGCAGATGGATTAACTACTTCAGAATTAGAATATACAAGATTTGAGGGGTCTATATTTGGATCTCCCAATAACAACTTCTCTAGTTCAATTGGAATGTCTGTTAGTAATAATGTTGAAGCTAAAATTACTGATAGAGATAGTACAAATACAGAAGCTAAAAAAGTAACTATTTTAAATAATTTAAATTTTTCAACATCCTACAATATGGCTAGTGATTCACTAAACTGGAGTCCTGTGAGATTGTCTGGCGGGACTCAATTGTTTGATAACAAAATGTCAGTAAATTTCGGAGCAACTTTAGATCCATATGCTTTAGATGACAATAATAATAAAATAAATGAGTTTAATGTATCTAATGGAGGAAGTCTGTTTAGGCTAACAAGTGCTAATTTAACTTTTAATTATTCTCTTTCTAATAAGGGGGAAAAAAATGAATCAAAGGAAAATAGTAGGTCTGTAAATGAATCTTTAAGAAGTGGTGGAAGAGATGATGATTTATTTGGCCAGTCATTAGATTATGCAGACAGTTCATTCTTAGATGAGGATGAGCCTGACAAAGATGAGGTGCCTAGTGAATTATTTAATTATACAATCCCATGGAGCTTAAGAGTTGCGTATGCTGTGAATTATAATAATAGTAGAAATCAAAAAGAAATATCATCACATTCTATAATGTTTTCAGGGGATTTAGATATTTCACCTAAATGGAGTGTTGGAGCTTCTTCAGGTTATGATTTAAAAAATAATGGTATTACGTATACACAGCTGAGGTTTGAAAGAGATTTACTTAGCTGGAGAATGAATTTTAGTTGGATACCTTTTAGTTCCAACGCTCAGTGGAATTTCTTTGTTGGGATAAAATCTGGGATGCTTAGCGATATTAAATACGATAAAAGAAGACAAAGGGATAAACAACTTTAATATATACATAATGAAAAAAATCTATAATACAACAAATGCACCTGAACCACTAGGGCCTTACAATCAAGCTGTAATGGCAGGTAATATGTTTTTTACCTCAGGTCAAATTGCAATAAACCCAAAAAATGGCATGTTAATTTTAGATAACATTAAAGATGAAACACATCAGGTAATGATTAATCTTAAAGCAGTTCTCAATTCAGCAAATATAGATTTTGAAAATGTTGTTAAAAGTTCGATATTCATTTCTTCAATGGAAGATTTTAATGATATAAACGATGTTTACGGTTCCTACTTTAATACAGATAATGCTCCAGCAAGAGAGACGGTCCAAGTAGCTAAGCTCCCTAAAGGAGTGAACGTTGAAATATCTATGATAGCAATTGTTTAATCAAGAAGGTTAATATGGTACTTTAAAAGGCCGTCGATAGGTCTTTTAACAATGTTACCTGCCTTTAAACCATGTTTCTTAAGAACTTGCGTTAACTCATCTCTTAGATAATAAGCGATAGATCCTGTGAAATGAATTGGTAAATCCTTTGCATTTGGAAATTGCAATATTTGTCGTTTAACAAATAGTTTCATTCCTTTTTTTATAAGTTTCTGGGCATATTTATTTTCCTTGTTTTCAATAAGAAACCTAGCGAATTTAGCTAAATAGGTGTTTGGATTAGGCTTTTTGTATAAATGATTCTTTATAGTTTCAGCCTCTAGATCAAAATCTTCTTCAAATTTCTTAGCTGTTAACTCAGGAATTCTATTGAAATAATAATCTCTCAAAAGTTGTCTTCCAAAATAATTACCACTACCATCATCCATAAGTATATAGCCTAAAGATGTGATTTTCTGTATTACATTAACACCATCAAAATAACTGCAATTTGAACCCGTACCTAATATACATACTATAGATTCTTTATTTATTTCAGCTGTAGCATAAACTGCTGCAAAAGTATCTTCTTTAACTAATATTTCAGATGACTTGAATATGTTTTGAAAAACACCTTTTATCATTACTCTTGGTGGCTCTGTACCACATCCAGCTCCATAAAAATATAATTTAGTGACAGATTTTCTGTTTTGATATAAATCAAAATTATTAACTATTCTTTCTTCTATAATATAATCAGTAAGAACTTGAGGATTTAATCCAAGAGTTTGAGTTTGGAATAATATTTCCCCTTTATCATTTATTGCAATCCAATCAGTTTTAGTTGAACCGCTATCAACAATTAAAATCATAAAATAATAGGTATTATTTATTATTAATAAAACACATTAAGTCAACAAGTTTACTAGAGTACGCGTATTCATTGTCATACCAAGAAATAATTTTAAAAAACTTCGGACCTAATTCAATTCCTGCATTAGCATCAAAATTACTAGTATAAGCACAGCCAACAAAATCTTGAGACACAACAGCGTCTTCAGTATAACTTAAAACACCTCTTAGTTCGTTTTCAGAAGCTACTTTAAATGTTTTCTTGATTTCATCATAAGAAGTTGCTTTATTTAATTTTACTGTTAAATCTACAACAGAAACATTTGCAGTAGGAACTCTAAAAGCCATTCCAGTTAGCTTACCATCTAATTCAGGAATTACTTTACCAACAGCTTTAGCTGCTCCTGTAGTTGATGGTATGATGTTATTTAATGCTGATCTACCTAGTCTGTAATTTTTAGCAGGACCATCTACAGTAAATTGTGTAGAGGTTGCAGCATGGACAGTTGTCATTAACGCTTCATCAATACCGAAATTATCATGTAATACTTTAGCAACTGGTGCTAAACAGTTTGTAGTACAAGATGCGTTAGAAACAATTAAATCTGTTGATTTAATTTTGTTATGGTTAACTCCCATGACAAACATGGGTGCATCAGCAGATGGAGCAGAGATAGCAACTTTTTTTGCTCCAGATTGTATATGTAAATTTGCTTTTTCAATTGTAGTAAATATACCTGTACATTCAGCAACAACATCTACATGAGCATCTCCCCATTTTATATCGAGAGGATTTCTTTCTGCTGTAACTCTTACATTTTTACCGTTTACAATTAAATTGTTACCTGAAACATCTATTGTAGCATCACACGTACCATGAACAGAATCATATTTCAATAAATATGCTAAATGATCTATATCTAATAAATCATTAATAGCGACAACTTCAACATCATTACGTTCTAAAATTGCACGAAAAGTAATTCTACCTATTCTACCAAAACCGTTAATTCCTACTTTTACTTTACTCATTTTTTTATTTTAAATTGACATTATATCTGAAACTCTTAAGAGTTCCTTGTTTATATTTGTATTTCCTTTTATAGCTTTGTCTAGTGGAGTTAGTTTTATTAACCCATCACTTAAACCTACCATTAGGTTAGTTTTGTTTTCCAATAATGAATCAACAGCCTTCACCCCCATTCTACTAGCTAACACTCTATCAAAACATGAAGGAGAACCACCTCGCTGCAAATGGCCTAAAACAGATACTCTAGCTTCATAGCCAGGTAAGTGTTCCTCTACATAATCCTTAAGTTCAAAAACACTCTTTCCACTTTTATCACCTTCTGCTACGACTACTATACTTGATGATTTTCCAGTTGCTTTACTTCTTTTTAATGATTCAATTAATCTTTCAAGACCTAAATCTTCTTCTGGAATTAAAATCTCTTCAGCTCCAGCACCAATCCCCGTATTAAGAGCAATATGCCCGGCATCTCTACCCATTACTTCTATAAAGAATAACCTATTGTGGGAACTAGCAGTGTCTCTAATTTTGTCAATTACTTCAACAACAGTATTTAGTGCTGTGTCGTAACCAATTGTATGTGATGTACCAAATATATCGTTATCTATAGTCACAGGAATACCAATGATTGGAATTTTAAATTCATTGTGAAAAACAAGCCCTCCGGTAAATGTTCCATCACCACCAATTACAATTAAACCATCAATATCTTGTTTTTTGACATTTTCATAAGCTTTTTTTCGACCATCTTTAGTTCTGAATTCTTCTGATCGAGCTGTTTTTAGGATTGTACCTCCCTTGTTTAAAATGCCTTTTACACTTCTTGCATTCATTTCAATAAAGTCACCTTTTATAAGTCCATCAAAACCGTTATATATACCTACTGGTATAATATTATGGTATGCACATGATCTCACAACTGAACGAATGACTGCATTCATTCCTGGCGCATCACCTCCTGAAGTTAAAAAAGCTATTTTTTTCATTTAATTTATTAATTTGTGAATTTACATAAACATTTCATGAAAATAAAGAAATAAATACGTCAAAATGCTAAAATAACTGAACAAATGAGATAATTTAGAAACTATTACGTTTGCGGAAATATTATTTAAATAATTTTTTAATTAATTTCTTAAAATCTGTAAATTCAACATTATAGGAAACTCCAACTCCCTGAGTGTAACCAATTTGTTCACCAAAGTTTCTAATAGTATTCTCGCGATTAAAAATTTTCATAGTTAAAGTTCGATCGGAATTAAGTTTTAGTTCTATTTCAAAATCTCCTGCAATAACAGTCTCACTAACTCCACCAATAGGCACACCTAATTTACCATTTATTAAAATATTTTCACTTAACCTAGTGGATAGTGTAACACCAAACTCATCATTTGATTGATAATCAGGTGTATTCTCCCCTATTTGATAATCTAACCCAAATTTTAACTTATCATTTTCATCAAATAAGATATTATTTATAATAGATGCAGCACTTTCCGCAAGATTTCCAAACAATGCTTGCTGGTTAAAATTTATGTCATTTTGAAAAGAACCTGTTGCTAACAACGATAGGGCTTGAAATTGATTGCTTTCTTTGTCATTTAAGCGGTATTGTAATTCATTATTGATAGAAGAATCAACATTAGGGAATTCTAATTTAAATTCAGGTGATGGATTTAACAATTCTCCAATAAGATTTACATTTACATTAACTGGAATACTCAAATTGACAGGGTTATCTAACAGGATTGATGGATTAGCTTCAATTTTGCTGTAGGATGTTTCTAAGTTAATAAATGCTTTCATTGGGTCTCCAGTCCATGAAAGACTACCTCCACTTTTTAAATCAAATTCTTTTTTTAAAATACCAGCATAAACAAAGTTATATTTTCCATTATCTACAACAAAATCACCAAACATATTAAACTTTCCTTTGTTATTTATTTCCATTATTAAATTTCCATTTCCATAGCCTCTAATAGTACTCCCAGAAGTTCTGTCTATTAAAATTTCAATTTCTGCATTTTCGTTAATGTTAAGATTGAAGTCTAATTCAATTCCTTTAATGTTATTAAATTTATAATCCTTTTCATTATCAGTTTTATCTGTACTACTTACAAATTTTATGTATGAAATGTTTTCAGTAAAATTCTTAGAATCATTTAAGGGTATATTAAAGACAGTCCCTTTTTCACTTGAAATGTTTGCGTCAAATGATAATCTTTCTCCTGGACCATTTATCATTATATCACCAGAAACAAAAGCTGTGCCGTAATAAACTGGATTATTGATATCTTTTGTGTCTAACACTAACAACCTATCCGAGCTAATTTGAAGGTCTAAGAACCAGTCTTTAAACTTATTATGACTTACTTTTCCATTAAGCAACCCTTTACTATTATACTTGGATTCATCAACAGCAATATTATCAAAGATAAACTCAGTATCAGTTAACTTTACCATACTATTATTTGCAAACCTGTAATCTACCTTCGTGTAAGGAACTGTCAAGCCAGAGTTGTTTACTACTAAACTTCCAGTAATATTGGGGCTAAATAAATTGTTTTTAATTTTAAAAAAACCACTGATATCTCCTCTGATTTTATTTACATTGTTTTTTCCAATAATATTCAATGAATTAATTGGAAATTTATTAAAATTTGTAATTATATTAATACTTGTATTATTTCCATCATAAAACAAAAAACCAAAGCTATTCATTGTTTCTTTTAAATTATTTTTTAGAGTAGATTCAACATTGTATTTTTTTAATACACTATCATAATTAAGTGAAATATCTAATACACCAAACTTGTAATTGTTTAAATACAAATTATCTACAATTAACTTAGATTCTGCATTAGATTCTGTATCATATATTAATTCACCATCTATGTTACCTGTTAGCTTAAATTTGTCATTATTTAAAGGTAGACTTTCGAGAGATAAATTATCAAATAATAATTTTAACTGACTGAAAGAATTTTTCACGTATTTAACATCAATGAAAATCTTTTCTGAGTTGTTAAATATCTTTACTTTGTTAAATTCTAAAGAATAATTTTTAGCATCAAAAGTGCTAGTTGAATCTAATGACAAACCCCAATCTTTATCTCTATATTTTATAAGGGAATTAATTAAACCAAATTTTAATTTCTGATTAACTGAAGAATAGTATACATCTGCCTGAAACTCGTCACTATATTGATTATTATTTTTAAAATCTAATTTAACAATCGTGGAGTCGTTAATAATTGACTTCTTAATATGTATGTATTTAAGTGTGTTATTATCTGACAGAATAACATTGTCTGCTTGAAGACTAAAGTTATTCACCTCTTTTGAATTGTCTATAGCAATAGAAACATTGTTAGCTGTAAAATTATTTAATTGAATTGTTGGAGATGAAATATTTAGCTTAAAATTAGCTGGATCTTCATCAATTACTCCATTAATTAATGTGTTTTTACCAAAAGTCAGATTAGGGTATAAAATATTTATAAAATCATTATGAATGTCAAATTTAAATATTGTACACAGTTTAGAATCATTAACAAATGAAAAATCATTTTCATATATATTATACTTAATAGATTCTTCGAAATAATTACTTAGTTTTTTAATATCAAAACCACCTTCTATAAAACCTGTAAGTAATTCTGGTGAATTAACATTAAATATTCTTTTGCCATTTTTAAACATACTTGAAAGTCTTAAACTCTCAATAAAATAATTTCTTTCTTTATTTGTATAATATGAATCCGTAAGATGCGCATCAACAATCAAGTCTTTAATATTACTACCTTTGATATTTAAATTTAACCCACCATTAAAATAGTTGTGAGAACCTAAATCAAAATTAATTAAATCAAGCTTTATGTTTAGGTTTTTTATATTTTCTGAGTAATCAATAATACTATTTAAATCAAAGTTTAGATCTTTGTTCTCAGACGAGATTTTAGCTGTGAATACATCGTTATTAGTAGTGCCGTTAATTAATATATTGCTAAATAAAGTATCATCAACATACAACTCTTTAATCACACCGCTTAAAGATGTATTAAGGGTCATGTTGGGTAGAACGGAGCCGTCAAGTATAAAGTCAGCTGAAGTTCTAACACTAGCGTTAAACAAAGAAAAGTCATTGAAAATAAAGTCATTAAGTTTAATAGTGCCATAAAGACTAGATTCTTTTGATGTAGCTAAAAAATCCATTAAATTAAGATCTACAGAAATTCTACCAAAATTTGTATTTACAACGTATTTATTATTTAACAGATTGTTACTATAGTCACATAATCCAGTTATAGAAATAAATTCTGTTGAATCTAAAAATTCAGGAAGATTATAATTACTTACATCTGGAAATTTAATTAAATCATCATAATTAGTATAAAACTCTTCCAATACAGTATTGACTTTAATGTTCTTAAGTAAATCACTTATAGAGAATTTAATTTTAGCCGTTGTATTTGACCCAAATTTAAAGTCTAAACTACCAGTAAGTAAGCTATCTAATGACCCCTTTATACTACTATTGAACGTAAGGAGCTCATTTGGAACAATAGAATTATAATAAAGTTTGAGGTCATTAGTTGATACTTGAGAGTCTAGTAAATCAACTACAACTAAAGAGTTTGTAAAACTACCTTCTTTAATATTTGATAATTTTAAATCACCTTTTATGAAGGAATTACTTGATTGTATTGAGAAATCTGCAATGTTTAGTCTCGATTGATTATAACTGATTTCTGATTCAAAGTCCAACAAATCAAAGCCATATAAATCAACATAACTAATATTATTGATCTTTAAATCTATTTTTGAACTTGAGTAAAGAAAATCAGAAATCTTTAATTTAAAATCTGCTAATTGATTAACCTTTTTTTCGTTATCCAATAGTTCAATTCTGAAATTTTCAAAATTCAAGTCTTTCAGGTTTAAACTAAAATTTTCTATGTTTTGTGAATTGTCACGTTTAATTTTATTAAAGAAAATTTGATAATTTGTAAGTGAGTCGCCTGGGTATTTATTTATTTTAATTACCCCGTTAGATAAATACAGTGAGTTTAGTTTTGTATTTGATGTTAATATGTTTGTTGGAGTTAAAATCGATGTAACTATTCGATCTATATAAATTAGTGTATCTCTCCTATGGTCAAGTATGCTTAAGCTATTAATAACTAAGTCCCCATTGTACTTAAACTCTACATCAGAAATCTTAACACTAGACTTTAGTAGAGTTGAAATTTTAGAAGAAATATTTACTAGTAGCTTTTTTTCTATACTATCTCTATTGAAGAAAAAAAATACGATTGCCATCAATAGCAAATAGAATACGATACTTTTAAAAGAAAATATATTATACTTCTTGATAATAAGATTAAATTTGTGTCTTAATTACCAAAATTAAAACATTAACTGGTAAGTTTTAATAAAATTTTAATTTTATTATTTAAAATGAACTTGAAAAAAACTTATATACTCGGAATTGAATCTTCATGTGATGATACAGCTGCAGCAGTTATCTCTGACTATGATATACTAAGCAATGTAGTTGCCAGCCAGTCAATACACGAGCTGTATGGTGGGGTTGTTCCAGAGTTAGCTTCAAGAGAACATCAAAAATTAATACTCCCAGTAGTAAAAAAAACCCTTGAAGAAGCTAAAATAAACATATCTGATTTATCAGCAATTGCATTTACAAATGGACCAGGGTTAGTTGGCTCATTAATGGTAGGCACATCATTTGCTAAATCCATGGCTTTAGCATTAAATATACCTTTGATCGCTGTTAATCATATGCAGGCTCATATATTAGCACATTTTATAAATGATCCTGGTAATAAAAATCCAGATTTTCCATTTTTAGCATTGACAATTTCTGGAGGACATACGCAAATAGTTAGAGTTGATAGTTATTTTGAAATGGTTGAGTTAGGAAAAACATTAGATGATGCCGTTGGCGAAGCTTTTGACAAATCAGGAAAAGTAATTGGCTTAAAATACCCTGCTGGACCTGAAATTGATAAACTTTCAAAAAAAGGAGATCCTAAAAAGTTTAGTTTCACAAAACCAAAAGTTAATGGCTTGAATTTTAGTTTTTCGGGTTTAAAAACTAATTTTTTAAACTTTATTAATAAGCAAGTAAGAATAAATGAAAACTTTATACAAGAGAATCTGAATGACATTTGCGCATCTCTACAGAATGTAATTGTTGAAATTTTGATGGAAAAAATAATAATGGCTTCTAAACAGACGGGTATAAATACGATAGTTATTTGTGGAGGAGTTTCAGCTAACTCTGAAATTAGAGATAGACTTAAAGTAAATAGTGGTAAATATAATTGGAATGTACACATTCCTAAAATATCTTACACGACTGACAATGCAGCTATGATTGCTATTACAGGGCAACTCAAGTATCAAAACAATATGTTTTCCGATTTTGAAACTTCTGCTAATCCAAGATTAAAAATTTAATTATGCGATTATTTTATAACAAAAATATTTCTAAAACTGATTTAAAAGTAAATCTAGATAAAGAAGAAACCAAGCACTTAACTAAAGTTTTAAGAAAAAAAATCGGAGATTTAATCTACATAACTAATGGTCAAGGAGTATTGTTTGAAACAAAAATAAACTTTATCAATAAAAATAGCACTGAATTATTAATTACAAAAAACACAGTTCATTCTAAGTCCAAAGTTAAAATCAATATAGCTATAGCACCAACAAAGATGAATGATCGTACAGAATGGTTTATAGAGAAATCAACAGAGATTGGAATTGACACTATTAGTCCTGTTTTGTGTGAAAAAAGTGAAAGAAAAACTATAAAAAAAGATAGATTTGAAAAAATTGCAATAAGCGCAATGAAACAGTCATTAAAATACTTCAAACCTAATATAGATGAACTTGTTAACTTAAATACTTTTATAAACAACTGTGATTCTGATGAAAAGTTCATAGCTCATTGTAAAGATGATAACAAACAATATCTTGGAAATTATAAACTAAAATCAAAAAGTGTAACAGTCTTAATTGGACCTGAAGGTGGATTTAGTGATAATGAGATTAAAAATGCAAAGAATAAAGGGTTTATAGCAGTCACTCTAGGTAACTCTAGGCTAAGAACAGAAACAGCTGCAGTTGTGGCAACACAAGTTCTGTCTGTATTTAACACAGATATTTAATATATTTACATTATATGATTTCAAAAGTAATTACATATGGTATTTTAAATGCGTTAAAAAAAATAATTATTTTTTCACTCATTTTATACTTTTTCTATCTGATAAGACCAATATTAATATACTTATCTATATCCTTAATAATAACAATCATTTTAAACCCTTTAATTTTGTTTCTAAAAACAAGGTTAAAGTTTAATAACTCTCTAGCTGCGATAACATCAATGTCAGGTTTAATACTAATAATTGGGCTATTAATAAAGTCTTTTATTCCACTGTTAGTAGAGCAAGCCAGAAACCTTTCTTTATTAAATTCTACAGAGCTACAGACATCTGTAAACAAGATTATTGAAAAATATAGTGATCTATATTTTACTAATGATTCTAATTTTATTAATTCCATCATAAACTCTAAGCTTTTTAGTCAATTAGACTTGAGTTATATAACAGAGTTATTAAATAACATTATAGCTGGTTTAGGTAGTTTTAGCATAGGGATATTTACAATCATTTTTATTACATTTTTCTTTTTAAGAGATTCAGAGATTATAATATATAAAATAAAATTACTAATCCCTAAGGGTATAAAGTCCAATGTAAACGAATCAATAAGTCAGATTAATGCTCTACTTTCTAGATATTTTTTAGCTTTAATTATTCAAATTACAATTTTATTTATACTCTACTTAATTTTACTATCAATCGTAGGGATTAACAATGTTCTTATAATTGCATTTTTATGTGCATTACTGAACCTAATCCCTTATGTAGGTCCATTAATAAGTGGTTTTCTTCTTACAATTCTTACACTTACGAATTATATAGATATTGATTTTGGGGCTATTATACTCTCTAAGGTGATATACGTTGTTATAGGTTTTGTTATTGTTCAAGCAATTGATAATTTCTTAATTCAGCCAATTCTTTTTTCTAAAAGTGTAAAATCACATCCGTTAGAAATCTTCTTAGTCATTCTGATTTTTGGATATATTTTTGGTGTTACCGGCTTAATCTTAGCAGTTCCATGTTACACTGTAATTAAAGTTATTCTAAGAACTGTATACTCAAAAAATTTGGTTGTAAAAAGTTTTTTTAATTAATTAAATTTTGAATAAGAGTATTCTAGATAATGATGTACAAGAATTTATTTCTAATAATTTAGAAACAGATGTATTCCAATTAATTTTAAAAAAACAACTTTTCCCAAAGGTGTCTAATAAAGAAATTGCAGAGCAAATTACAGCTAAGAGTAAGTCAAAAAATAAACTTCCAAGTTGGTATAATACTTCGGGAATTTACTTTCCAAATAAAATTAACATTGAACAAACTTCATCTGAACAAACTGCTGAGTTTAAATCAAGTATAGTAAGTGGTTATAAAATGATTGATTGTACTGGTGGTTTTGGAGTGGATAGCTATTATTTTTCTAGAAAATTTAAAAGTGTAACCTATATAGAAAGGGATGAATCTCTCTGTAGTATTACAAAATTAAACTCAGATAAATTAGGAATTATAAATACGATTCATCTGAACGAAGACGGTCTAGAATATGCTCAGAATATAAAAACAGAATTTGACCTTCTATATGTAGACCCCTCCCGTAGAGATCTAAAAAATAAAAAAGTGCATTTTTTGAGTGAATGTACTCCAGTAATAAACTCTAGTGTAATCAAATCATTAAGTAATTTCAAAACAATATTAATTAAATGCTCACCAATTATAGATATAAAAAAAATAGTTAATGATCTAGAGATTGTCAAAGATGTCTATATAATTGGGATTAACAACGAAGTAAAAGAAGTTTTAATTAGTCTCGATAGAATAGGTAAAATAAAGCTCAAAATAAACTGTATAGACTTAAGTGATAGAAATAATGATTTCATATTTGACTTTAATGAAATTAATAATAAAGAAAATACATTCACTTCTGAGACTCAGAAATATTTGTATGAGCCAAACTCGATGATATTAAAATCTGGAGCATTTAATTTAATATGTGATAGATATAAAGTAAATAAACTTAACCCTAATAGTCATTTGTATACTTCTAATGAATTAAAAAAATTTCCAGGAAGAGTGTTTGAAATAGAAAAAACTGTAAGCTATAACAAGAAAAACCTAAAGAGTTTGAATGTAATAAAAGCTAATATCACAACTAGAAACTTTCCTTTAGATGTTAAAGACATAAGAAAAATAAATAAAATTAGAGATGGAGGCAATGATTATTTGTTTTTCACAACAAATAATTTAGATGACTTAATAGTCATACAAACAAAAAAAATCAACTTCACTATTTAAGAATTTAATATCTTTTTTTAAATCAAACCTGCATCCTTTATTTATTACATAATGCTTCAATTATTATATTAATCTACTCAATAGTAATACTAAGTTATTATAGTTTAGAGCTTTATACATTTAAAATCACTACAAAAAAATTTAAATATGATCAAATGTCAAAGTAAAATATTATTTTTTGTATTAATGTTTCCCTTTTTACTTATTTCTCAAGAGTTACATCATGAGATGATTTCTAGTCAAGGTAAAAGTGTTGAATTAGATTCTGGTATTTATGTTACTCAAACTATTGGGCAGCATTCTATAGCTAGTTATTCTATTGACAACCTAACCGTTCAACAAGGTTATCAACAGTCATTTTGGAGTTCATTAATTAACACTAATGAAGAATTTAGTTTAGATATAAATTTTTATCCAAATCCAACAATAGACATTGTAAATTTCAACTTCTCCAATTTAGAATCTTCAGAATTAAATGTACTTGTTTTTGACTATGCTGGAAGGGTATTAATTACTACAAAAATTAATATTGAAGACTACAAAACTAAAGTTGATTTATCTAGCCTTCCCTCTGGCTCGTACTTAATTTATCTAAACACCAACAAATTTAATTATCACACTAAAATCATAAAAAAATGAAAAAAATAATTTTCTATCTAACAATTCTTTCCTTTTTAAACATTCAATCTCAAGAGGTTGCATTTAATGTTGGAACTAACTACACTGATTATTCATTCGATGCAAACGATGATTTTGAAGCTTCTGGAATGGGATCACATTTTGAAATAGGATACACCAAGAAAATTGGTAAAACTAAAACAGAAAAAAGCTTAGGGTATTCTCTAAGTTTAAATCTAAATCAATATAATGCATCTTATGGGAATATGGCTAGTTCATATTCTTGGGAGACTAGCTATATAGGAATTAGAAACGGATTAGATGTTCCATTACTAGTAATGAATAATGGTCTTCGATTAGATGTTTTATTTGGAGTTAGCTTAAGTACTATACTAAAAGGTCAACAGAAGGTAAACAATATGGTTTATGATATTTCTGATCATTCCGAGTTTTGTGGCTTAACTGGATGGACTGATGCAGGATTAAAACTAACCTATGATTTTAAAGATGATGTAAGCTTAGCTCTTGGATACTCAATGTCTCAAAATTTTAAAATTACAGGAAAATCTACTCAAAGAACTAGTGTTTTTTATAATGAAGACGCTATTGATAAAATAAAGTTAAAGAACTCAAGAATTAATCTAAGTCTTATTTACAAATTAAACTAATACACTAAAAATGAAAAAATTTATACTTTTTACAATAATCAGCTTTTTTACTCTACTGAGTTTCTCTCAGAATAACGGTATAACTTATCAAGCAGTTATTTACAACCCTAATGTAGAACAATTACCAGGATATGATGATCAATTATCTCCAATGGTTGATTCTGATATATGTCTTCGATTTTCAATTTATGGTCAAGGACTCGAATATGAAGAAACTGTTCAAACCACTACAGATAAGTTCGGAATGGTAAATATTATTATAGGTAATAGTGATCAAACTGGTGGTTCTGCAAATTCTGTTTCTGATGTAAATTGGGATAGTGGACAAAATTCAATGAGAGTTGAATTAGACCATAGAGGAAATTGCGTTAATTTTGAAGAAATTAGTTATCAAGAGTTTAGCTATGTACCATTTGCATATTATGCACAAAATGATGCTAGTTCTTTAGCAATTGAAGACAACTTAAATCTTATAATTGAAAATCAACTTGCTATTGAAGATAATGAACAAGCTGATTTAGCAGAATCTATTGCTGGTGATGAAGCAGATGCTGCATTACAATCCAATATAGATACTGCTGTAGCTAATGCAACTGATGCAATCACTAACAATGCAATTGCAATAGCTACTACTCAAGCAGATGTAGATCTAAATGAGGCGGATAGCGACTCTACAGATGCTACATTACAAACTAATATCGATACTGCTGTAGCTAATGCAACTGATGCAATTACTAACAATGCAATAGCAATTGCTACTACTCAAGCAGATGTGGATCAAAATGAGGCGGATAGCGACTCGGCAGATGCTACATTACAATCTAATATAGATGCTGCTGTTGCAAGTGCAACAGAA
>CAJJDI010000005.1 GCA_905182835.1 uncultured Flavobacteriaceae bacterium | reverse complement strand
TACATTAGAACCTGTTTCAGGCGAAGTATTCGTGGTGTTAATATCAGGATTACCAATGTACTCTTGGCCTACCTCCTGAGCGTTAATTGTTAAACTAAATAAAAACAGGAAAGCAAATATTGTGCTTTGCCAAGCTTTATGATTAGTTAAATTTTGAGTAATTTTTTTCATTGTTTTGTTTTAGGTTAATTAAAGATTTAAGATACAATATACTTAATTACTAAAAATAAATCAACTGATAATTAACTGTTTAATATAAGATATGAAGCTATTTATATGATTTTTGAAGAAATAAAAAAATTAATTTAAATAATTAACTAATGAAACGAATTAATTTTTTTAATTGGAGTTTGACGCCAATGAACCCCAGGCTTCCATTTAGGTGCTTTTACTTTTTTTAAATAATTATCTAATAACAATTCCAACTTTAACGTTTTGCTTGAATTAGAAGATGAAAGATCATTTTTTTCTCCTAAATCATTATCTAAGTCAAATAACATTAATTGTCCATTGTCATAGAATTTTATAAGCTTAAAATTATCTACTCTAATTGCTGAATGAGCTCTCTTTAAAGCTATACCATTTTCATAAGGTACATGAAACACTATACCTTCATCATTTCTAAGTATCTTATTCATTTTATAATTTTCCAGAACATTCTTAAGACTTCCACCATCAAGATATTTATCATTCTTAATTTTATTTCCTGCTAAATCAATAATAGTAGGCAAAATATCACTAAATGATATAATCGATTTTGATTCTACATTTTTTTCAATTCCAGGACCGACAACAATAAACGGAACTCTAACCCCCCCTTCATTAGCATCCCACTTACCTCTACTTAATGGGTAATTATAACTTTCTTTATAAAACTTTTTGGGAGGCATTATTGGAACTGAACCATTATCAGATGTATAAATTATATAAGTATTATCTTCAATACCCAGTTCTTCAATTTTATTAAACAACAAACCTAAGCTATCATCCAAATCCTCTGTCATTGCTGCAAAGCCAGAATTTTTTTGATATTTTCCTTTAGGGAGATTATTATATTTTTTAAGGGTTGCTTCTCTCATTACAATATTTGAATGAACTGCATAATGGGAAAGTTGCAAAAAAAATGGATTATTAGATTTAGTTTGTCTGTCAATAAAGTCTATGGCTTTTTCTGTCAAACTAAACATTTTTTTAGGATCCTTATCAATTGAATTCTGCCATTGAAGATTATTAGATTTAGGATCAAACCCACCATCTTTATTACCTGTAGCGCCATCACTCTCGTTATATCCTAAAACTGAAGGATATGCACCAATACCCCATTTTCCAAAATGTGCAGAAACATAATTTGAGTTTATATCCTTTAATTGTTTTGGAATAGTTAAATCTGTTGAGTGGTTTATATGAGAGGTATTCATACCCACTCTAATCATTTTTAATCTAGCTGGAGTTTGGCCAAATTGTATACTATATCTTGATGGAGCACAAACGGGCGCACTTGCATAAGCACTAGAAAATCGCATACCTTTTTTAGCTAATTTTTCAATATTTGGAGTTTGATAAAAATCACTTTTAGAGTTGATCTCTTTATCCATCATCTGAACAGAAGTTCCATTCCAGCCTTGATCATCAACCAAAATTATAATAAAATTTGGACTACTTTTTTTCTTAGATTCATTAGAAAAACTTAAAAAAGAAAAAAGAAAAAACATTATACTAAGTAATTTTAATTTCATAATCCATGTATATTGTAGCGATACCTACTATGTAATAAATTACTTAAAGAATCTACTACATTTTTATATCTAACATCTTTAGAAAGGTTAATAGTTTCATTTATATCATTTTTATGATCGAATAACATATTAGCAATAAATTGACGATTATCTTTAAGTTTTAAATACTCTGTATAACAGTAGTCTGCTGTTTTAATAGTGTATCCTTTTGCATTTTTCATAAAAACATGACTTTTATTCTCATAAGCTGGATTTTTAAGAATACTAACAAGACTTTTTCCATCCAATACATGATTTGGATTTTCTAAATCTAAAAGATCTAACACAGTTGGATATATGTCAACCAGCTCAACAAGTGAATTAGAATTAATTGTTGACTTATTCCTTGGGTCATATATTATTAGTGGAACTCTTCCGGAAATTCTATGACTTGTATACTTTCCCCATTGAGAATGCTCCTTAAGGTTAAAACCATGGTCAGAAACAAATATGATAATGGTGTTTTTTGAAAGTTTTTCTTCTTCTAATGTATTTATAATTTTTCCAACTAAATGATCAACATAAGACACGGTTGCATAATATCCATGCTTTAGTTTTTTAGACAAATCTTCGCTTAAGTCTCCTTTCTTAGGAATTCCTAAATAACCATTGATTAATTCCCCATTATTACTTATAGATATTACAGGTGAATTAGCAGCAGGTCTATCGTTTTTTGGTAATTTAATAGAATCATAATCATACATATCCCAAAATCTCTCTGGAGCTATAAATGGCAAATGATTTGATATAAAACCAGCGGTAAGAAAAAATGGTGAAGGTTGGTTTTTCAACCTTTTGATATCTCTTATAACTTTATTAGTTAAAAGCCCATCGATTAAAACACTATCCTTTACGTTAGCAATTTCAAAAGCAGGACCTTTTCCTGTAAGATTTTCCAAATCTTTATTTTCCTTTGTCTGATAATCTTTCCATAAAGATTGCCACCAATTAATAGGCTCAATTCCTTCGGGGTTATTAAAAGCATGAGGCCTCCATACTTCATCCCAATCTTGCAATTTATCATTTAAAAAGTGATATATTTTTCCATTTGAAATAGTCGTATAACCATTATTTTTAAGATGTCTAGGGAGAGAAACAATATCGTTTTTTTCTTTATCTACTCTAGTTTTGTAATCAATAAAATAATCTTTACCAGGATATATACCAGTCAGCATACTAGCTCTTGAAGCACCACATACCGCAATATTTGCATACGCCTCGTTAAATTGAACACCCTTTTCTGCTAACTTATCTATATTAGGGCTATTTATATGAGTTGAACCGTAAGAATTCAACTCTGGTCTTAAATCATCCATATAGAATAACAAAACGTTTGGCTTTTTAATGTTCTGCTGTGAATAGACAAAAAAATTAAACAATAGTAGCGGTAAAAACTTTAGTAAATTCATTTAAATAAAAATATATAATTATCAACATCTATTTTAAAAGAAACTAGTTCATTAATATAACATTTGAAGTAATATTTGAAAATTAACTATTATTTAGTGTTTAATGAAGCTAATAGCTTCAATATTGTCATTTAAACAAAAAAAAATTATATATAAAAATATTAATTTTAAAAAATACAAAAACATATATAAGCTTTTGAAAAATAAAATACTAAACTCCAGAAACATATTGACGATGATGTCAATATCTATACTATTTATATTTAATGCAAAATCTGATAATAAGGAAGACACACCTCCTAACATCGTCTTCATAATGGCTGATGATCATGCGGTTAGTGCGATTAGTGCTTACAATGACTGGTTAGCTGAATCTGCACCAACTCCAAATATTGACAGAATAGCTAAAGGAGGAATGTTAATGAACAGGACATTTAATACTAATAGTATTTGCGGACCGAGTAGAGCAGCAATTCTAACAGGAAAATATGCTCATATAAATGGGTTTTATAAAAATGAAGGTGGTGGTGATTTTGATGGAAGTCAACAAACATTTCCTAAAGTTTTACAAAATAACGGATATCAAACTGCAGTGATTGGAAAATGGCATCTTGGAACTACTCCAACTGGTTTTGATTACTCTAAGGTTATGATAAATCACGGAGGCCAGGGGACGTATTACAATACACTATTTTTAGAGAACGGGAAGGATACTATAAGAGAAAACAAAAGGCATTCAACGGAGCAGGTAGCGTATGATGCTTTAAACTGGCTTGATAAAAAAAGAGATAAAAGCAAACCTTTCATGCTAATGTATCAATTTAAAGCGCCTCACAGACCATGGACTCCAAATAGTAAATTTGATTCACTATTTAGTAATCAAGACTTACCATATCCAGATACTTTTAATGATGACTATGAAGGCCGTTTAGCTGCATCTGAAAATATGCTTGAGATAGAAAATCATATGAACAGAAAAGACTTAAAATTAATTCCGCCAACAGGTTTATCTAAAAAAGAGACAGGAAGGTGGAACAGATTAGGGAATAACGGTGAGTTTTGGACACCTAATGACACATTACAAGGAATGGATTTAAAAAAATGGAAATACCAAAGATATATTAAAGATTACCTTAGATGTGTCGCTGGAGTTGATGAATCTGTTGGAAAAATGCTAGATTATTTAAAAGAAAATAACTTAGATGAAAATACTATAGTAATTTATACTTCTGACCAAGGTTTCTATCTTGGTGAGCATGGCTGGTTTGACAAAAGATGGATGTATGAACCTTCATTCAGAATGCCATTTATGATTAAGTATCCTAAAAAAATTAAACCAAAAAGTATTAATGATGAACTTATCGTTAATGTTGACTTTGCTCCTACTATCTTAGATTTAGCTGGAATAAAACCTCCGAAAGATATGCAAGGAGAAAGCTTTAAAAAACAGCTTTTTGATGAAAAACATTCTAAAAGAGATGCTGTTTATTATCACTATTATGAATATCCATTTTGGCATAAAGTACAACCTCACTATGGGGTTAGAACAAGTAGGTATAAACTAATCCATTATTATTATAATATGAATGAATGGGAGCTTTTTGATTTAGATAATGATAAAGATGAGCTAAATAATCTTTATGAAAAAGATGGTTACAGTAATATTACCAAAGATTTAAAAGAAAAAATAAAGAAACTTCAATCGAAGTATAAAGATGATATGAGCTTAGAGGAAATGAGGAAAATGACTGATACTAGAATCAAGCGTGTATATACGGAAATGAATTCTAAGAATTAAGTCAAAGTTACTTCTTAATAATTTTTTTAACTATAATTTTATTATCAACATAAAATTTTATAAAATACACACCTTTCTCTAGAAAACTAAAGTCTATTTGACTGTGTCTAAAATCTGTATAACTCATTATTAATTTTCCGTTGATTGAAAATAAATCAAAATTGATATTATTTATATTATTAAAATTTAAGTTAATTAATCCGCTTGTTGGATTAGGGTAAACTTTAATTACATCACTAAGAATTTCTTCGACAGACATATTAATATCAGAGATAGTTACATCAAAACTATCAAAATAATAATATCCTAACTCATTCCCACACATTAACTGAAATTTAAAATTATCATAAAACTCATTAATATTAAATTCAACTTCTTTTAATTCATATTCGTTCGATAAAGTTATTTCTGGAGACACAGAGTAATTATTACCGGTACTACCCTTTTTTATTCTCAATTTAAAAGATGAAGCTGGGGATTGAGATGAAGTTTTTGCATAAAGCTTAATATTAATTGTTTTACCATTTAAGTTCTCATTATAATTTACATTATTTAAAATTACTTTATTAAAATTAGAATTATTTGTTGCTAAATTCTGAACATTAACAAAAGAAGATGATTGCTCGAAAGATTCTTCCGAAGCATCTGAATATTCTGCATATGCACCGCCATAATTCAATAAAGTCCAGTTGTTATTAATACTGATACAATCAAAATCTGGATTTTGAATAAGCTCATCTTCAGGACAGCCTAATAAAGCCTCTTTAACATCCTCTATCCAATTCTCAGTAATAGTTTCCCCAGTATAAGGGTCTATACTGCTGTTGTTAGGGTTATCGTTTCTAAGATTAATAGTTTTAGTAGATTTATTACTTGCACACCAGGCTGAAAATGCGAATTCATTTATAATAGCTGCCTCAGCTATAAATCTGTGGTATTCAACACGATCTGAGTTAAATGGGCCTCCAAATTCACCAACTAATCCTTCAAAATAATTAACTCCATTTTCATTGTCAGCACCAAACTCGCCTAGATACATTGGAATATCATTATTTTCAGACCAAACTTTAAGCTGATTAAATCTATCTGTAATTAAATCTTTTTGAGCTTCAGAGAAAACAAAATTATCATATTCTTCTCTAGATGAAGCAGTAAAATTAAATGGCTGGTAATAATGAAAAGTTGCAATCAAATATTCATCTGAATTGAGAACTTCTGAACTAATTTCAAATGGGACTTCCCAACTTGATGCTCCTCCTCCATTTATAATTATTCCTCTTGTTATATTGTTAGACCCTGTAGCTCTAACTAATTCAATTAAGGATAAGTTTAGGTTATTCATTTCATTGGCAGAAATTGAAAAATAGGGTTCATTGATTAAATCAAAAACTAAATTAGTAGTTGAGTAATCCTTAAACCTATTAGCTATATCTCTCCAAATAGCTTTGAATCTATTAATATCTGCTAATCTTTTAGCTGAAGTTGCGTTTGTGTAATAATTAACCCCATTTATCTGCTCATTTTGAAAAGTATAAACAAATTCTTGCTTAAGATTATTTCCATGAAAATCTAATACAACTATTATGTTATTAGTAATAGCCCAGTCAACAACTTGCTGAACTCTATCTAAGTAATTCTGGTTAACAGAATAGTCATCTACAGATCCACCATAATTAGATGCCGAATTGGCTTCTGATGAAAAACAACTATTATTAGCACAATCATCAAGATTAGTATAAGATCTTTCAGATCCATTTAAACTATAGTCAGGATTGAGAAAACTTCCTCCATAAAAATCAACTGGTATTCTAACATTAGTAAAACCAGCCTCTGATAATTGAACAAAATAATCTTCATAAACAGGATACGCCCAGTTACCTTCAGTAGGAGATGACAATACATTACCCAAATTTACACCTCTACCCATTAAGTTCACAATCTCTTCAGATGAAGTTTGAGAAATTAATGGGTTTAAAGATAATAGAAGTATGTAAAGAGTATATCTAATAATTATTGATTTTTTTTCTGAAATTCTAATACAGATTTTATTATAGCTGCAGTAGTAGCTTGATCAAATCTAACTCTCATAGACTGTCTAAGTTTTTTACTAGAAGAATTGTAAATCGCTTTTTTCTCTTCATTAGATAGATCTTTTCCGAAAATATTTTCTCTAACATTCATAAATTTAGCAATGTATGTATCGTAAAGGAATTTTTGATCTTCTTCAGATAAATCTAACTGAGCTACAGCATGTTCAGAAAATGAAATAGCTTTTTTTATTTGATACCCAGTCTGTGCATTAGAGTTAAAAGAGAATAAAAGTACTAGTGCGAATATTTTAATTGTGTTTTTCATAGTAATTGTTTTATTTAGTTATTGATTTAGTTATTGATGTGATTTTCAGCAAACATAATTTCATTTTTTTTATAGGTGAATGGATAATAAAAAATAAATTTTATAAATATGTTTTATTTTACTTGACAGACTTTATATGCTTATTTAATATGCGGCTAAGACTATCAACTATAACTCTATTTGATTCAATCTCAGCTATGTTATTCATTTGAAGTTGATCATTTTCAATGTCATATAACATTCTGTTAGTTAACGAGCCATTTCTTTTCCACTCTGTATAATAATATTTATTTGAGATTAAAGTTTCACCATTACCCCAAATTGAAAAAGCAATATCACTTGTAATTTTATTAGGGTTTTTAAGATTAGTAATTAAGGACTTACCTTGCACGAAATTAGGAGTATCTAATCCAGCTAAGTCACAAAACGTCGGATATAAATCCACTAATTCAACAAAGGATTTACTAGTTTTATTTTTTTTGTATTTAGGCGAACTAATAATCATAGGGATTTTAAGTTCATATTGAAATAAATTATGCTTTGTCCATCTTCCATGCTCAGAAAGACTAAAACCATGATCACTAGTTAATACAACTGTGGTATTGTTAGTTAGGTCTTGATACTTTAATTCATCTAAAATAAGTCCTATTTGTGCATCTATGTAACTAACACAAGCATAATATGCATGTATTAACTCTTTAGCTTTATTATCAGAAATTGGACCTTTTTCAGGAATATCAGTAAACTTCCTTAATTCGTAAAAATAATCAGCTTTTTTTGGAGCTGATGGAGGAAAGAAATTGTTTAATGGTAATGATATTTCATTTCTATCGTATAAATCCCAATATTTTTTTGGAGCGACAAATGGTAAATGAGGCTTTTGAAACCCTACCGCAATAAAAAAAGGTTTATCAGTTTGATTTATTGTTTTTATATCTTCAATAGTCTTTTGGGTAACTTTCCCATCTGAATAATCATTATCATCTGTATATACAAATTCAGAAGCTGGGCCAAAATTGTTTTTTAAATTTTTAATATTATCTGGGTCTTTATAATCTTTAGGATTATTTCTTGAACTCCTAAAAATATCATCCCATCCGTACGCTGCATCTTTAGGGTAGTGAGATATTTTTCCATTACTAATTGTTTTATAACCGTTATTTTTTAGATAGGATGCAATAGTTAAAGAATTTGGAGCATCTTCATTTATCTTAGTTTTAAAAGTTCTAAATCTAGATTTAGTAGGTCTCAATCCTGTAAGCAAACTAGCCCTGGAAGCTCCGCAGACTGGATTATTAGTAAATGAGTTTATAAAATTAACACCCCGTTTTTTTAATTTGTCTATGTTAGGTGTTAAAATTTGAAGTTGATTCTCCGCCATAACAAGATCTCTAAGATCATCAACAATTATAAAAATGATGTTTTCTTTAACTCTTTCATTATTAGTAAATGCTGAAAAGTAAAACATTGTAATAATTATAATTAGCAGTTTTGATTGCTTCATAATACTTTTAATTATTAAAATTAATTTTATTTAAAATAGTTAATTCAACAGTTTTTAAAGATTTGTTCTGTGATGATGAACCTGTCATGATATTAAAAGAACCAGCTTCGACAACATAATTCATATCAATATCATAAAAAGCTAAAGACTCAGGAGTAATTTCAAAAATCACTTTTTTTGTTTCTCCTATTTTTAGATTAATCCTTTTGTATCCTTTTAATTCTTTCACTGGCCTTGTTACAGAGCTTACTTTGTCTCTAATATATAGTTGAACAACTTCATCCCCATCCATATCTCCAACATTACTAACTTCTACCTGAACTTTGATAATTGAATTATTATCAAAAGTTGAATTTAGAAGTTTAGGTTTTGAGTAGCTAAATTTAGTATAGCTTAATCCATATCCGAAAGGATATAATGGCTTGTTTTTTTCAAATGCATATTTATGAAAATATTGAGAAGGCTTATGATTATATATCATTTGTAATTGCCCCACACTCCTAGCAATAGTTAATGGTAATTTACCACTAGGATTAATATCTCCAAAAATAACTTCTGCAACTGCTTTTCCACCTAGGTTTCCAGGTTCCCAAGCTTCAATAATTGAGGGTATATTTACTTGTATCCAAGGTTCGCTAATTGGCTTTCCATTAACATATACTACAATTACATTATCATTAGTTTCTTTTAAAGAACGTACAAGATCTAATTGTTTACCAGCTAGATTTAACTCAGCTCTAGCCATATTTTCACCAGCTGTTTTATCTTTCCATTTATATCTCATAGAATTATCCCCAACAACAACAATAACATAATCTGCACCTTTGGATGCTTCTATGGTTTTTTGAATGTCTTCATTAGATATTTTTCTAATGTTTTCTTCTGAGTCATGAAATAAGACATCATACCCTTTGGATTCTCCTAATTCTTTTATTCCTTCGTAAATTGTTGTTACGTTTTCTTCTGGTTGAGCTGCATGCCAGTCACCCAATATGGATTGATTATTTGCATTTGGTCCAGTAACTAAGATCTTTTTAGATTCTTTGGTTTTATTTAACGGTAATAAATTAGAATTTTTTAGTAATACGATTCCTTTTCTGGCAGTTTCTAAGGCTGTAAATCTATGCTCTGAAGTGAAAATTTTATCTTGAATCTTTTCAATATCAACAAATCTATTTTCAAATATTCCTAATTTAAATTTAGCCATTAAGATTTTTGAACATGCCTCATCAACCCTAGAAATTGGGAGTTTTCCTTCTTTAACTAATGCTATAACTGCTTCAGGGAAATCGACTCCATGCATGTGCATATCCATCCCAGCATTAACTGCCAAATAAGATGCTTCTTTTAAATCATGTGCAACGTGATGTAAAGTTTCTATTCTTTCAATATCCATCCAGTCACTCACATAAAAACCCTTAAAGCCCCATTCTCCACGAAACAGATCAGTCATTAACCAGCTATTCATATGGCAAGGAATACCATTCAATTCATTGTGTGCAGCCATTATAGAATAAACTCCTGCATCAATTGCTTTTTTATATGGTGGTAGATATACTTCTTTTAATGTTCTTAAAGATATGTCCATCGGTGAAGCATTTAAACCATTGATTGGCTCACTTCCAGCTATCATATGTTTTGCACATGCTATAACTTTATTTGTACCAGTAAAATCATTTAGCTGAAAACCATTAATCATCGAGGCTCCTAAATTTCCAACCATAAATGGATCTTCTCCAAAAGTTTCACCAACCCTACCCCATCTAGGATCTCTTAAGACATCTATATTTGGAGTAAATGCCCAATGAGAACCAGTAGCTCTCATCTCAAGTGCAGTTTGTCTACCTACATCAAAAAGAAATTTATCACTCCATGTAGACGCTAATGTTATTGGAGATGGATATACTGTTGCACCATTATACAATGCATTCCCATGTATTGCATCAATTCCTATTAGTATTGGTATTTTCAATCTAGATTTATTAGCAAGCTCTTGTAATAAATTCCCTTCTTCAGCAGTTAAAACATGTAAAAAAGAACCTATTTTACCTTCTTGAGTCATTTTCATAACATCTGTACTGAATACTCCTTTATAAAAACCTTGAGCATCATTGTTTAATAAATCTTCAGGAGACAAGTCTCTTTCTGCTTTTCTCATATGATCTAGACCTACAAATTGATTCATTTGATAAACTTTATCTTCTAAAGTCATTCTAGACATTAAATCATTTAAACGATCAACATTAGACTTAGAACTGTCCAAATACAATTTATAAGAAGAATCTTCTTGAGATGAAATAGTAAAGACACCAAGAAAAGTAAAAACACAAACTAATAATTTTAATCTCATTCTGTTTATTTTAAAATATTTTTTATTAAATTATAACTAGGGTTAGGTTTTAAATCTTTAGAATAAATGGACTGAAAATACCCTTTACCTTTTTTATATCTCTCACCCATATCCCAAAAATTTAAAGTAACAATACCATTTTCAGATTTCTTTTTAAGTAAATTTATTATTCTTGAGTAAATCATTTTCTGTTCCAATAGATCAATCTTTAAATTAGATTTATCTTTAACCAAGTAGTCTAGTTCAGTTACATGAAAATCTAAAGCGTTTTGATGCGCCCAATCAATTAAATTTGAAAGGTCTTGAATTTCTTTTTCAATATCATTCACAAAACCATATGTTGATTTACTAAGGAGTAAATGTCCTTGCCAGCCAATACCATCTACTCTATAACCTTTAGATCTAATATATTTTATACTGTATTTTAATTTATCCCATAATCGAGGTTGAAATCCGGCATTTTGGTTAAAAACCAAACTTATATTAGGCGCAAGTTCTGTAGCAATTTCAAATGATTTTAAAATATAAATAGGGAATTCATTTTCATCTAAACCTATTTTTAACCAAGGGTTTTCCCATTTATTATTACCAGGTTTTGGTCCATGCCATTCACCATTAGTTAAAATTGTTTCATTAACAACATCCATCCATTTTACAGAAGGTTCTTTTGAAAATTTAATACAGGACTCTGTCATAAACTCAACTAAATTTAACATAAGCTCATCACTAGTTCTTAAATCATCCTTAATCCATTTAGAAGATTGTGGCCCTATTGGTCCATGTATACGTAAATCTAAATTATGAAGGTTAGCAAAATCAAGCATTTCATTAATCTTGGTCCAGTTCCATGTATTTGGTTTTGGATGAACTGCTTTCTGTTTTGCTGCATTAGCAGGAGTTAAATAAGTAAAGTCTTTCAAAAATAAATTAGATTTTTGAGTATTAAGCTCATTGTGATTTAAGGTAGCTCCAATTGTAAAATTATCTAAAAGTGTACTCTGTTGTGAGTGCAATATTAAAGGGAGAAATATATAAGTTAAAATTAAGTAATTCTTCATGAACCTAAATATAAAACAAACATAGATTTAAATAGATTAGAAATTTAAAATATTTGAGGAATTTCATATAATTATTGAGGATAATTTAAATCACTTAGTAATTACTACTATAAAAAATATACATCTAAAAAGCTAGTTTACAACTTGTTTTGATGTGGTTTCAATTCTTGGCGAGTAGACTAAAAAGCCTCTTAATTGAGTAATTATTTTCATTTTTAAATTTCTAATCTATTTAGATCTAGAATGAATTCTTTTTGGCTCAAACCAAGGTTGAGCATTATCAATTTGTTTGCCAAGATCAACAGGTATTTTTTTAGCATCTATGATTCTATTCTGTAAAACAATTATAAGTGAATCTTTAATCATTTTATATTCGATGTAATCGGAAAGATTGTTTAGTTCTTTCCTATCAAATTTATGATCATATAATTCATAACTTAAAAGACCTTTGTACAGCCATTGATTTAATCTGTAACGTTTTGTTTTAATCCCATATCCTTGTGCTTTTATATTTCCTCTGTTAACTTGAAGCTCTGTCAAAGCACTTTCTCGAATTGTTTCATTAGAATTTTTCATATAAGGCACAAGACTTTTACCACTCACAAAATTAGGGGTTTGCATATCTAGCATATCCATTATAGTTGGGTAAAGATCAATTAACTCTACAGGATCTTCAATTGGTTTATTGTTTTTTTTGATATTAGGACCTGCAAAAATTAAAGGTACTCTAGTAGCATCATCAAATAGTGTTTGTTTTTGCCAATGGCCATGCTCCCCTAGATGATACCCATGATCTGAAGTAAATACAATAATTGTATTCTTATCTAGTCCTGTTTCTTTTAATTTATCTAAAACCCTTCCAACCTGTGAGTCCATAAAACTAGTTGTTGCGTAATATGCATGTTTGATTTCTTTAGCTAGATCTTGATCTAAATCAACTTGTTCTCTCTTGGCACGAACTGAAATTGCAGCAGGTTTTGGAATTGTTTTTAAATAATCATTTGAACTTTGAGGCACACTAAAGTCATTTACGTCATACATTTCAAAATAAGATTTTGGAGCAACAAAAGGAAGATGTGGTCGGTAGAGTCCAAATGCTAAAAAGAAATTTTCTCCACTCTCTGCAAACTCATCTAAAAAACCCATCGCTTCAGTAGCACCGATTCCATCTGTTTGCTCTTCATCAGTTCCGTCAGCCTTTAACCAACTTAAAGTGCCTCCATCTGGTTTTGGCTTTAAACCATTTAATTTATATTCTTCAATTTTATCACGTCCATAAGGGTTAACCGTGCGGTCCCAAGTAAATGAATCATCATGACCAGCAGTTCCAATGTCCCTAGGATTATGGTAATGATAAATCTTACCAACTCTAACTGAATGGTAATTCTCCATTCTAAATTTTTGGCCTAGTGTTATAACATCTGGAATAGTCTGTCGTACATATAACCTTAATTTTTTGGATTTTGTTTGATCAGGATATAATCCAGTCATTATAGAGACTCTTGAAGGACCACAAAGTGGATATTGTACTTGCGCATTTTTAAAAATCAGTCCTTGTTTTGCTAGTTTATCAATATTTGGTGTTATTGCAAGGGAATCTCCATAGGCACCTAAGGCGCAGTTTAAATCATCCGCTATAATAAACAAAACATTTAGTTTTGCTGAGGTCTTGAAAGGTTTTGAAGCAGTTGCTGATATTAGCAATAAAATTAAAGCACTTAATTTTATTAATTTCATATGAAAATTTATGTAAAATAAAGATTGTTAATATATGTTTATTTAGATATTCAAAATTAATGCCACAACTATTCCTATTATGCTAATTAACAATACAATCATTGACGATTTGTATTTTTTTCTTGATCTACCTTGACCTACTCCTATATTCATAATACTTGATTAAATACTAATATTACACTAACAAAGTTTTATTTCTTCACTCAATTCTCAACTATCCTTAATCGTCTATTAATTCGTTAGTATTAATTTCTGTTAATGGAATTGGCAACTTCATAACCTGTGCCGGGTCCGTACTTAACAATAAATCTACACTGGGTGAAAAAATCGGATTATTATTATGTTTATTTATAGTGTTTGTTAAAAAATAATCAAAACCTCTTCTTCTATTGTTATGAGCATCTTCTCCTTCCCCAATAAGTTCATATCTATATTCCATCATAATTGCATCTCTAAACGAACTTTGACCTCCTAAATAGGCACTATTTGACATACCTACTCTATCTAAAACTTCGGAAACAAAATCTAGTTGCTGACCATTTTGCAACTCATTAGAAATTTCTGCTAACATAATAAGAAGATCTGCATATCTGTAAATAATTAAATTTTGATCTCCATATTGATTACTATGTTGAGTATCTTTTTCTACAAACTTAAATAAGAAAGGGTGTGCTTTAGTAAACTGATTTCTATTTGCAATAGCTGGATATAAATTAATAAGAACTCCGTTATCCGCTCTATAATAACTGTAAAGGTAAGTCCCTTCAATTCTTGGGTCATCTGGATATGTAGCCATATGATCTAACAAAACATCTGCATGTACCTGCAACCAACCGAAATGCTGACCAAGTTTATACTTAAAAGGAGTATAATTTCTACCCATTTGAGAGTTCGCTGCATCTTGACTTAATTGTAATTCAAAAATTGATTCAGTAGAGTTCTCGAATTCATCAGTAAACAAAGAACTATAATCAGCAACTAAACTATATTGACCATATGCTAAAATAGCTTCATCATAAGCCATTTGCCAATACTGTGCTTCAGAAATACCATCTGCTCTTAAACTTGGATTAGTAGCTAATGTCATGTAAACTTTTGCTAACAACATATTTGCAGCATATTGTCTTGGATAACCCGCACCAGTATTTCCATTAATTAGACTAGCTGCAGTTTGCGCATCTGCTATAATTTGAGCATACACATCTTTTGCTAGAGTTTTTGGCTTGTTCAAATTTTCATTATCCGGAAGCTCTAACCAAAGAGGAATATCTTCCCACAAACGAACCAAAGTTAAATATGACCAAGCTCTTACAAAATAGGCTTGCCCTGCAATATCATTAAAACCAAGTTCTGCTGCTTCAGTTGGTGAATCAACGGTATTAATATTAGCAATTGCTGCATTACATCTACCTATCACAGCATAAAGACCAGCCCACATATTCTGTGCATCTCTATCATAGGTAGGTTTTAAGGAGAAAAGATTAATATTATTTACGTTATTGACAAAGTTTCCATTCTTTTTTGTTACAAAGAGTCCTGAAAAACCATTAACAGCAAAAATACGTTGTTCTTGAGCTCCGTAAACGGCCATAGATTGGTAGATTCCATCTAACGCTCCTCTGGCAACTTGAAGATCTGCATATGTAGCTTCTGCATCTAGAAATATTGGGTCTTCGTCTAAATCACAAGTGTAGAAAGTCAAACCAATAAACATTAATAATATAATTTTAAAATTTTTCATAATTTATAATTTTTAATACTTGTACTTGTTTTTTAAATTTCTGATTAAAATGTAATATTGACACCCATCAAAATATTTTTTGCATTAATCCCGCCATTCCAATCAACTCCATTGATCAATCCTGAGTGTAAAAATGATGATACTTCTGGGTCATATCCACTGTAATTAGTCCACGTAAATAAATTTTGACCAGCTATATAAACATTTAAGTTATTAATAAAATTGTTTTTACTTACGGCAATATCATATCCAATAGTCAAATTATTTAACCTTAAATAACTTCCATCTTCAATTATTCGATCTGTAATAGCTATTTGCCCTTGTGTTGTATAACCAATTCTAGGATGAGTATTAGATGGACTATCTGGTCTCCAAGCATTATAATAAGCCTCAGGCTTTATATTAGCAAATACCCTAGCTTCTGCATTGTCTAGTTGTAACAACATTCCATTAGCAATATCATTGCCATATACCCCATTAAACAAAGCATTTAAATTCCATCTTTTATACTTTAAATTAAAGTCGAACCCGTATACAAAATCAGGGTTTGGATTTCCAATAAAGGTTCTATCTCTTTCATCAATTACTCCATCTCCAGAATCTAATATACCATCCCCATCTGTATCTTCAGTTAATTGATCTACTCTTCTTACATCCCCAGGTACTGCACCATCTACAAAATCAGTGTCATCTGTTTGATACATTCCATCTGTCTCAAAACCATAAAAAAGACTTGCTTCTTCCCCTTCAACAAAAACGTTCGCAGGATATCTAAAATAAGTTCCTCTACTAATTTGATTTCCAAAATAGAATCTTCTATCAGTTAAAACTCCATTTTCATAAAAGCCAAGTAAAGACTGTGATTCTAGGTTAACAATTTGGGTCTTATTAAATGAAATATTTCCACCAAAACTAAGTTCAAAATCATCTCTAGAAATAGGAGTAAAATTCAGTGCAAGTTCAACTCCTTTATTAGTGATGGATCCTTTATTTACTAAAATACGTGTAAATCCAGATGATGGAGGAATCTCAGAATTTTGTAATAAATCCTTCGTCATTTTATCGTAAACATCAATATTTCCAGAAATAACACCATTTAATGTAGTAAAGTCCACACCAAAGTTTGTTTGTTCAGTTGTTTCCCATGTTAAATTGGGATTTGCTAAGCTCTGTAGTGCTATTGGAACATTAGTTCCTCCATCTGCATTTCCATATAAATTACTTACTCCATAATTAGATAAGCTGCCATAAGGACCTATCCCATGATTACCTATCTGTCCCCATCCAGCTCTAAATTTTAAACTTTCAAAAATATCTAAATTTTGAATAAAACGCTCATTTCCAGCATTCCAAGCAAAAGCTAAGGATGGAAATACACCGTATCTATTGTTTTCTGCAAACTTTGAAACTCCGTCACGTCTAATTGTAGCTGTTAAAATATACTTGTTATCAAAAGTGTAATTAACACGTCCTAAAATGGAAAATATCTGTTGATCAGCTTTTATAAATGTTAAAGGTCTAGTTACTACGTTTCCAAAAGCTGGTTGATCTGTTGTAAATTGCATTGTAAGAAAATCTTCAACTGCATAAATACTATTTTCTACATTTCTTACATCGTAAGTTAAACCAATCATAGCGTTAACTCTATGTCTTCTATTAAACTTTCTATTAAATCTTACTATATTATTAAACTGATGTGTTTTAGCATTTATAGTACTTATTTGTAATGTTCCATTGGAGTTTAAACCTTGAAAAGTACTAAGTCCATAAAAACGCCTTCTGTCCTTTGTTCTAATATTACCACCATATTTAATTTGGTAGGATAAGCCCTTAACTGGAAGCTTATAGGTAAGACCTAGAGAACCTATAAAACGTATTTCCTTAGAAATATCTGAAAAGTCTTTTTGCCAAGCAAATGGGTTCGTAGTATAGTCGCCCTCTGAAGTAACATCTTCTAAATCATGGTCGATAACTGGTCTGTATGCAATAACATTTCTTACAAAACTTGTATTAGAACCTCCAATTAAATCTCCACCTTCAGCGAAGTTTCCGCTATTCATAAAACCACTTATTCGTGCTTTTAATTTAAGATTGTCATTAAGATCTTGGTTTAAATTAATTCTAATATCACTACTTTTAAATGTAGAGGTTCTAACAACACCTCGCTGATTATCAAAACCTGCAGATATATAATAATTTCCATTTTCTCCACCCCCAGATGCGGAAGCTCCAAATTTCTGACTAAAACCATCTCCATAAATTTCATCTTGCCAGTTGTATTGATCAGTAGGTCTTACGGGGCCTTGTCCTTCTCGTCCAATAAAAATACTATCACCAGAAAAAGAATATCTTGGTAAAAAACCAGTCATTTCATCTATTTCATTAACATAGTTTGCATATCCAAATGCATCTAACATATTTATTTTATTAGTTTCTGATCTTACTGAATTGGTAAGAAAAGCAGTTATTTTTGGTTTACCACTAATTCCTTTTTTAGTAGTAATTAAAACGACTCCATTAGCTCCTCTTGAACCGTAAATAGCAGTTGCGGATGCATCTTTTAGAACCTGAATACTTTCTATATCACGAGGATTAATACCATTTAAACCGTTTTGAGTCTGTTGTCCAGTATTACCTCCACCAGTTGGAAGAACATCTTCACCTGCAGAAGAAATAATAATTCCATCGATAACATAGAGTGGTTCATTATTACCTCTTAAACTACTCGTTCCTCTAATCTTTACACTAACACCAGAACCTGGTGCGGCACTGTTTTGAATGACTTGTACACCTGCAGCACGTCCTTGTAAAAGCTGATCAACAGAATTAGATTGAGTAGCAACTTCATCTGTAACAATAACTGAGGATAAAGAACCAGTAATATCTTTCTTAAGAACTGTACCATAACCTATAACAACAACTTCATCAAGTTGATCAGAATCAATTTGAAGGTTTATTGAAAATGTTGATTGTATAGAAACATCAATTTCTTCCGTAGCGTAACCAACATATGAAAGCATTAAAGTTTGTGTTGCATCTGAAGGAATAGAGATTGTAAAAATACCATCAAAATTTGTGATAGCACCAAGATTGTTTGAGTCTTTGACCTGAATAGTAACTCCCGGAAGTGGCAAACCTAATTCATCATTAATAGTTCCAGTTATTATCTTAGATTGCGAAAAAGCAATTAAAGGAGTTAGCAATGAAAGAATAATTGTACGGAAAATAATTTTCATAGTTTGTTTATTTAATTGAAAAGAAAAAATTTATTTTATTATATATAACTCATTATTTAATAAAAAATATAATTTTATAACACTTTATTTTAGTATTATAAATTTAGGTTTAAATTAAATGAATATTTGATAAAACTACAAAGGTTAGCTAATTAAGATTATTAACTTTGAAGAAATCTATATAAATTTTGAAGCTTAAGGTTATTTTGACTTTTCGTTATATTAGCAAAATTAATTAAAAATACAGAAAAGCTATATTAAATGTTTAAATCTCACAGATATATAATCTATAATTTACATACTTTTACATAATGGTTAAAGAAATTCAGCTTCGTGTAAATTTAATTGAAGAACGTAAAGAAAATATTCTTTTTTTCAAAGCCTCAAAAAAATTAAACCTGGATACAAATGAAATATCTGCAGTTAAAGTTTTACGTAAATCTATAGATGCTCGTAAAAAAGAAATAATCTTTAATTATAAAGTTGCTGTTTACATTGATGAACAAATTCCTGAAAAATCTGATTACATTTTTGATTACAAGGATGTATCAAAGGCTAAAGAAATTCATATTATTGGATTTGGTCCAGCTGGAATGTATGCTGCACTTCGCTGTATAGAATTAGGATACAAACCAATTGTATTGGAGAGAGGTAAAAACGTACAAGATAGAAGACGTGATATACGTGCTATTAATCAAGATCACGTTGTAAATGAGGATTCAAATTATTGTTTTGGTGAAGGTGGTGCTGGGACATATTCAGACGGGAAACTATACACCCGTTCTTTAAAAAGAGGTGATGTTAGAAGGATCTTTGAAAACCTAGTCTTTCATGGAGCGACCGAACAAATATTAATAGATGCACATCCTCATATTGGTACAAATAAATTGCCAAAGATTATACAGAAAATTCGTGAAACAATTATAAAGTTTGGTGGTGAAATTCATTTTAATACTCGCGTCGTAGATTTTGTTATTTCTAAAAATAAATTACAAGCAATTAGACTTGAAAATAATAATGAACTCACTGTAAATTCTTTGATTCTAGCAACGGGACATTCAGCAAGGGATATTTACGAATTATTACATAAAAAAAACATAGAAATAAAAGCAAAATCATTTGCAATGGGAGTTCGTGTTGAACATCCTCAAGAAATAATAGACAAAATTCAATACCATTGCCAAGGCGAAAGAGATAACTTACTTCCAGCAGCTGCATATAGTTTAGTACAACAGGTTAACAATAGAGGTGTATATTCTTTTTGTATGTGTCCTGGTGGGTTTATAGTGCCTGCAGCAACAAATGAAGGTGAAGTAGTTGTAAACGGCATGTCACCATCTAGAAGAAATAATAAATATGCTAATTCTGGTATTGTTGTAGAGTTAGATATAGATAAAGATTTTAAAAAATACGAACATTTTGGACCTTTAAAAGGTTTAGAGTTTCAAAAAGATTTGGAAAAAATTGCTTTTTACGCAGGTGGAAGGAATCAAACTGCTCCTGCACAACGAGTTACTGATTTTGTAGAAGGTAAATTATCTTCTAACTTAAATGATTGTTCATATCAGCCTGGTTTAAATTCTGCGCCACTACACTCCCTTTTACCTAAGATTATAGGAAGTAGGTTGAGAAAGGGATTTCAAGCATTTGGCAAAAAAATGAATGGGTATTATTCCGAACAAGCAAACATTATTGGAGTGGAGTCCAGAACCTCTTCTCCAATAAATATACCTAGAAAAGAAGATTTAGAACACATACAGATAGAGGGGTTGTTTCCCTGTGGAGAAGGTGGTGGATATGCTGGAGGAATTGTTTCTGCAGCTATGGATGGTGAACGTTGCGCAGAAGCTGCAATAAAATTATGGAAATAATAATTCTAAAGTAGAAATAATAAAAGGTTGAAAGTCTTCTTAAAAGAGGACTAACAACCAATTATTCGGGTTTGGCAATCCGAATTGCAAATATAATAAAATACTGCAGATTATAAATTAATTGAGTAGTGTTTTTAAATTTTTAGATATAAAGTTTATATGTTATAGTTTTATAAAAATCATTTGTATGTTTAATTATTAGTCATAGTAACATATCCTTAAACTAACATTTTATATATTGTAAAAATACCAAATTAATTATAACAATTATTTCTTTATACCATGAAATCAAAATCTGAAAGCACACACGAGAAATCAAAAAAAAATAGTAAAGAAAATAAAGGTGGCTCTTACAAGTTTAAAATGGCTGCAAAATATAAAAAACCTAAAACTCGTGGAGACAAAAACTACAATAAGCGAAATAAAAAATAATTAAAAAAAAAGCCTCAAATTAATGAGGCTTTACTTTTTTCTAACAAATAATTTCAATTAATTAGGCATCACTACCGTGTTTATCACGTGAATTACACCATTACTACCCATTACATCCGTTGCAACAATTTCGCTGTAATTTCCATTTAAATCTTTCAACCAGATTTTTCCATCTTTTTGCATAACATTAATTACTTGACCGTTTAATGCAGTTAAATCAACCGAACCATTACCACTTTCCAGGGCAGATACAACATCAGTTGCAGTTAACTTTCCAGATATCACGTGATATGTTAAGATATTAGCTAATGATTTTTGATTTTTTGCCTCTAATAGAGAACTTAATGTATTCGAATCAAGTTTTGCAAAAGCATCGTTTGTTGGAGCAAAAACTGTAAATGGTCCATCACCTTGCAAAGCACCAACTAAATCGGCTGCTTTTAAAGCAGTTACTAATGTTGAAAAATCTTCGTTTCCTACAGCCACATCTACTATTGTTCCTTGTGCAATAACATTTTTAGATATAACTAAAGTCATTGCAATTGTTAAAATAAGTACTAATTTTTTCATAAAATGAGTTTTTGATTTTTAGGTTAAATTTAATTTGCAAAGAATGAAATTTATATTAGATGATTTTATTAATTTTTTGTTAATAATTAAACTTTAACTTATGCTTAACATTAACTAATCATTATAATTTTTGTGAAATTTAAAGCTATCCACTATACACATTGTTATAAGTAGATTAGACTTTCCAAATATCATCGTCTTTTCCATCATTTAGTCTATCACTAGCGTTTTTTAATTCCGTAAACAAAGGAGAAATAGCTTTATATCTATTTTTTAAAGGGGTTATAATACTCCACTAATTATTAATTAATTCCAGATCTAGTAAAAACGCATACTCAGACGCCACTTCTTTTAATGATTCAAATCGCCCAGAAGCGCCACCATGACCTGCATCCATATTTGTATGTAAGTACAACTTAGAGGTGTTCTTGTCAGCCATTCTTAAACGAGCTACCCATTTTGCAGGCTCCCAATATTGAACTTGTGAATCATAAAGTCCTGTAGTAACAAGTAAATTAGGATACATTTTATTAGTTATGTTGTCATAAGGAGAATAGGTTTTAATATAATCATAATACTCTTTATCATTAGGGTTCCCCCACTCATCATACTCACCAGTAGTTAAAGGAATAGTATCATCTAGCATTGTGGTTATAACATCCACAAAAGGAACCTGAGCAACTACTCCATTATAAAGTTCTGGGGCCATATTTATAACCGCCCCCATAAGTAATCCGCCTGCACTCCCTCCCATAGCATAAAGATGCTCAGGACTGGTGTATTTATTATTAATTAAAAACTTCGAACTATCTATAAAATCAGTAAACGTATTTATCTTTTTAAATAGTTTACCATCTTCGTACCATTGACGACCCATATATTCCCCCCCTCTAATATGTGCAATCGCATAAACAAAACCTCTATTTAACAAACTCAGACGAACCGTTGAAAAATAAGGGTCTATAGTAGATCCATAAGAACCATAAGCATATAATAATAATGGGGTATTTGAATTTATTTCTGTATCCACATGATGCACTAAAGAAATAGGAATTTTGGATCCATCCGAGGCATTAGCCCATAAACGTTTTGAAGTATAATTTTCTTTATTAAAATCAACATCTAAAACTTCTTGTTCTTTTAAAACATGTTTTTCTTTAGTAATCATGTCAAATTCGATTACAGATGAAGGAGTTACTAGTGATTGATACCCATAACGTAATTTAGTAGTTTCAAAGTCAATATTTGAAGTTGTATAGGCTGTATATGTTTCACTATTAAATGGAAGGTAGTAACTAGTTGACTTATCCCAAGTAGATATTTTTATTTTATTTAAACCATTTTCACGCTCAGAAACAACTAGAAAATCTTTAAATATATCAACTCCTTCTAATAAGACATCATCTCTGTGAGAAATAACATCAACCCAATTTGTTTTTTCGGTATTATTTTCTGAAGTTTTAGAGAGTTTAAAATTTTGTGCATTATCAATATTTGAAACTATATAAAAAGAGTTTTCAAAATGTGATATACTATATTCTAAGCCTCTAGTTCTAGCCTGAAACACTTTAAAGGTACCATCTGGATTATCAGCATTTAAAATCTGATATTCAGTGGTTAATGTACTATAACTAGATATTACTAAATACTTTTGAGATTTTGTTTTATAAACTCCTACTCCGAAAGTATCATCCTTTTCTTCAAAAACTAATTCATCATTTTCTGGGCTAGTATTTAGACGGTGCTTATAAATAGCCCCAGACCTTAAGGTTGTTTCATCTTTAAGGGAATAAAACAAAGTTTTATTATCATTAGCCCAAGTACTACCACCTGTTGTATTCCATATTTCTTCTTTAAAAACCTTATTGGATTTAAGGTCTTTAATTCGAAGGTTATATTGTCTTCTACCAGTTGTATCTAATCCATAAGAAATAAATTGATTATTTGGACTAACATTAAGCCCTACTAATCTAAAATATGAATGATCTTTTGCCATTATATTACAATCAAACAGAAGTTCTTCTTTAGAGTCTAAACTTTCTTTTTTTCTTGTATAAATAGGATAGTCTTTTCCTTTTTCATATTTAGTTATATACCAATATCCATTGTATTTATAAGGAACCGAGCTATCGTCTTCTTTAATTCTTGATTTCATTTCATCAAATAAATCTTCTTGGAATTTTTTTGTATGTTGAGTTTCTTGTTTATAATAATCATTTTCTTTGTTGAGATAATCAATAACTTCTGGGTTCTCACGATCATTTAACCAATAAAATTCATCTATTCTGACATCACCATGAATTTTTAGTTCCTTCGAGATTTGTTTGGCTAATGGGGGTTTACTAGATTCTGACATAGATGTTTTTGTAGGTTTAGTATTACAGGAGAATAAAATTGAGAAAGTTATAAAAAAAGGTAAAAGTAAAGATTTCATTATTCATATGATTAAGGTGTTGCTAAAAATACGAAAAAAAACTATGATGCTTCAGAAATGGATCTAGAAGCAATATAAGCTCCTGTCCATGCATTTTGAAAATTAAACCCACCAGTTACAGCATCTATATTCAGAATTTCACCAGCAAAAAATAAATTGTCATTAATTTTACTTTCAAATGTTTTGAAATTAATCTCTTTTAAATCTACTCCACCAGCAGTAACAAATTCCTCTTTAAAAGTACTTTTTCCTTGAACTTTAAAAATAGAAGATGTGAGTTGGGTTGCCAAAATATCTAATTGAGATTTATTTAAATCTGCCCAAATTGTTATAGTATTAATCCCTGAAGAAATTACTAACTCTTTCCATAACCTCTTAGGTAAATTAAATAAAGGAGAGTTTATTGTCATTTTTTTTGACATATCATTTTTAACAAGCTTAAGTGTTGACAAACAGTCTGAATAAGAAGTTTTTATAAAATTAATTGAAATATCAAATTTATAATTCATTGATTCGAACTCCAAGGCTCCAAAAGCCGATAGTTTCAAAATTGATGGTGCGCTCATTCCTTTATGAGTAATAAGTAATGGGCCTTCTGAACTTAATTTAGAATTTAGGACCTTAATATTCACATCTTCAACTACAACTCCAGGTATAGATTTAATTCTCTCATCCTTAATGTCAAAGCTAAAAAGTGATGGTACGGGCTTAATTATTGTATGATTTAATTTCTCAATCAAACTCCATATTTTTGGATTACTCCCTGTTGTTAATAAAATTTTATTTGAATAAAAATCTTGATTGCTAGTCCTTAGTAGCCAAGTATTTTTATGTTTACTAATATCTTTAACAGAATGGTTATATAGCACTTGAATATTTAATTTTTTAGCTTCATTTAAAAAACAATCAACAATTGTCTGAGAAGTGTTAGAAATTGGGAATACTCTTCCATCATCTTCTGTTTTTAATTCAATCCCTCTATCTTCAAACCACTTCATAGTATCAACAGTCATGAATTGATGAAAAGGACCTAATAATTCTTTTTTTCCTCTTGGGTAGCTAGCAGTCAAATCAGAAGGTATAAACTCAGCATGGGTGAGATTACATCGACCACCACCAGATATTCTAACTTTCTGTAAACCTTCACTGCCTCTCTCTAAAATTAAAATGTTTAGGCTCGAATTTAATATCGCAATGTTAATTGCTGCAAAAAAACCTGCAGCTCCACCTCCAATAATTATAACATCTTTTTCCATAATACAAATAAACCATTATTATTGTAAAAAATCAATGAAACAAATTATTAAACATTCAGATTAAAATAAATTAAATAAGATAAAATTAACTATCATAAATTTCAAATACTAAATTTAGCAGTGCAACAAATAGTTTGTGAATTAATTATTAATATTATATTAGGGTAAAATATTAATGTCTATAAACTTCTTAAACCCAAATTATGTCATTAAATATAGAAATGCAAAATCAAGGTAATTTTCTCTTTAAAAGAAGAAGTTATATCCCTATTTTTCTGTTAATAATTACACTGACTATATACATATTTACAGATAAATTTAATATCGAGGAATCGAATAATTTTATTTTTAAAAATTATAAAATATTTAGTTTGGCTGTTAGCTTAACGGGGTTATTGATTAGAGTTAAAGTTGTAGGTCACACACCACCAAAAACTTCAGGAAGAAACACCAATGTTGGACAAGTTGCTGAAGAATTAAACACTACCGGGCTGTACTCATTAGTTAGACATCCACTTTACGTAGGTAATTACTTAATGTGGTTAGGTGTACTTATGCTAACCTTAAACTTATATTTTATAATTATATCTACACTTCTTTATTTCATATACTATGAACGTATAATGTTTGCCGAAGAGCAATTTATTATCGCTAAGTTCCAAGATCAATACAAGGATTATTCAAAGGTTACACCAGCGTTTATATCGAATTTTAAACATTACAAAAAACCTATATATTTATTCAATTTAAAAAAAGTAATTAAAAAAGAGAAAAATGGATTTGTAGCGGTTTTCGCACTATTCTGGCTATTTGATTGGGTTGAAAATGTAATGATAAATGATATCACATATTTTGAATGTAATTATTGGTTTTACAGTGCTTTAGTCTCAGTTATTTTATATCTAATACTGAAAATAATGAAGAAAAAAAAGATGCTTAACTAATCACTGATTTAGACTGAAATATTAACTTTATTATTAAGATCTAATTAATATATTTCCTAATTTAATTTTCATAAATAACAATTTTAAAATCATAAGCAGTAATAAGGTTGTCCTTGTAGCTAAAATCTTTAGCCGATTTATTAAATATTGCCAAAGATGTTTGGTTAAAATATTTTCTCTTTAAAACTAAAATATCCTTTTCAACATACTCAACTGATGTTGTGCCGTATAGGATAGACATATTAGATTTTCTAACATTAATTAATTCAGTTACTTTTTCTTTTAATTTTAATTCATTTGAGTCTAAACCTTCAAATTTCATTAATTTTCTATTGTCTGGGTCATTACCACCAATACTTCCATATTCATCTCCATAATAAATACTAGGAATACCAGGTATAAATAAATTAAAAGCATGTAACATTTCTAATTTTTTGTAAGAATTTGTATCACTCATTAGTATCTCTCTACTCCATCCGGCTTTTTTAGTGTCTTCAGAAAAAGACAAATCACCTGATGCATAACTAATAAATCTAGCACGATCTTGATTGCCTGTAATATTTCCCATTAAATGATTATAACCATAGTAATAAAGGCTTTTTTTAAGAGAGTTTGATAAATCAACGAAACTTGAATTAGGATTAGCAAAAGCTTGCACAGAACTATCATATAAATTAAAATCAAATTGTCCATTTAACATACCTGAATTAACATAACTTTTAATTAAGTCAGGACTTCCGTAAGTTTCACCAATCTGAAAAATAGGTCTATCTACCTTATTTTTAATCTTTTTAGTTAGAGTTCTCCAAAAATCTAACTGTATATGTTTTGTTGCATCATGCCTAAATCCATCTAAATCAAAATTTGTAAGCCAATAAGATGCCGAATCAGTCATTTTCTCAACCACTTCTCTTTTACTAAAATCTAATGTTGGAAGAAATGTATCAAACCAAGTTGTTAAACGGTGATCATCCCACTTTTCAGTATTCATTGATCCATCTGGCAAATAAAGACTTGTTGCCCAGTCTGGATTTGATTTGTATAATGGATGTTCAATATGCACATGATTAGCTACATAATCCAAGATTACATTTATATTTTTATCATGAGCTTTAGTAATTAGTTTTTTAAACGTCCTGTCATCTCCAAACCTATAATCGATTTTAGTGTTGGATATAGGCCAGTAGCCATGGTAAGCAGAAAATTTAGTTAAAGGATTTTTCCATAAACCATAAGCGCCTTCTGGGTTCTGTGTAATTGGAGATAGCCAAATTGTATTTATACCTAAATTAGTAAAATAATTATTGTTGATTTTATTTATAACTCCTTGTAGATCACCACCAAAATAATCTGCCTTATAGTTTACGCTATCATTACTGAGTTTTTTAGTATTAGAAATGTCACCATCTAAAAATCTATCAACCATTAAAAAGTACATTATTTGATTATGAAAATCAGTTCTTTGTAGATTGTTAGTATTTGTGATGATCTCGCCATCATGTAATGGAATTAGTAAGTCATTTCCTCTGCCATATTTATTAGCAACATAAACTCGGATTAAAGACCTTCCTTTTTTAATATTTTTTGGAAGAATTATTTTTACAGTATTAGAGCCTAATTGATTATTATAAACTTTAATAATCTTATTATCTAAATATACAAGAGCTTTAGTAAATTGATTTATTGAGCTTACATTAAATGAATTTTCAAATAAGCCATCACTATAAACTAACGGAAGCTCGGATTCAAAACTTTCAACTTTTAAAACAGAATTAAAACCCCCACTACCATTACTTATTTGACTTGAATTATTTAGATCTAAACGCTCTACTCCATCAATTGAAAAGATATACTGATGTTCTCCCTTTTCAACTAATGCATTATAAATCCATTTATCTTTTTTATAATTCAATCGTTTTAGTTGCCAATTTGTAAATTCGCCTTTTAATAAAACACTTTGATATTTCTTGTCAACATCTAATAATTCAATTTGTTTATTTGATTTTTCACTATTAAAAATAGGGATATCTGTACTTATTCCATCTGTCCAAATTTTAATATTATATAAATGCGAAATGGGCTTAGTAATACGAATGTTTAACAAACTTTTATTTGTAGACAAATTTAAAATGAGCCCAGTAGAGCCTGATACTGAATCAATATTTTGAGTATTAATAATATAATCCGAGGTTACTAAATCATTTGATTCATCCTCTAAATAAAATGGTGATGATAATGAAATATGATCGTTTTTCACATTTATGTCCTTATCACAAGATGTGAAAACAATTACAAAAACAAGTAAGTATTTATTCATAAAGCTATTTTTTTAAAAGAAACTCAATTGGTACATTAAGCCTCTTACTCCATGAGTTCTCTGAATGATTCTCATTTTCAAACTTAAGATTAACAAAATTAAGCTCATTGTATCCGTTACTATAAAAAATACTATCTACTATAGGTGCATATTCTAAATAATAACTATCTAAAGTCTCCGTGCCATAGTCGAAATAGAACTTATTGGTATTATTAACAGGAATATTAAATGACATATAATCAAAAATTGCTTTAGAAAAAACATCTCTATTAGCTATATCAAGATGCCCTAACCAATGTGTAGATAAACAAGCTGCAGAGCCAAATATTTCGGGATATTCAAACACTGCATACATAGATATTAATCCTCCCATACTAGATCCACCTATTAAAGTGTTTTTTGCATTTTTACTGGTTGAAAAATTATCATCAATAAAAGGCTTTAATTCTTTTACAATGAATTTCAAATAATTATCAGAGTTTAACTTTGACTCATCTTTAATTATATTAGAGAGGTTTATATTAGGCATAAACTCTAATGATTTTTGAGGAAAATAGTCATACCATCTACTTTCAGCACCATTGTGTATACCAATTACTATAAAATCTTTAACAGCAGCCGTATTCATTAATTTCGTTGACCATTCATCAACTTTCCACTCTTGATTATTCCAGGTTTTAGATGGGTCAAACAAACTCTGTCCATCATGCATATAAAAAACTGAATAGGATTTTTTTGTATTGTAACTATCAGGAATCCATATATCTACATTCCTTTCAGATACAAAAATTGATTTAAAATTTTCTACTCTGAATAAGTCTCCTGAAAACAGGTTTATATCCTCTAATAATTTTAATTTATTTTTATTAATTGGACTTTTATTACAAAAAAATAATGATAAAAAAATAATATATATATATAATTTTAATTTCATGGTTTTTGTAAATTAAGTATATAAGATCCTTTTTTGTTTAGTTTGATTTCATTTTCCCAAAGTATAAGTTCATTTGTTAATACATTTAAAAAATACGAACCATTAAGACTTAATTCATCAAACCTTTGTAAATCTAATTTTACAGGATCTTCATTCTTATTAATAATATTAATCAATACTTCATCCTCATATGTTCTAGCTATTAAATAAACTCCATTTATTGGAGCAAAATGAATTGTTTTTCCCTTATGGATAGCATTTGATTTCTTTCTAAAGTTTAATAATTTCATTAAAAAGTTTTTCATCTCTAATTGAGTTTCTGACAATCCTTGATTATCAAATCCATTAGAGGTATCATTATCCCATCCACCAGGGAAATCAGTTCTAATTAAACCGTGATCTCCTGGCTTAGATTTGTCACTCAATAAAACTTCAGTTCCATAATAAATTTGTGGTATTCTAGGCATAGTTAAAATTAAACTTAATGCCATTTTTGTTTTTACAATATCTTCATCAAATTGAGTGTAAATTCTACTCATATCATGATTGTCAGAAAAAAGAAGTAAGGATTGAGGATCTGGGTAAATAAAATCATTTGCTAAACCTTCATAAATTTTTATTAATCCAGTATTCCAATTCTCATTATCATTAATTCCTTCATAAATGGCATTTTGCATTGGAAAATCCATTGAAGATGGTAAATTAGATTTATAATCTCCTGAAATTTTAGAATCTTTTTGCCAATAACTAACCAACAAAGGGTTTAAGCTCCATTCTTCACCAACTATATTAAAATTTGGATATTCTACCATAATACTGTTAGCCCATAGACTCATAAATTCTTTATCAGGGTAAGGGTAAGTATCTTGCCTGATACCTGATAAACCGATTGTTTCTATCCACCAAATACTATTTTGAATTATATAATTAGACATAAAATCATTTGTCTGGTTTAAGTCAGGCATAGTGTCTACAAACCAGCCATTAACCATTTGAAGTGCATCAATTTCGGCACTATAAGCATCTTGATGAGTTGTTCTTCTGTGGTTTGAATAAGTTGTTGGAACTCCATTTACGAAATCATCTTGATAATTTATCCAATTATTAAAAGGCAGATCATCCATCCACCAATGAAAAACACCACAATGATTAGCTACTTGATCCATCAACAGCTTTATACCTCTTTTCTTTGCTTCTTCAGACAACTCAATGTATTCATCTAATGAACCAAATCTAGGATCAACTTTATAATAGTCGGTAATTGCATATCCGTGATATGAACTTTCTTCCATATCGTTAATCAATAATGGAGTTGACCAAATTGAAGTGAAGCCCATTTTTTGAATATAATCTAGGTTGTTGATAATTCCTCTAATATCACCACCATGTCTTGCATAGTCATTTGCCCTATCATAAGATTTCTCTCTAAGGTTATTAAATTCATCATTAGTAGAGTCTCCATTTGCAAACCTATCAGGTGTGATAAGGTATATTACATCAGAAGAATCAAAACCTTTATTTTGTTTATTAGTTTTACTTCTACCTACCAAAGAATATAAATATTTATGTGTTTTATTCTCTTTTGTGATTAAAGTTATATTGAAATTTCCAGGTGCAGTAGAAGAATTAATTTCAAGGTCTAAAAAAATATAATTTGGAGAATCAGCATAATGAGTGTTTACAATATTAACTCCTTTATAATCAATATAAACTTTAGAATAACGTATATTATTACCTTTTATTAATAGTTGTAATTCAATATTCTCGAACCCTATCCACCAATTCGGGGGCTCTACCCTTTCAATTTGAGCATTTAATGATATGCTAAATAAAAAAAATATTAAACATCTAACTATATTTTTCATATGTCAATTTTAATGGGTTCCACAATAACTAGTTTATTATTTAAAAGAATTTCAAGAGGCTTATCACCAGTTAACTCAATTTCAGTTAAATTTCTAGTAACTTTTACAGATATAATATTATTTCTAAAGATAATTTTAAATGAATACATGTCCCATTGCTTTGGAATCTTAGTATTGAATGAAAGCTTATCATTTAATACTCTCATGCCTCCAAAACCTTCTACAATACTTGACCAAGTGCCAGCCATAGACGTTATATGTAAACCTTCTTCAACCTCATTATTGTAGTCATCTAAATCTAATCTAGAAGTTTGAAGATAAAACTCATATGCTTTATCAACTCTATTTAATTTAGAAGCTTGAATACTATGAATACAAGATGATAAAGAGGATTCATGAACAGTAAAAGGTTCGTAGAAATCAAAATGTTTTTCTAATTGTTCTTGAGAAAAATGATCTTCAAAGAAATAAAAACCCTGCATTACATCAGCCTGTTTAATGTATGGAGACCTTAAGATTTTATCCCATGACCAATGTTGGTTAATAGGCCTTTCATTCTTAGGGATAGAATCAACTCCAAACAAATCTTTGTCTAAAAACTGATCTTGTTGTAGGAAAATATCTAAATTCTTATCATAAGGAAAATACATATTCTCCGCTATAATCTTTAATTTCAGAATTTCAATATCATTTATAGAGAATTTATTAATAATCTTATCATAAGATGATTTATGGTTTAGTTTTATATGGTCTAAATTTGATATGAAATAGTCAATACACCACTTAGCGATATAGTTAGTGTACCAGTTATTATTTACATTATTCTCATATTCATTAGGGCCTGTAACACCCAAAATCACGTATTTGTTCTTTGAGGTTGAGAAATTAGATCTTTGCCCCCAAAACCTAGCAATACTAATTAACACATCGATTCCTTTTTCTAAAATATAGTCATAATCACCAGTATATCTATGGTAGTTATATATTGCAAATACAATAGCTCCATTTCTATGAATTTCTTCAAATGTAATTTCCCATTCATTATGACACTCTTCGCCGTTCATTGTTACCATGGGGTAAAGTGCGGAACCATTACCTAAGCCTAAATTCAGTGCATTCTCTATTGCTTTATCAAGTTGATTATGTCTATAGTTTAAAAGATTTAGAGCTACCTTATTTCCTTTTGTAGCCATATAAAATGGTAAGCAATATGCTTCAGTATCCCAATAAGTACTACCACCATATTTCTCACCAGTAAAACCTTTAGGTCCAATATTTAGTTTTGGGTTCTTACCTAAGTAAGTTTGATTAAGTTGAAAAATATTAAATCTTATTCCTTGTTGAGCGTTAACATCCCCTTTAATTACAATATCTGAAGTATTCCATATAGAACTCCAGGATTCCTTTTGAATAGCTAACAGTGTTTCAAAACCTATATCAGATGCTGTTTTTATATTGTCTTTTGCACGATTAATTAACTCTGTTTTATCATGATTTAAGCTAGAAACATATCCCCCAAATTTAATCAAAGTCAAAGTGGTGTCTTTATTCAATTCTATATCATACTTAAACTCAATCAAATTGTTATTAGAGTTTATCGATGGAATACATTTAAACAGATCATTATTTATATAAACATTAGTACTCATATAAGTGCATACGTGAAAATTTGTATTTAATGTTTTTGATAAAACAAAAGCAGAATTTTCATCGTTTGAAGAAGATAAATAATGATCCCAAAACTGATCATTCCAATTAGAATCAGAGTTTGAGACATTGGCATCAATAAGAGGTGTTAATTCTAATTTAATATTATTACTTAATGGGGTCACATTGTATTGTATAGCTCCAATTTCATCATGCTGTAAGCTTAAAAATCTTTTTGTGTTTATTTTAAGGATTTCCCCATTATATAAATGGATTATAAATTCTCTTGAAAGCCACCCTTCTTTCATATTTAATTCACGCTTAAAAGAATCAATTTTTAAGCAATTATTAAGATTAATGTTTTCACCATTAACGTTAACATTAATGCCAATCCAATTAGGAGAGTTTAAGACTTTAGCAAAATATTTTGGATAACCATTTTTCCACCAACCAACTTTAGTTTTGTCGTTATAATAAACACCACCTATATAACTACCCTGTAAAGAGTCACCCGTAAAAGTCTCTTCAAAGTTGGCTCTTTGTCCCATCGCACCATTTCCAATACTAAAAATACTTTCAGAAGATTTTATTTTGGATTTATCATAACCCTCTTCAATAATTGACCAACTATTAGAAATGAGATATTTTTGATTCATATTTTACAAATGACTTAAAAATTGATTAGTTATTAAATTGAATTTTGAAAAATTATGGTTTGCATTACTTAAAACATCTTTATTACCAATACCAATACTAATCATTCCAGCTGTATTAGCAGCAGTGATTCCTGAAATAGAGTCTTCAAATACAATACAGTCTTCTGACTTAACTTTTAAACGATTCATTGACCTGAGAAACACTTCTGGATTAGGTTTAGCTTTTTCAGTAATAGTCCCGTCTATAATAATATCAAAACATTCAAAAAGTTCTAACTTTCTTAAAATCATTTGGGCATTTTTACTTGCAGAACCCAATGCTAGGTGATGCTTATGTTTCTTTATGTAATCAATTGAGTTTTTAATTCCGTCAATAACATCGCTTGAATTAATTTTTTCAACATAACGTAAGTAAATATTATTTTTCTTTATTAATAAAGAATTAAAAAGTGATGGATCAATAGATTTGTTTTCAAATTCTAATATCTTTAACAATGAGTTTTCTCTATTAACTCCTTTCAGTAATTCATTTTGCTCAATTGTAAAATCTATATTAAGTTCACTTGCAATATTTTGCCAAGCTAAAAAATGATACTTTGCTGTATCAACGATAACTCCGTCTAGATCAAAAATAAATAGTTTTTTATTCATCTAACTAATTGCTTTTTCATTAGTAATTAACAAGTTTGCAAAGCCAGCTATTATTAAACTTAGACCTGCTATAATCATCGAGTTAATAGGTTCATCTCCAATAATATTTGAAACAAAGTTAATACCTCCAATAGCTGCAATAATTTGTGGGATAACGATAAACATGTTAAAAATACCCATTGTAATACCCATTTTTTCCGGATCTACCGAGCTTGAAAGCATTGCGTACGGCATTGAAAGTATGCTCCCCCATGAAATTCCTATTAAAACAAAACAATATTTTAATAATTCAGGTTGACCCTTAATGAAATACATCATTATAAAACCCAATCCTCCAATAAGTAAAGAGAACATATGTATGTGTTTTCTATTTATCTTCTTTTTTGAAGTATAAAAGGTTAAAACTAATGCAAACAACATAGAAGACAGGCCATACATACCCATCGCAGAACCTACAGAGTTTGAGGCCATTTGAAATTTTGTGTTTGCATAATCATAACTTGAAAGATCTTCTAAATCATTAGTGTTTAAATTAAAATCAGATTGAATTGGCATAGGAGAATTATACACGTGCTCCGTTAGTGCGGGATTAGACATACTCCACATTGTAAAAAAAGCAAACCATGAAAAGAATTGTATTATTCCTAGCTTTTTCATTGTTTTAGGCATAGAAATAATATTACTTATTATTTCTTTTGAAAAATTTGAATTCTTTGATTTGTTTTTAAATTCCTCAATATTACTGGGAGGGTACTCTGTTGTAGTGAAAACTGTATAAATAATACTAGATAAAAAAACTAACGCTCCTATTGCAAATGCAATTTTTACAGACATTGGCACAACTCCTATTGGTGCAGAATCGCTAAAACCTATATATGAAATAAACCATGGTAAATTACTGGCAATCCAAGTACCTATACCTATTACTAATGTTTGAACCATAAAGCCGTATGATCTCTGAGTATCATCTAATTTATCTGCTACTAATGCTCTAAATGGCTCCATTGATATATTAATTGAAGCGTCTAAAATCCATAATAGTCCAGCTGCAATCCAAAGTGTAGATGAATATGGTATAAAAAACAGTGTAATGGAGCTTAATATAGCCCCAATCAGAAAATAAGGCCTTCTTCTTCCGAATCTATGATGCCAAGTATTATCACTTAAATAACCTATTATAGGCTGAACAATAAGTCCTGTTAATGGAGCAGCAATCCAAAGCATTGGAATTTCATCAGATGATGCACCTAATGTTTGGAAAATTCTTGACATGAATCCACCTTGTAGAGCAAAACCAAACTGGATTCCAAGGAAACCAAAACTCATGTTCCAAATTTGCCAAAAAGATAATTTTTGTTTATTCATAAGCTATTGTTAGGACCTTTAAATTGAAACTAATAAAGAATAGTTTTAAAAGCTCAACATAAGTAAATATATAAATAAATAAAATTTAAGTTAAATTAATTATTCCCGACAACGTTGTAGTGTTAACAAGATTTAAAGAGTTGATTCTCTTTCAATTATTTCTGTAGGAATAATAATCAATTCATTGTTTTCATGAGTCTCATTAGATTCAAGTTTATCAATAATTAGCTTGGCCGAAATTTCTCCCATTTTTTTAGCATGTTGGCTAACCGTAGTAAGACTGGGTGATGCATGTTTAGATAAAACACCATCAGTAAAACCAATAATTTTTATATTTTCAGGTATATTTAATTTTAATTTTCTCGCCACCTTCATAGCAGTTATTGCATATATTTCGTTTACTGCAAAAATTCCATCTACTTTGTTTTGTTTCAGTAATTTTTCTATATCAGATTCTAGGGATTCTAAATGATCATCTGAAACATCGTTATCATCTACTTTTAAAATAAATTCTGAATTTGCGACAATTTTATTAAGATCTAACGCCTCTAAATATCCCTTTGTTCTTAATCTACCAACACTAACGTAATCTTTAGTAGTTATTAAGGCTATGTTTTTGCAACCTTTACTAATTAGCAATTCAACTGCTTTTCTAGAACCCTCATAGTCATCAACAACTACTTTATCACACTTAATATCATTAACCACCCTATCAAACATTACGATTGGCATCCCTTGGTCAATTGACTCAGTAAAATGATGGTAATCTTGCTTTAGAAGAGTTTCTTTAGATATTGACAATATAAATCCATCAATACTCCCATTTGCCAATAGCTGCATATTGATAACCTCCTTATCAAAAGATTCATTTGACAAACCAATAATAACATTATAACCTCTTTTATTTGCCACTTGCTCAATTCCTTTAATAACTTTAGAAAAAAAATGATGAACTATTTCAGGAATAATCACACCAATAGTCTTTGTTTTTCTATTTTTTAAACTTAGCGCTATATTATTTGGTCTATAATTATATAGTTTAGCGTAGGCTTGAATTTTCAATTTAGTCTCTGCTCCTATTTCAACGCTGTTTCTTAATGCTTTTGATACTGTAGATATAGATACACCAATTTCATTAGCAATTTGTTTTAATGTAACAGTTTGTCTCATATTAAATTTATAATATATAAATATAGAATAATAGATATTAATATTATTGTATTCAGAATATTTAGTATCTTAAAATGCAAAAGTTATAAACACGAAAACGTTTGCGAAAAAGATACCTGATAATACTTACATAAATTTTGCATAAATTTAACATAGAGAATACCTTACAACATTAAATACAACTAAATAATTAATCTTATAAATATGAAAATTAACTTAAATTCTTTTCTATTGATATTGTTATTATGTCCAATATTTATTTTTGGTCAAACATCAATCAATGGAATTGTAACGGATGAAATCTCCTCCTCTCCAATAGCTGGAGTCAATGTATTGGTCAAAGATTCTAATACAGGCACTGCTACTGATTTTGACGGTAATTACTCAATCAATCTTAAGAAAGGGGATATTCTATCTTTTTCTTATGTAGGGTATAAAACTCAACAAGTAACTCTTGGAGATCAAACATCGCTAAACATTGTATTAATTGAAGATACATCATCTCTTGATGAGATAGTTGTAATTGGATATGGTAGCGTTAAAAAAGAAGATCTTACGGGTGCAGCGGATTTAGTAACATCTGAAGACTTTAACCAAGGTCCTGTTCTATCTCCTCAACAATTAATTGCTGGTAAAATTGCTGGTGTGTCAGTAACTTCTTCAAGTGGATCTCCTGGAGATGGTCAAAGCATTAGAATAAGAGGGTTAGGCTCATTATCCTTAACGAACTCTCCATTAATAGTGTTAGACGGGCTTCCTTTAAATGATGGTGGTGTTGGCGGATCTAGAAACCCACTTAATATGGTTAGTCCAAATGATATTGAAAGCATGGTGATTTTAAAAGATGCTTCAGCAACTGCGATTTACGGATCTCGAGGTGCAAATGGTGTTATTTTAATTACTACTAAAAAAGGAAGAGATTCAGGGTTCAAGTATAATTATAGTTCTTCATTGACTACTTATTCTGCTGAAAATCATGTTGATGTGCTAACTGCTTCTGAATTCACAGAACTTATAACTTCTGGTGGGAATATAGATGCTATCGCGGCATTAGGTAGTTCAAATACGAATTGGCAAGATCAAATTTATAACAGAGCAACTGGTACGGAAAATTCACTTAGCGTTGTTGGAAATGCTTACGGCATACCTATGAGAGCTTCAGTTAGCTTAGGTGATCACGAAGGGATTCTAATGGGAGATAACTTTAAAAGAACTAATGCGTCTTTAAGTTTAAGACCTAATTTACTTAACGATAAATTAAAGATTGAGCTTAATACTCGTTTAATGAATACTGAAAATAGATTTGCTAATAGAGGTGCAATTGGTAGTGCGTTAAGTTTCGATCCTACAAAACCAGTATTTAATGGCTCCCAATATGGTGGCTATTTTTCATGGATTGATTCTGCTACAGGTAATCAAGCTGCAATTGGCGCTCCAACAAACCCATTAGCACTTTTAAACATGATTGATGATGTATCTGAAGTGGATAGAATTGTAAGTAATCTTAAGCTGGATTACGATTTAAACTTTATTAAAGGTTTAACAGCGACTATCAATGTAGGTATAGATCAATCTAAGAGTGTAGGTTCTACAGCAACCTCAGAGTTAATTCCAACTTCTGACCCAACTTGGAATGGTTCATTATCTAGGTATGAGCAAGAAGCTACAAATAATTTATTTGATGCTTATTTAACATACAATACTTCATTTAAAGAAAATCATAACTTAAGCTTTGTTTTAGGCCATTCTTACCAGTCATTTGAATTTGATAATTACAGTTTTGACAGCGAAGCTCAAGAAGATGGAAATGATTTTGAGTTTATTGATAAATCAAAAAATGTGTTATTATCATACTTTGGAAGATTAAACTATGATTTTGACGGTAAATACCTTCTTACAGCAACATTAAGAGCTGATGCTTCTTCTAAGCTAAATCCGAATGATAGATGGGGGTATTTCCCTTCATTAGCAGCAGCTTGGAACATTCATAAAGAAGATTTTTTTAAAGGAAATATTTTTAACAGTCTAAAGCTAAGAGTTGGTTACGGAGAAGTAGGGAATGTAAATGGGTTAGGAGATTATAAATTCTTAACAAGGTACACAGGAAGTACTTCTACAGCTTATTATCAATTTGGAAATTCATTTTACCAAACCTATAGACCAGAACCGATCAATCCTGATTTAAGGTGGGAAATTGGAGAAACTTTAAATATTGGAATTGACTACAGTATGTTTAACAATAAATTAAACGGTTCAATTAACGTTTATAATAAAACGACAAAGGACCTAATTGCATATACACTTGTTGATCCATTTACGAACTTTGGTAATAGAATTGATGCGAATATTGGTGATATGCAAAACAGAGGGATCGAATTGTCCTTTAATATTCCTATAATCAAAACAGATGAATTCGAATATACTTTAGATGCTAACATAGCATTTAACGACAATGTAGTAACTAGACTTCCAGATCAACAATTTATTGGTGGTATTTCTGGAGGTGTTGGAAACAATATACAAACTCACATAGAAGGTGAGTCTCCTTATAGTTTTCTTGTGTACCAACAAGTATATAATAATAATGGAATTCCAATCGAAGGAGTGTATGTAGATAGAAATGGTGACGATATTATAAATGATGATGATAGGTATATAAAAGAAGATCCATTTGCTGATATAATAATGGGCTTCACTGAAACAATGAAATGGAAATCTTGGGATTTATCTGCTACAGCAAGGGCTAGCGTAGGAAACTACGCTTACAATAATGTAGCTTCAAATTCTGTATTGAATGAAACTTGGAATACTTTTCAAATATTGAATAATATTCATAGTGATTATTTGTCTACTGGTTTTCAAAACTTTACAGAGAACTCGCTATTAAGTGATCATTATATTCAAGAAGCATCATTCTTTAAAATAGACAATATAACTTTAGGGTACACTATCCCGGATTTTTTAGGTGAGTGTAACTTAAGAATATATGGTTCATTACAAAATGTAGCAACATTTACTGATTATGATGGAATAGATCCGGAAATTTACGGTGGTATAGATAATAATTTTTACCCAAGACCAAGAACTGGAGTTTTTGGTATTAATATTGACTTTTAAAAATAGAAATAATGAAAAATATATTTAATAAACTAATTTTTGTATTCAGTATATCTAGTCTAATTTTATCATGCCATAGTGATTTAGACCAATCCCCTATGGACCCAGATAGCTTTACTGAAGAAGATGTCTTCTCTAACGCTAATGAAGCAAGAGGAGCTCTAGCAAAACTGTATGCAAGTTTAGCTCTAACAGGTCAAAATGGTCCTGCTGGAAGTCCTGATATTTCAGATATTGATGAAGGGTTTTCACAATTTTCAAGAATGTTATTTAATTTAAATGAAATAACAACTGATCATGCAGTAGTAGGATGGGGTGATCCTGGGTTACCAGATCTACACGGGCTATACTGGTCAAGTAGTAATGATTTTACAGAAGCTATGTATTATAGATTAGCTCAAGAGGTTTCCTTTTGTAATTCATTTATAGCAAATGCTACATCTTTAGAAGAAGATGTAGTAAAGATTTATATTGCTGAAGCAAGATTTCTGAGAGCATACGCATACTATAACCTTCTAGATTTGTATGGAAATGTGCCACTAACTACAGAAATATCTACAGAGCTTCCAACTCAAAGTAATCAAACGGAGCTTTTCAATTTTATAGAAACAGAATTATTAGAAATTGAGCCTTTATTAGCTACATCAAATGAATATGGAAGAGTAGATAATATCGCTGCTCATGCCCTACTCTCAAGACTGTATCTAAATTCTGAGGTGTGGACAGGACAAAATAGGTATAATGAATGTGTAATGTATTCAGAAAACGTAATGAATTCTTCCTACTCAATAAACACGAATGACGGAAACGGAAACGGAACAGCATATGATGAATTATTTCTAGCTGATAACGGATCTAATGGAGCTCAGAATGAATTTATATTTGCCTTAAACTTTGATGGACTTCAATCTCAAACTTGGGGAGGTTCAACATTCTTAGTTCATGCAGCAATAGGTGGAAGTATGAATCCAACAGATTTTGGTGTTAATGGTGGCTGGGGAGGCTTGAGAACTACTAAAAATTTAGTAAACAAATTTGCTGTAGATGTTGACGCATTAAATAACTCATTAGGTACACAATCCGATTGGGGGCTTGTAGGTAATGCTACTCAAAATGGATGGGATGGTCCGGATATGGAAATGTATCAAACGGCAACAAACCAGTATGCTATATATGCAGATTTAAACGATGGTGAAATGAAGTTTAGATTTAATGAAGACTGGGGTCAAAATTATGGTGATAACAACTCGGACGGAACATTAGATCCAGGCGGAGACAATATCCTTATTTCAGCTGGAACATATTACATAGAGCTAGACTTAGACAACTCTTTATATACAATAAACGCATACACAGCTGATAAAAGAGGAATGTTTCATTCCGATGGTCAGAATTTAGAAATCGAAACTATACCTCCATTTGAAAATGGTTATGCAGTATCAAAATTTAAAAATGTGGATGTAAATGGTAATTCTGGTAGCGATAGTTCTGGAAACCATACAGATACTGATATTCCTTTAATCAGACTAGCTGAGATTTATTTAAATTATGCTGAAGCTACCTTAAGAGGTGGTAATGGTGATTTAGGTTTAGCGGCTACTAAAATAAATGAACTAAGAGAAAGAGGATTTGGGAATAGTTCTGGAAATATTAATACCTCAGATTTAAGTTTAGATTTTATATTAGATGAAAGATCTAAAGAATTATACTGGGAAGGACAAAGAAGAACAGATTTAGTTAGATATGATTACTTTACTTCAAACAGTTATTTATGGCCTTTCAAAGGCAATGAACCTTCTGGAATTGGCGTAGATTCATATAGAAACTTATTCCCTTTACCTAGCAATGTAATATCAGTTAATCCTAACCTTACTCAAAATGAAGGTTATTAATACAATTAAAATGAAAAATATATTTAAACTCTTATTTGTATTAGGTTTATTAACATTCAATTTCTCTTGTGACGAAGTTGAATATATTGAACTTAATTCAAATGCAAATACAGAACTTATGCTTTCATTAGAGAGTGTTATTCTAGAAGAAGACAGTCAAGATAATGAGATTCTTACTGCAAATTGGACAGATCCAGACTATGGCTTTGACGCTGCTGCATCTTACAAAGTTTTAATTGATATAAACAATGGTGATTTTAGCGCACCTCAGGTACTTCCTGTAGGTAATAGTTTAGAGAAAACTTTTACTGTAGGTGAACTTAATGCTAAGATGCTGTCTTTAGGTTTAGCTCCTAATGAAGAATCTGTGGTAAGTTTTAAAATACAAGTTACCTTAAGTGACTACCAAGAGATGTTTTCAAATACTGTTAATCTAAACGTAACACCATTCTCTTCTTTATTAGATTTATCAACTAACCTTGGGGTTGTTGGTTCAGCAACTGCTGCAGGCTGGGGAAACCCTAACATCCCTGATCTTCCTTTTTATCAAACAAATATTGAAAATGAGTATGTAGCATATGTTTCATTGAAAAATGGGGAAATCAAGTTTAGAAGCAATAATGACTGGGCTGATAACTGGGGTGATGATGGTAATGATGGTACTTTAGACCCTTATGGTGCTAATATTCTTGTTACTGCTGGTGATTATAAAATCACAGTTAACTTTGACAACTTAACATGGTCCATGGAAGAATTCACATGGGGACTTGTTGGTAGTGCAACGACAAACGGATGGGATGGTCCTGATATGAAATTATATTATAATTCATACCAAGATGATTTTAAAACAGTAGTAAGTCTTAATGACGGTGAGGTTAAATTTAGGTTTAATAATGATTGGACATTAAATTACGGAGACTCAGGTGCTGACGGATCTTTAGAAATCGGAGGCGATAATATTGTAGTCTCTGCAGGTCATTATCTTGTAACTATGAGCTTAAACACATTAACTTATACTTTGGAACCTATGGATGTTTGGGGGTTAGTTGGAAGTGCAACAGCTAACGGATGGGATGGTCCAAATGATAAATTTATACCTGACTTTGGTATAAATGAAGGTTATTATTATATTAATGGTGCTGTGTTAAATGATGGTGAAATAAAAGTTAGACAAAATGATGCTTGGGGAGTAAATTATGGAGATGACGGCAATGATGGTTCAATGGAACTAAATGGTGCAAATATTCCAGTGAGTGCAGGTACTTACAATATAGCATTAAACTTTTCTGTTTCCCCTCCAACAATATCTATCAACCAGTGGTAATATTAAATTGAAACTATTTAAAAAAAGATCTAGGAATATACCTGGATCTTTTTTTTTCATTACTAATTCTTAGCTTAACTTTATCTTTTATTTAAATTATATGAAAAGGGTACTTATATTATTTTATTTTATTTCATCTCTTGGGTATTCACAGTTAGCAGTTAGTCCTACTCCATTTGAAGTAAATGAAAGTATTACAATAACAATTGATAGTAATAGTAATGAAACCGATTGTAACGGGTTTAATAACCCTAGTAAAATATACATGCATTCTGGTATAGGAACTGATGAAGAGCCTTGGGGTTATTCAGTAGTTGGCAACTGGGGTCAAGATGATGGTGTTGGTGAAATGAACGATAATAATGATGGAACATGGAGCATCTCTATAATCCCTGAAGTTTATTTTGGTTTAGATAGCTCAGAAGCTGCTAGTTCCACGAAAATTGGACTAGTCTTCAGAAATGAAAATGGTTCACAGGAATTTAAAGATAATGGGTGTAATGACTTTTTCTTAAATATAGGCTCCTTTCAAGTGAATATGATAAACCCTGAAAACAATTCATATTTAGTTGTAGAGTATGGTGGATCTGCACAAATACTTGCAGATAATACTGGAGGACCAGCGAACTATGAATTGTACGTAAACAATCAGCTGACAGATTCTCAAACAGGTGTAGAATACTATAACGGATATATGTTTAATAATTTAATCTCAAACCAAAATTGTTCCTTAGTAGTAACCCAAGGAGACAACATAATAAGTGTAGACTTTGAAATAATTGTTTCAAACACAAATGAAGAAACAATCCCAAATTCCTTAGAAGACGGTATAAATTATCATGACAATGATAATAGCAAGGCAACCCTAGTGGTTAATGCTCCATTTAAAGACTTTGTTTATGTAATTGGTAGCTTCAATAATTGGGAGGTTCATACAGATTATTCAATGAAAAAAGATCCATCTTCTGATAAGTATTGGATTGAATTAGATAATTTAAACCCAGGAATGGATTATACCTATCAATATTTAGTTGGAGACCTTAACCCACTAAGTAATTCACCTCAGATTGTAAAAACAGCAGATCCATTTTCAACACTAGTACTATCTCCATACGATGATCCGTTTATTACTGAAAACTCTTACCCTAACATGCCTGAATATCCTGAGGGACAAGAAAGAGAAGTAACGGTCTTAAAAACTGGACAAGAACAATATAATTGGCAAGTAGAAGAGTTTGAGAAACCAAAAAAAGAAGATTTAATTATTTACGAAGTTTTACTAAGAGATTTTGACAGCGATAGAACTTATCAAAATCTGATAAATAAAATTGATTATTTCAAAAATTTGAATATAAACGCTATAGAACTCCTTCCTGTAATGGAGTTTGGTGGTAATGAAAGCTGGGGCTATAATACCGAGTTTCATTTAGCTGCTGATAAATTTTATGGTCCAGAAGAGAAATTAAAAGAATTTATTGATCTATGCCATCAAAATGGAATTGCAGTTATTTTAGACTTGGTTTTAAATCACGTTTATGACAGAAGTCCTTTAGTTAGAATGTGGATGAATGATAGCGATGAAAATGGATGGGGTTCTCCTAGTTCTGAAAATCCTTATTTTAATGAAGAAGCAACACACAGCTATGCTTATGGAAATGATTTTAATCATCAAAGTGGTGTTACCCAATATTATACTAATAGAGTAATTAGCCATTGGGTTGAAAATTTTAAAATTGATGGATTCAGATGGGATTTAACTAAAGGGTTTACTCAGAACTGTAGCTCTTCGGATTATGATTGTACAAATTCATATCAACAAGATAGAGTAGATATTTTAAAATCGTATGCTGACTACTCATGGTCACTAGACCCAAATCATTATGTGATTTTTGAGCACTTAGGCTGGGATTCAGAAGAACAAGAGTGGGCTAATCATAGAATAGATGAGGGAAAAGGAATTATGTTATGGGGAAATGTAAATAGTTCTTATAGTCAGCTAATCATGGGATATAGCTCTGGTAGTAGTATTAATAGAATGGGGCATGAAAGTCATGGATTTACAGAAAAAAGATTAGTTGGATACTTTGAGAGTCATGACGAGGAAAGATTAATGTACAACAGTACTCAATTTGGGACTAGCAATGGATCATATAATGTTACAGACCTTAACACTTCACTAGAACGCATGGAGGCAATAGGCGCAATAAGTCTAACTATTCCTGGCCCAAAAATGATTTGGCATTTTGGGGAGTTAGGAATGAATAACTCCATATTTACATGTGAAGATGGTAGTGTAAATAATCCAGATTGTAAACTATCTACAAAACCTCAACCACAATGGGCAGAAGGTTGGTTAGAAAACCAGAATAGAAACAGTATTTATAATAGTTGGTCTAGGATTAATGAACTAAAGATTAATGAAGATGTCTTTGAAGGAGATTATAGCATTAGCTCTGGTAGCCTTAACCCTATTGTTTACATATGGAACAATCAATTAGAAGATGATCAACTAAAAAATATAGTGATTTTATCAAATTTTGATTTAACTAACAAATCCATAAATCCTAATTTTCCATATACAGGTCAATGGTATGACCTTATGGACAATACTGGCGACACAGTCTTTACAATCAATAATACATCAGAATCTATAGAGTTAGAGCCAGGTCAATATATAATACTAGGTAATCAACCAGCAGAATCATTATCAACATCAGATATAATTGGAGAAAGAGAAATAAAAATATACCCATCTCCATCAGATCAATATTTTCATATTAACCAAGATGTTATAGATATAGAAGTATATGATTTGTCTGGTAAATTAATCAAGAATTATAAAGGACTTACAAGACAACATACGTCTGTAAATATTTCATTACTAGAAAGCGGGATGTATTTGGTGAAATTTAAAACTCTAAATAACTCATCCTACACTAAGAAAATAATAATAAAATAGTTCGTTTATTCAGCTGGTAAGTACTCAATTAATACGATTACGTTAATTAGTATACGTTAAAGAAAGCCCTCTAATACCCATCATACTACAAATTTATAATATCGATTAGATTCTCGTATTAATACTCCAATTTATTCTTTAATTTATAGACATAGATTTTTCACCTGACTTTATTTAACTATTTGTCATTTGCGAAGTAGTACACTTTTCAATATATTGGATTACTATATTAAACTTACTTACAAGAAATCGTAAGCAGTTAAATCAACAGAGAAGATTAAGACTATAATTTGTGTAGTTATAATCTTATTTTAAATAAAAAAAGCCGCTCTAAATAAATAGAGCGGCTTTTTTATTAGTTAAAGTTTAACTTATCTAATAATTAATTTAGATGTTTTACTTTGTCCTTCAATTGTTACTTTCACTAAGTACATTCCT
>CAJJDI010000004.1 GCA_905182835.1 uncultured Flavobacteriaceae bacterium | reverse complement strand
ACCCGTGAGTTTCAATAATTCATCTTTTTATAATCCTTTTGCAGGAGTTTCTCAAGGGACTTTAGTAAATCCAGGCACATACACTGTTGATATGGATCTTTTTGATGGTTTAAACTCTACTAAAATTGTAGAGACTTTAGACTTCACTATAATTCCTTTAGATAACTCTACTATGCCTGCAATAAATAGAGAAGAAAAAGTTGCTTTTCAAAGAAGTGTATCTAAATTAGAAGGTAAGATGTTAGAAGGTGGCAAGATGCTGGATCAAGCTAATAATAAAATTAAGTACTTCATCGAAGCAATAAAAATTGTTGAAGCTCCTCTTGGTGAATTATCTGTTTTAATAAAATCATTAGAAGTTAAAATCAAAGATATTAATATTAGATTTTACGGAAATTCTATTAAAAGTAAATTGGATATAGGACAGGTTCCTACAGCTTATAGCAGATTAATGTCAATACTATATGAGCAAAAATATTCAACATCAGCCCCTACAAATACTCATATTGAGAGTTTTATTATTGCAGATGATGAGTTTAAGCCTATATATAAGGAGATTAAAAATTTATTAAAAGTAGATATTAAAGAAATAGAAGATAAATTAAAAATTATAGATGCACCATACACACCAGGAAGACTAAAGCCTAAGAATTAATAAAAACACCTCGTCAAATATTATGATGTTTTAGTGACCTGGTAGAAAGTTTAAATATATGAAGTTCAGTCACCTCTCTAGTATCCTATATAAAAAAACCCCATCTTTACAGATAGGGATTGGTTTTAATTGTGACCGGGCTGGGGTTCGAACCCAGGACCCTCTCCTTAAAAGGGAGATGCTCTACCAGCTGAGCTACCAGGTCTTATTTATTTAATAAGTGTGCAAATATAAAATGTTTAATTTATATTACAATGTTTTTTTTAATAATATTAATTATTAATTATAATACAGGTTTTTCGTATTACAATTAGCTTAGAATTTAATATGAATATAGTTTTATTAGGTTATATGGGTTGTGGAAAAACAACAGTAGGTATAAGGTTGTCTAAATTAATTAATAAAAAATTTATTGATCTAGATCAGTTTATTGAACTAACCTACAATCAAAAAATTCAGGATATCTTTTTAACTAGGGGAGAGGTTTATTTCAGGAAAATAGAATCTGAATGTTTGAACGCTTTGATGCTAAAATATAATAACGCCGTTATATCATTGGGTGGAGGAACAGTTTGTTACTCTAATAATTTAGAGTTAATTAATAACTCCAATTCATTTTATTTAAAATATTCAATTCCTGAATTATCACAGAGACTTCTTAAAATTAATTCAACAAGACCAATTTTATCAGCTATTGATGACCATGATAAAATGATAGACTTTGTTTCAAAGCATTTATTTGAACGAAACTATTATTATAATCAAGCATCTAAAGTAATTGATTGTGATCTAAAAGATCAAGATGAGATAGCCTCTGAAATACTGACAGTTTTAAGTTAAAAATGCTTCAGCTATATTTTCTTTAAATCTCACCTTAACATGACTAATTGTTGTAGTTGATAAAGAAATTCCTTTAAAATCTGCTTTAACCGGATATTTTTTATGGTTTCTATTTACTAATACTGCAGTTTTAAATTGTTTTATTTCTGTATCTAAAAAATGCTTAATAGCATAAATTAATGTAGCTCCTGAATTTAAAACATCGTCCACTAAAACTAAAGACTTATTTCTGTATTCTTCTTTGCTTAAGGAAGTAGCTACTTCGTCTAAGGGGTTGTTTTTATTTATTTTTACACTGCAGGTTGTGATATTTAAGTCAGAAATTTTAGTTAGAATTTCTTTTAGTTTAACAGCAATTATATACCCATTTTTTTCTATACCCGCTATAATAACTTCTTTTTCATCAATATTACTTTCAATTATTTGATGTGCAATTCTTGTGATTTTTTGATTAATTTGCTCAGTGTTAAGAATTATTTTTTTATTCATCTTTGTTATTGTTTAACTAATTTTTACTTTTTTCTAAGAAGACTTTTTTTTCTTAAAATATGGTTAAACTTAATATAAAAATATTATTTAATCGTATCTTGCAGCAGTAAAAATCAAAAAAATATAATGAAAAATAAAATTTATTTTTTTCTGTCTCTAAGTTTAACATTTCTTTTGTTTTCTTGCCCACCTGATGAATCTGGCCTTGTGACAATACCGGAAGTTGATAGAACTATTCAACAAGTTGTTGATGATTCAATTTTAAACAATTATTTAGAAACTCATTATTATAATGCTGGAGAGCTTTCTCAGATGGCAAGTTTTACAATTAATGATATCACTATATCTGCTTTGCCGGAAAGTGGTGTTTTACCTGATCCAGATATCAATAATATGCTTATTGACGACGTTATAACAGGTACTACTGTTCATCTAGATGCAGAGTACGATTATTATTACCTAAATTTAAAGCAAGGTGGGGGTGAAGAATCTCCATTTTTCTCTGACAAAGTAAGAGTTAATTACGAAGGAAATTTATTAGATGGAGAAGTATTTGATAATACATTTTCTCCAGTAGTCTTTGATTTAACTGCTGTTGTTGCTGGTTGGGGTAGAGTTATTCCTGAATTCAATGTTGCAGAAGATTTTAGTTTAAATTCTGATGGAACTGTTAATTATACTAACCCTGGAATTGGTGTTATGTTTATTCCATCTGGTCTTGCTTATTATTCAAGTGCCGCTGGTACTATACCTGTTTATTCTTGTTTGATTTTTAAATTTTCTTGTTTTCAAATGGAAACTAATGATCATGATTTAGATAATGTTCCTTCATACATTGAAGATATTAATGGTAATTTAGATTTAACTGATGATGACAGTGATGATGATACTTTTTATGATTTCATTGATAGTGATGATGATAACGACGGTACTCTAACAATAGATGAAGACTTAGAGCCAGATTCTGATTTATCAGTAGATAGAGATGGTGATGGAGATGCTACTAATGATATTGGTGATGGAGATCCAACAAATGATGATACTGATGGTGATGGTATACCAAACTATCTTGATGAAGATGATTCAGCTTCTAGAAAAGATTAATTTACTAAATTATATGTTAAATATTTCCATTTAAAATGTTTAAATACTTAATTAGCTTTACATCAGCAAACTTATTTTTTTTATTTACTTCTAATGTTTTTAGCCAATGTAATGGCTCTATTGATTCTTGTAATAAAAGATATGATGAAGTAGCATATTTGACTACTCATAATGCTTTTAACTCACGTCAAGATAGTTTTCTCTTTCCAAATCATAACACCAATATTGAAGCGCAACTTAATTCAGGTGTTCGAGCATTAATGATTGATGTTTACGATGATAATGGTATTTCAGTCGTGTATCACAATAATTCATTTTATGGTCAAAAAACATTATCTACATATTTAAACACTATCAAATACTTTTTAGATACGAATCCAAATGAAATAATCACTATAATCTTAGAATGTTACACGAATGCAAATGCAATTGAAAATGACATGAGTAAAGCTGGTTTAACAAATTACCTACATAGTCAAAACTCTAATTTTCCGTGGCCAACCTTACAAACCATGATAAATGCTAATAAACGATTAGTAGTTTTATCTGATAAAAGTGATGCAACTTCAAATCAACACTGGTATCATTATGTTTGGGATTTTGCTGTGGAAAATAAATATGGAGAGATTAACTGTGATTATAACAGGGGAAACCCATCAAATAAGTTATTTATATATAACCATTTTGTAACATATAATATGGAAGGTGTTGCAAAAGTTAGGCGAGTAAATTCAAATCCATACTTCTTAAATTACGTTACAGAATGCCAGCTTTTAAAAAATAAATTTCCTAATTTTATAACTGTAGATTTTTATGAAATAGGAAACTCTTTAGAAGTGGTAAACCAATTGAACTTTCAAACTCAGTTAGAATAGAGTAGTAGAGGTTAGGTAACCAAATCAACATTCAAGTTTATTTTAGTAAAGTCTTTTCATATAGTTTTTCAACTTTTTCCCTTGCCCAAGGAGTTGTTCTTAAAAATTTCAAACTCGATTTATGGCTTGGATTATTCTTAAAGGAATTCATGTTTAATATATCACCTAATTTTTCCCAACCGAATTCTAAATACAATTGTTCTAACATAGTTGCTAGTTTAATACCATGTAATGGGTTGTTTGGCTGTTCTTTACTCATTGGTATTAAAGTATGTAGTATTAGTGATAAATAGACTAATAGTAAACTTGAATTTATTTTCTTTTTAAAACTTTTTCTACTTTTTCTACAATAGAGTCCGCATTAAGTCCGTATTTTTCCATTAATTGTGCTGGTGTACCTGATTCACCAAATGTATCATTAGTGGCAACAAATTCTTGAGGTGTTGGATGTTCTAATGCTAAAACTCTAGCTATAGATTCACCTAAACCACCTAGATGGTTATGTTCTTCAGCAGACACTAAACATCCAGTTTTTCTAACCGATTCTAAGATAGAGTTTTTATCTAAGGGCTTTATAGTGTGTATGTTAATTACCTCTGCAGAAATCCCTTTTTCTAATAATATTTCAGATGCTTTCAATGCTTCCCAAACTAAATGACCTGTAGCTACAATAGTTACATCATTTCCTTCGGTTAAATTAACTGCTTTTCCAATTTCAAAAACTTGATCTTCAGCTGTAAAAATTGGTACAGCCGGTCTACCAAAACGTAAATAAACAGGCCCTTCATAACTAGCAATGGCAATTGTTGCAGCTTTTGTTTGATTATAATCACATGTATTAATGACTACCATCCCTGGTAGCATTTTCATAAGGCCAATATCTTCTAATATCTGGTGAGTAGCACCATCCTCACCAAGAGTTAAGCCTGCGTGAGATGCACATATTTTTACATTTTTATTTGAATAAGCAATTGATTGTCTAATTTGGTCATATACTCTACCTGTAGAGAAATTAGCAAATGTACCAGTAAATGGAATTTTACCTCCAATGGTAAGTCCTGCAGCTATCCCCATCATATTTGCTTCAGCTATCCCAACCTGGAAGAATCTTTCTGGATTCTCATCTATAAACTGATTCATTTTTAATGATCCTATTAAATCAGCACATAATGCTACTACATTTGGATTGGCTCTTCCTAACTCAGCTAAACCATCACCAAAACCACTCCTTGTATCTTTTTTTTCTGTATATGTATATTTTTTCATAATTTTTTTGTGGTTTTGTTAGTAGTCTCCTAAAGTTTCAGGATTTTGCTTTAAAGCACTTTCAAGTTGATCATCATTTGGAGCTTTTCCGTGCCATGCATGTGTGTGCATCATGAAATCTACTCCATTACCCATCATTGTCTTTAATAAAACACAAACAGGTTTTTTGTTATTGGTCAGACTTTTTGCTTTACTCATTCCATCTATTATGTCTTGAATATTATTACCATTATTTATTTCAACTACAAGCCATCCGAAAGACTCAAACTTATCTTTTATACTACCCATAGGTAAAACATCATCAGTTGCTCCATCAATCTGCTTGCCATTTAAATCGATAGTTGCAATAATGTTGTCGATATTTTTTGCAGATGCATACATCATTGCTTCCCAGTTTTGTCCTTCTTGTAACTCTCCATCTCCATGTAAACTGTATACAATTCTAGAATCATTGTTTAGTTTTTTTGCTTCAGCTGCACCCAATGCAACCGACATACCTTGTCCAAGTGAACCTGAGGCTATTCTAATTCCTGGTAATCCTTCATGAGTAGTAGGGTGACCCTGAAGTCTAGAGTTTAATAAACGAAAAGTATTTAACTCATTTACATCAAAATATCCCGATCTAGCTAAAACACTATAAAAGACAGGTGAAATATGCCCATTTGACAGAAAAAATAAATCTTCATCATAACCATTCATTTCAAATTTCGCATTTCTATTCATTATAGTAGAGTAAAGAACAACTAAGAATTCAGCACAACCAAGTGAACCTCCAGGGTGTCCAGAGTTTACTTTATGGACCATTCTTAATATATCTCTTCTAACTTGTATAGTTAATTGTTGAAGTTCTAGCATTGTTATATTTTTTATGAGGCTAAAATAAATTAATCCATAAGTATTATAAAATTAAGACCTCCTCTTTTATCAACAATGTATCTGTTTTACTAACATTTGAGTTTTATAGATGCATATTGAAATTATGTTATTTATATTTGCTTTAAATTAATAATATGAAATTTGACCTGATTAAAACTGACTCTAAATCATCTGCCCGAGCTGGATTAATTTGTACTAATCATGGAAAAATTGAAACACCTATTTTTATGCCAGTTGGTACGTTAGCTAGTGTAAAGGGAGTTCATCAAAGGGAACTTAAAAATGATGTAAACGTTGATATAATTTTAGCTAATACTTATCATCTTTATTTGAGGCCTAATACTGATATAATTGAAAAAGCAGGAGGTATTCATAAATTTATTAATTGGGATAGAAATATACTAACAGACTCTGGAGGTTACCAAGTATATTCTTTAGCTGCTAATAGAAAAATAAACGAAAAAGGTGTTAAATTTAAAAGTCATATCGATGGTAGTATTCATGAATTTACAGCAGAAAATGTTATGGATATTCAACGTACAATTGGCGCTGATATAATTATGGCTTTTGATGAATGTCCACCATATCCATGCTCATTTGACTATGCTAAAAAATCAATGCATATGACCCATAGGTGGTTAGATAGGTGTATTGAAAAATTAAAAACTACCCCTTATAAATATGACTACGAGCAAGCTTTTTTTCCTATCATCCAAGGAAGCGTTTATAAAGATCTAAGAAAGATGTCAGCAGAATATATCGCAGAAACAAATTGTTTTGGAAATGCGATTGGTGGTTTGTCTGTTGGTGAGCCTGCTGAAGAGATGTATGAGATGTCTGAATTAGTTTGTCAAATTCTACCTAAATCTAAACCTAGATATCTTATGGGAGTAGGTACTCCAACTAACCTTTTAGAGAACATTAGTTTAGGAGTTGATATGTTTGACTGTGTTATGCCTACTAGAAATGCAAGGAACGGAATGTTGTTTACTTCTGAGGGTACAATAAATATTAAGAACAGCAAATGGAAAGATGATTTTAGTTGCATTGATAGTATGGCACATACCTACGTTGATACAGACTATTCTAAAGCTTATTTAAAACACTTGTTTTCTGTTAATGAATTATTGGGTATGCAGATTTCTACAATTCATAATCTAGGGTTTTATAATTGGTTAGTAAAAGAGTCTAGAAGAAGAATTATTGAAGGAAATTTTGTAGATTGGAAAAATAGTATGGTAAAAAAACTAAGTAACAGACTATAATTAATGAAAATATTAGATTGGTACATACTAAAGAAGTATTTAAGTACTTTCATTACAATTCAATTGTTATTTGTTCCAATTGCTATTATAGTAAACCTTGCTGATAATATTGATAAAATTTTAGCAAATGAAGTACCATTTAATTTAGTAGCTAAGTACTATTTTAATTTCACTATTTATTTTTCTAGTTCATTATTACCACTTTTTTTATTTTTATCTGTTATTTGGTTCACCTCTAAGTTAGCATCGGATACAGAAGTTATAGCTTTTCTAAGTTCAGGAATCTCTTTTTTTAGATTTTTAAGATCTTACCTTGTTGGAGCACTAATTATTGCTCTTATTGCATTCTTATTCGGCTTATTTATTGTTCCAAAAGCAAGTAAGGATTTTAATGAATTTTCATATAAATATCTAAAAGGGTCTAAAAAAAGCTATGATACTCAAAATATTTACAGGCAAATTAGTCCCAATGATTTTATTTATTTAAGTCAATTCAACCCTAAGAGTAAAGTAGGATCAAATTTCACATTAGAACACTTTGATGAAAACATATTAAAATACAAAATTGAAGCTAGTAATATTAGGTACTTACCATCAGACAGTATATTTAGACTGTCAAATTATACTAAGAGAATTATTGGAAAAGAAAACGATGTGATTATAAATAAAAGAACTTTAGATACTTCCTTTGCTTTCAAATTAAAAGATTTACTTCCAATTAAATACATAGCGGAAACATTAAGTTATCCAGAACTAGTTTCTTTTATTAAACAAGAGAAATTAAGAGGCTCCTCTAATATTGGTAGATATCAAGTAGTGAAATTTAAAAAATGGAGTATACCTTTTTCAGTTTTTGTTTTAACTATAATAGCTTTTTCAGTATCATCTGTAAAGAGGAGAGGTGGGACTGGAGCAAATCTAGCTTTTGGAATTGTAGTAGCTATGATATTTGTATTTTTTGATAAAGTATTTAGTGTAATGGCTCAGCAGTCAGATTTTTCACCATTTTTAGCTGTTTGGCTACCTAATATATTATTTGGAATACTTGCAATTTATTTATTATACTATGCAAAAAAATAATCTTAAACATTACTTACACCTTCATTTTTTAGTTTTCATAGCTGGATTTACAGCGATTTTGGGTGAGGTTATTTCCATTGGTTCTATTGCTTTAGTTTGGCATAGGATGTTTATAGCATTACTACTTACCTTTTTGTTTTTAATTTACAAGGGTTATAATCTAATTATTAATACAAAGAACTTATTGAAATTTTCAATTGCAGGAATTATTATTGCTCTACATTGGATAACTTTCTTTGAAGCAATTGAGCAATCTAATATTTCTATTACCTTAGCAATGTTCTCGACAGGTGCTTTTTTCGCTTCTTTATTAGAACCAATTTTCTTTAAAAGAAAGGTAAGACCTGTTGAAATAATTTTAGGATTCTTGGTCATTTGTGGTGTATTTATTATTTTAAATGCAAACATCAATAGTTTTATAGGAGTTGTATTAGGTATTACTTCTGCTTTATTAGCTTCACTTTTTTCAGTTTTAAATGGTAAATTAGTCCAAAAAAATAACCCTATTGTTATCTCTTTTTATGAATTTTTATCTGGGGTTATTTTTATACTTTTATATTTAATTTTCTCAGGAACTTTAGCTGAGCTGACTATCACTTCATTAATTAGTTATGATTATCTATATATATTTATACTAGGTTCTATTTGTACTGCTTATGCATTTATTGCATCCGTACATATATTAAAATATTTAAGTCCATATACTTTAGTGTTAACGTATAACCTAGAGCCAGTTTATGGGATTTTACTAGCGATTTTTATCTTTCCAGAAACCGAAAAAATGGAATTTTCTTTTTATGTTGGCACTCTAATTATACTTTCAACTATTATAATTAATTCAATACTTAAGTTTAGGAAAAGTAAAAAAGTCACTTCATAATCCCTTATCAATGTTAAAGTTTTTATATTTGTTAATCACAACTTATTCGTATGAATTATTTAGATTTTGAATTACCGATTAAAGAGTTAGAAGATCAACTAACTGACTGTAAAATAATAGGTGAAAAAAGTGACGTTGATGTTACTGAAACTTATGATCAAATTGAGAAAAAATTAATAAAAGCAAAAAAAGAAATATATAGTAGCTTAACACCATGGCAGAGAGTTCAAATGTCAAGGCATCCTGATAGACCTTACACAATGGATTATATAAATGCTATATTCGGAAATTCGTTTTTGGAGTTACATGGAGATAGAAACTTCAAGGATGATAAGGCAATGATTGGTGGCCTTGGAAAGATATTTGATCAATCATATATGTTTATTGGGCAACAAAAAGGTTATAATACTAAAACAAGACAATATAGAAATTTCGGCATGGCTAACCCTGAAGGATATAGAAAGGCTTTAAGACTTATGAAGTCCGCTGAAAAATTCAACATTCCTGTTGTTACATTAATTGACACTCCTGGAGCTTATCCTGGTCTTGAAGCTGAGGAAAGAGGTCAAGGAGAAGCTATTGCAAGAAATATATTAGAAATGACAAGATTGAAGGTGCCTATAATTACAGTTATAATAGGCGAAGGTGCATCTGGAGGTGCATTAGGGATAGGAGTTGGAGATAAAGTATTAATGTTAGAGAATACTTGGTACTCTGTTATTTCACCGGAATCCTGTTCTTCGATATTATGGAGAAGCTGGGAATTTAAAGAACAAGCTGCATCAGCATTAAAGTTGACGGCAAAGGACATGAAGAAAATGAAATTAGTTGATCACGTTGTTAAGGAGCCATTAGGTGGAGCTCACAGCAATAGAGAAAAAACATTTCTTAATGTTCGTGATGCAATTGTTAAATCTTATTCAGAATTTAAAGATTTATCTCCTAAAGATCTAGTTAGTAATAGAATGGATAAGTATTCAGCTATGGGGGTTTTTAACGATTAATATAAATCCAACCTATATTAACAATTTTTAACTTTTATTAACATCTATAATGTTTATTATAAGTTAAAAAGTTAAGTTTTTAAAACTCTTTTTCAGTTTATAATTTAATTAACTTAGCTTTATGAAACAGACTAAACCTTATCAAAACATAAGAGATAATAGAAATGCAATTATCAATTTAGAAAAGGGTAAAATTCCACCACAAGCAATTGATTTAGAAGAAGTTGTGTTAGGTGCTATGATGATCGATAAAAAGGGTGTTGATGAAGTTATAGATATTTTAAATTCAGAAGCTTTTTATAAGGAAGGTCATCAATATATATTTGAGGCTATTCTTACTTTATTTGAAAATAGTGAACCAATTGATTTATTAACTGTCTCTTCTCAATTAAAGAAAGATAATAGATTAGAACAAGCTGGCGGTGATTTTTACTTAATATCATTAACTCAAAAAGTTTCCTCATCAGCTCACATTGAGTTTCATGCAAGAATTATTTTGCAAAAATATATTCAGAGAAGTTTAATAAAAATATCTAATGAGATTATAGAAGAGTCTTATGATGAAACAAAGGATGTTTTTGATTTATTAGATAAGGCAGAAGCTAAGTTATATGATGTAACTCAAGGTAATATAAAAAAATCATCAGAAACAGCTCAAAGTTTAGTTATTCAAGCCAAGAAAAAAATTGAGGCAATATCTAATAAAGACGGTCTTAGTGGCATTCCTTCAGGTTTTGATAAGATTGATAAATTAACTTCAGGATGGCAAGAAAGTGATTTAATTATCATCGCTGCTAGACCTGGGATGGGTAAAACAGCACTCACCTTGTCCATGGCTAGGAATATCGCTGTAAATCAAAGTATTCCAGTTGCTTTCTTCTCACTTGAGATGTCATCAGTGCAATTAATCACTAGACTAATATCTTCAGAAACTGGTTTGTCATCAGAAAAATTAAGAACTGGAAGGTTAGAAAAACATGAATGGGAACAATTAAATGTGAAAGTTAAAAGTTTAGAAAAAGCCCCTCTTTATATTGATGATTCACCATCACTTTCAATATTCGATTTAAGAGCAAAAGCTAGAAGACTTTCATCTCAACACGGTATAAAGCTTTTAATAGTTGATTATCTGCAATTAATGACTATTGGAGGTAATAACAAAGGTGGTAATAGAGAACAAGAAATATCTACTATTTCTAGAAATTTAAAAGCTTTAGCTAAAGAGTTAAGTATCCCTGTTATTGCACTTTCCCAACTGTCTAGGGCCGTTGAAACTAGGGGAGGTAGTAAGAGGCCGATTTTATCAGACTTACGTGAATCTGGAGCAATTGAACAAGATGCAGATATTGTATCATTTATATACAGACCAGAATACTATAAAATTGATGAGTGGGATGATGATGATAGATCTTCAACTGAAGGTCAGGCTGAATTAATTGTAGCTAAACACAGAAATGGAGGTCTTGATAATTTAAGGCTTAAGTTTATCAAGGAATTGGGTAGGTTTGAAAATATAGATGATTTTGATTCACCATATGAGTTTCATTCTAAAATGAATGCAGCTGCTAATGATGATACATTTAAACCAGATCCAAATCAGGCATTTAATATGCCTGATGATTCGAACCTTCCATTTTAATAATTAATTAATTTTATCAACAACAGCTTTGAATGCTTCTGGGTTGTTCATAGCTAAGTCAGCTAAAACTTTTCGGTTTAAGTCAATATTTTTTGACTTAAGTTTTCCGATAAATTCAGAATAAGACATTCCATGTAGTCGAGCTGCAGCATTTATTCTCATAATCCACAATGCTCTGAATGATCTCTTTTTGTTTCTTCTATCTCTGAATGCATAAAGCATTGCTTTGTCGACAGCATTTTTCGCTACTGTCCACACATTTTTTCTTCTACCAAAGTATCCTTTGGCTTGTTTTAATACTTTTTTTCTTCTTGCTCTTTTGGCAACTGAATTTACTGATCTTGGCATTTTTTTTGTTTTTTGAGTTAGGCGGTTTTAAAAACTCTTTTTTGCCCAATTCATGGTTAATAATTACCTGTTTTAAACTATTTTAATCTTAATTGTTGTTTAATATTACTTACATCACTTTTATGTACCAAAGTACTGTGTGTTAAAGCTAATTTTCTTTTTTTAGATTTCTTAGTTAAAATATGGCTTTTGAAAGCATGTTTTCTTTTAATCTTTCCAGTACCCGTTATTTTAAAACGTTTTTTTGCACTAGATTTTGTTTTCATTTTTGGCATATTCAATTAATTTTAATTGTTTTTATTATTTACTTTTTTTTAGGTGCTATAAACATTATCATTCTTTTACCTTCTAATTTTGGCATCTGCTCAACTTTCCCTATTTCTTCTAGATCCTGAGCTAATCTTAATAATAAAATCTCACCTTGATCTTTATATATTATAGATCTACCTTTAAAAAATACAAAAGCTTTTAATTTAGCCCCCTCTTTTAAGAATTTCTCAGAGTGTTTTTTCTTAAACTCATAATCATGATCATCAGTCTGAGGTCCAAATCTAATTTCTTTAATTACTACTTTAGTAGTTTTAGATTTTATAACTTTTTCTCTTTTCTTCTGTTCGTAAAGGAATTTTTTATAATCCACTATTTTACAAACTGGAGGTTTTGCTTTTGGAGAAATCTCTACAAGATCTAAACCTTGTTCATCAGCTAATATTAGAGCCTTGCTTTTTGAATAAACTCCAAGCTCTACATTTTCTCCAACTAATCTAACCTCAGGTGCTAAGATTTTGTTGTTTATTTTATGTTCATCAACCCTGATTATCCTTGCTGGACCTCTGGGTTTTCTTCTTCTAATTGCTATAGTATATAATTTTAGTTGTTAAATATTTTTTTTATTGAATCTTTTATTTCTTTAATAAATTCGTCAACATTCATTTTTCCTAAATCTTCACCACCATGTTTCCTAAGAGAAATACAATTTTCTTTTTCTTCGTTCTCTCCAATTATAATCATATAAGGAGTCTTCTTCATCTCTGCATCACGAATCTTTCTTCCCATCGTTTCATTTCTATCATCAAGCAGGGCGCGAATTTCGTTAATTTCTAACAAATTTAAAACTTTTTTCGTGTATTTCTCGTATTTATCGCTAATACTAAGGATTATAACCTGTTCTGGTATTAGCCATAGGGGTAAATTACCAGCAGTATTTTCTAGTAAAATAGCTATAAACCTCTCCAAACTACCAAAAGGTGCTCTGTGAATCATTACAGGTCTGTGTAATTCATTATCGCTGCCTTTGTAAGTTAAGTCAAATCTTTCTGGTAAATTATAGTCTACTTGTATAGTTCCTAATTGCCATTCTCTTCCTAATGCATCTCTAACCATAAAATCTAACTTAGGTCCGTAAAATGCAGCTTCTCCTTTTTTTATTTTGTATTTTAATTCTTTCTCTTTTACCGCTTTAATGATTGCGTTTTCTGATTTCTCCCATGCTTTGTCATTTCCAATATATTTTTCGGAATCTTCAGGATCTCTTAATGAAACTTGCGCTGTAAAATCGTTAAAGCCTAATGTTTTAAATACATAAAGAACTAAATCAATAACATTTTTGAACTCCTGGTCTAATTGATCTTCTGTACAAAATATATGAGCATCATCTTGAGTGAAACCTCGAACTCTTGTAAGACCGTGTAATTCTCCACTTTGTTCGTATCTATAAACCGTTCCAAACTCAGCGTATCTTATGGGTAAATCTTTATAGCTAAATTTGTCAGAATTATAAATTTCACAATGATGGGGGCAGTTCATTGGTTTTAATAAAAACTCCTCATCTTTTTTGGGAGTCTTAATTGACTGGAAACTATCTTCTCCGTATTTTTCATAATGACCAGATGTTATGTATAGCTCTTTTTGACCAATGTGTGGTGTGATTACCATTTTGTAACCAGCTTTTTTCTGAGCCTCTTTTAAGAAATTTTCTAATCTGGATCTTAGATCTGCTCCTTTAGGTAACCATAAAGGAAGTCCTAAACCTACCTTTTGTGAAAAAGTAAATAAACCTAGCTGCTTTCCAAGTTTCCTGTGATCTCTTTTTTTAGCCTCTTCTAATTGTTCTAAATACTCGTTGAGAAGTTTTTGTTTAGGGAAGGAAATTCCATATACTCTGGTTAATTGTTTGTTTTTTTCATCTCCTCTCCAATATGCACCAGCTACACTTAAAATCTTGAAAGCTTTAACTATACCTGTGTTAGGAATGTGTCCGCCTTTACATAAATCAGTAAAACTTGAGTGATCGCAAAAAGTGATTTCACCATCAGTTAGATTTTTTATAAGTTCCAATTTGTATTCGTTCTCTTGTGAAAAATATAAATCTATAGCCTCTTTTTTGCTTACTGATCTCATTTTGAAATCATGCTTGCCTCTTGCGATTTCAAGCATTTTAGATTCAATATTTCTAAAATCTTTTTCTGAAATAGAATTTTCACCAAAATCCACATCATAATAAAAACCTTTATCTATCGCAGGTCCAATGGTTAGTTTAATATCTTTGTATAATTCTTGTAAAGCCTGTGCTAGAATATGTGAAGAAGAATGCCAAAATGCTTTTTTACCATCGTCATTTTCCCAAGTGAAAAATTCCAAAACCCCATCACAATTGAGTTTAGTGGTCGTTTCTACAGCCACATCATTAAATTTTGCTGAAATTACATTCCTTGCAAAGCCCTCGCTTATGTTTTTTGCTATGTCAAACACCGAAATTCCTTTGGGAAAATTCTTTAAAGAACCATCATTTAGTGTAATATTAATCATTAATATGTTTTAGAACAGTAAATATAATTGTATAATCTTATTTAATATAATTTATTATCTATCATTTTTGATAAAAATATAATCACCAATTTTTTTAATACCTAAAAATATTAATATAATTGCTATTACGCATATTACAACCCCTAAGATCGAGTAAATATTCAAGAGCTCATCATTCTCTATAATTCCTATTTGGACCAATACAGGACCGCTAATAATACCTATTAATGATAAGCAAAGCAATTTAAAACCAGTAATCAATTGATTTTTTTTATTCTCCTTGGATTCAGTTAATTCAAGTGTTAATTTATTAATTTTTTTTTTAAGATCTGACATTGTGATTTTCAATTATTTTTCTAACACTACCATACTTAGATATTAATTTTTTAGCTTCTTCTTTTGTTACATTTAAACAATTACTTAAAATATTTACTGCTCTTTCGATTAATTTATTATTTGATAACTGCATATCTATCATTAAACTCCCCTTTACCTTACCTAATTTTATCATTACTGCAGTAGAAACCATATTAAGAATCATTTTTTGTGCAGTTCCTGCTTTCATTCTAGAACTACCTGTAATGTATTCAGGTCCTACAATAACTTCTACGGGATTATTTGAATTTAATGAAATAGGGCTGTTTCTGTTACAGCATATGCTGCCGGTCCTAATTTGATTCTTGTTACAGCTTTTTAATGCATTTAACACATAAGGAGTAGTACCTGATGCCGCAATGCCAATAACAATATCTTTTTTACTTACATTATGGTTCATTAAATCTAGCCAACCTTGATTGACAGAATCCTCTGCAAACTCCTGTGAATTACGAATCGCCTTATCACCGCCTGCAATTAGACCAATAACAGTATCGTTGACTCCAAAAGTTGGAGGGCACTCAGACGCGTCTAAAACTCCCATTCTTCCACTAGTACCAGACCCAATGTAAAATAGCCTACCACCAGTCAATAAGGTGTTATATACTTCAATTATTAGTTTTTCAATCTCAGCTAAAGAATTCCCTACGCTGTCAGCAACTGATTTATCTTCATAATTTATATCAGTAATAATTTCCTTTACAGACTTTTTCTCTAAATTATTGTAGTTAGACTCTCTTTCTGTTGTTTTCTCAAAAGGCATATACAGTTTTAATGGTTTGAATATAAGTTACTTATAATTTTATTAAATTCTGAGCTAGGTTTCATTATATTATCACTTAAAATAATGTCTGGATTATAATAACCACCTAATTCTACTTCACTCCCTTGAACACTGTTAAGTTGAGAAATTATAGTTGATTCCCCATTCAATAATAATTCATAGATTAAGTTAAATTCGTTTTTCAAATCTTCATCTTCTATTTGTTCTTTTAAAGCTTCTGACCAATACAGTGCTAAATAGAAATGGCTACCTCTGTTATCTAATTCACCATTTTTTCTAGAGGGAGATTTTTTATTTAATAATAATTTTTCAACAGCAAGGTCAAGTGTTTTAGAAAGAGTAACTGCTTTTTTATTATTTGTTGATGTCCCTAAATGATTCAACGATACGCCTAGTGCTAAAAACTCACCTAAAGAATCCCATCGAAGATGATTTTCTGAAATTAACTGCTCAACATGTTTAGGGGCTGATCCGCCAGCACCAGTCTCAAACAAACCGCCTCCGTTCATTAGTGGAACAATAGAAAGCATCTTTGCGCTAGTACCAAGTTCTAGGATTGGAAACAAATCAGTCAAGTAATCTCTAAGAACATTACCTGTAACAGAAATAGTGTCAAGTCCTTGTTTTATTCTCTTTAGAGTTGATTGTGTTGCTTCATAAGGAGATAGTATTTTTATATCTAAATCAAGAGTGTCGTGATCTTTTAAGTATAAATTAACTTTATTAATTAATTCATAATCGTGAGGTCTATCATTATCTAACCAAAATATTGCCGGAGTTCCAGATATTTTAGTTCTTTTTACAGCTAATTTCACCCAGTCTTGGATAGGTCCATCTTTTACCTGGCACATTCGCCAGATATCTCCTTTTTTAACTTCATGGCTAAGTAATATTTCTTTTTTTTGATTGATAACCGAAACCACACCATCTTTTTCAATTTCAAATGTTTTGTCATGAGAACCATATTCCTCTGCTTTTTGAGCCATTAAACCAATATTTGGAACTGTCCCCATCGTTGTAGGATTAAACGCTCCATTTATTTTGCAAAAATCAATAGTAGATTGATATATAGATGCATAACAACTATCTGGAATTATTGCCTTAGTATCTTTCGACTCACCATTTGAGTCCCACATTTTTCCAGAGTTTCTTATCATTGCAGGCATTGATGCATCAATAATTATATCACTAGGAACATGTAGGTTAGTTATTCCCTTTTCACTATTAACCATAGCTAGAGAAGAATTTGTTTTTAACTCCTTGTTAATATCATTTACGATGTCATTTTTCAATACACTATCTAGACTATCAATTTTGCTTAATATATGACCGACTCCGTTATTGGCTTTAATATTTAATTTGCTAAATATGTCCGAATGTTTTTTAAAAACATTTTTAAAGTAAGTTTTTACAACATGTCCAAATATTATTGGATCACTAACCTTCATCATAGTTGCTTTTAAATGCACTGAAAGAAGAATGTTATTTGATTTTGCATTACTAATTTCTTTTTCTAAAAATTCAGTCAGTTTTTTAATAGACATCAACGAAGAATCAATTATTTCTTTATTTTGAATTGCAAATTCATTTTTCAGAACCGTTTCGTTTCCTAATGAATCTGTATGTTTAATAATCACTTTACAGTCCTCGTTTATTGTAATTGACTTCTCGTTATTTCTAAAATCTCCATCAGTCATAGTAGAAACATGTGTCTTAGAACCTTTACTCCACTTGCCCATGAAGTGAGGGTTGTTTTTAACGAAGTTTTTAACCGAAGCAGGAGCTCTTCTGTCAGAGTTGCCTTCTCTTAAAACAGGATTTACAGCGCTTCCTTTGACGGAGTCATACTTTTGCTTAATAAGATTGCTTTCTTTGTCAGTTACTTCATTTGGATAGTCAGGAATCTTATAGCCTTGTTTTTGTAACTCTATGATCACATTCTTTATCTGAGGAATTGATGCGCTAATATTGGGAAGTTTAATAATATTAGCATTAGGATTTTTCACTAATTTACCTAGCTCAGCTAAGTCATCATTTACTTTTTGTTCTTCATTTAGAAACTCAGGAAAACATGCTATAATTCTAGCAGAAAGTGAAATATCCTTTGTTATTATTTGAACATTTGAAGATTTTGTAAAAGCTTTTATAATTGGTAGTAAAGATAAAGTTGCCAGAGCAGGAGCTTCATCTGTTTTAGTGTAAATTATTTCAGACATTAATAAAGGAATTAATAGTTTATTCTAAATTTTAAATAGCCATGCAAATATACGTAATGACATGTGATTTTATCCAAAAATATATAATTTACTATATATAAAAACAAAAGCCATATTATCACAAATAAATTTGTATTAATATGGCTTTTTATGAGTTCGAATCTAGTCAGATATTTCTATCAATTATTGTTAAACCGAAGTTCAACACTAACCTTGAATGATTCTATTCATTTGAAATATAGAGAAATGTTCTACGAGATTAATCTTGTATCACCTCCATACTTCAGTTTAATTGCTAAATTGTTCCCCGTTATAAATAATTTCAAGCTTGCGCTTTAATTTATTTTTTAGGTTTTAAGTTTCTTATTCAAGCTTTCGTAATGAATTTTCCGCTTCCAATTTCAGTTCCTACATGCTATACTTTCGTTAAGTTTAGTAGATTCTTCATGATTTTAGAGATAAATCTCTTAATAATCTTAATTAAGCAATTGTTTCAAAGAACGTCTTTTTAGAATTATTTATCTCGTTGCCGAAATAGCATATCTGCCATAATTCTTTTACTAAAGTATAATATGAATTTAAAAAAACAAGTGATTTTAGGATAAAGATCTTAACTAGTTATAAACCTATGTTATTAACAAATGTTTATAAGGTAATTATTTTCTTCTTACTTCTTTAATTCTTGCTTTTTTACCTGTTAGATTTCTAAAGTAGAAAATTCTTGCTCTTCTTACCTTACCTGCTTTGTTGACTTCAATTTTTTGAAGTGCTGGTAGGTTTATTGGAAATATTCTTTCAACACCAATGGATCCAGACATTTTTCTAATTGTAAATGTTTCAGAACTACCACTACCTCTTTTTTGAAGTACAACACCTCTAAAGAATTGTGTTCTAGTTTTACTACCTTCTTTAATTTCGTAATAAACTGTAATTGTATCACCAGCTCCAAATTCTGGAAAAGTGTTTTTTGGAACAAACTCGTTTTGTACAAATTTTACTAATGAACTCATTTTATATATATTTAAATTATTCTCAGATAACGTGAACGATTTTCGTTGAGAGGTTAGCTAGAATTCGGTGCAAAAATAAACATATTTTAATAACATGCAATATTTAAGTGTTATTTATCTATTTATTTAATCAATAAGATCTGGTCTTTTTTTTAATGTTGCTTCTAAGGCTTTATCTTCTCTCCATTTTTCGATTTTTGGAAAATTCCCTGTGAGTAATAAGCTAGGAACTTCCCACCCTTTATATTCTCTAGGCCTTGTGTAAATGGGAGGTGCTAATAAGTCATCTTGAAAGGAATCTGTTAGAGCAGACGTTTCATTACCTAAAACACCAGGAATTAGTCTAATTATGGAATCACAAAGTACAGCAGCAGCTAACTCACCCCCAGTTAAAACATAATCACCTATTGAAATTTCTTTTGTAATTAGATGATCTCTTACTCGCTGATCTACACCTTTGTAATGGCCACAAAGAATGATAATATTTTTAAGTAAGGATAGTTTATTCGATAATTTTTGATTTAGCTTTTCACCATCCGGAGATAAATATATGATTTCATCATAATGGCGCTCGTTTTTTAATTTAGATATACATTTATCTATTGGTTCTACCATCATAACCATTCCTGCACCACCTCCAAATTGGTTGTCATCGATAGTTTTATAGTTATCATTTGAGTAATCTCTAAGGTTGTGTATATGCAAATCAACAATCTTTAAATCTATACTTTTTTTTAGTATAGATATTTCAAAAGGACTTTTAAGTAAGTCGGGTAAAGCGGTTATTATATCAATTCTCATTGCTCGAAGATATCATTAAAAATTTAAATAGTTTTTATCTAAAATTAAATCGTTCTATTTGGTTTTTACTATTAATTATTTCTATCCTTAGAGGGTTATAATTATTAATTTCTTTTAAGATGTCTTGAATATCAGTAATTGAGTTTATTTTAACTCCATTAATATTATTTATTATATTTCCAATTTCGATTCCATTATCTGTCCAGTATTTTTCATACCTTCTATTAAAATCAGATATTTTTACACCACTTGATTTGTTGTATTTCTCCAATTCTTCATCTGATAAATTCTTTAGAATACCAATTACGTTAAAAGAAATTCTTTCATTTTTGTTTAATTTTACATTAACTTTTTTTCGTTGATTGGTATTTATTAAATCAACTACCACTAAGTCATTTGGTCTTTTTGAACTCAAGTAACCTTTTAGATCAGAAAATTTTGAAATTTTTATTTCATCAATATACTTTATAATATCGCCTTTTCTTATTCCCGCTAAATCAGCTCCAGAATACTTCTCAACTGAATTTATATAAAAACCTTCAGTTTCATTTGTTGAGAATTCTTTTGCGATAGTGTTATTTAAAGCAGTCCCTGTCACACCCAAGAATCCATTTCGAACGATTCCAAACTCCATTAAATCTTCTATAACTTTTTTTGCAATATTACTAGGAACGGCAAATGAATAACCAATATAAGATCCTGTTTGCGATTGAATTGCTGTATTTATGCCTATTAGTTGACCCATTGTATTTACTAATGCACCCCCTGAATTTCCAGGATTTACAGCAGCATCAGTTTGGATAAAAGATTGGGTTGTTCTACCAGTTATATCTAAGTTTCTAGCTTTCGCACTAATTATTCCAGCGGTAACAGTTGAGGTCAAATTAAAAGGATTTCCAATTGCTAGTACCCATTCGCCAATTTTAGTTGAATCACTATCTCCAAATACAGCATATGGTAAATCATTTTCAGTTTCTATCTTTAACAATGCAATATCATTTTGTTCATCACTTCCAATTAATTTGGCCTCAAATTCTTTATTATCATTTGTGGTAATTAAAATCTTTTCAGCCTCATCTATTACATGGGCGTTAGTTATTATATAACCATCTGCAGAAATAATAACTCCAGACCCTGTGCCAATTTGTATTTTATCTTGTTTTCTACCAAACATTAGGTCCTCTAAGCTAATTCTATCAGAACTTGAAAGAGAGTTTTTTACATGTACTACTGAGTTAATTGTTTTTTCTGCTATTTCTACGAATTCAGGTCTGTCTTGCAAAAGAGTTGTAGAACTAATTACATTATTTGCAGGTATTTGCTCTGTTATAGTAAGGTTTCTTCTGTTTTCTTTGTTACTATGAATTGAATTTAACTTCTCATATGTATAAACAGCAATAAACCCTCCAATTACAGCTGACAGTAATAATAATAAATATTTTTTCATAACTAATTAATTTAAATAACATTTTAAAATTATAATAAATTACAAATAGAATTAAACCTTTTAACGTTCATTTAACAATTATAATTTACCTTGTATTGTATATATTTGTTATTGATGAAAGTTAAATTTTATAAATATCACGGAACTGGAAACGATTTTATTTTAATTGATAATAGATCGCTTTTTTTTGATAAAAGCAACGTCAATTTTATTTCTAAAATATGTAATAGGAATATTGGAGTAGGTGCAGATGGTTTAATACTTCTGGAAAATCATCAGAAGTTAGATTTTAAAATGATTTACTTTAATTCAGACGGTAAAGAAACAAGTATGTGTGGTAATGGAGGAAGGTGTATAGTTTCTTTTGCTAACAAATTAAGTATAATTAAAGATAAGGCTAAGTTTATGGCTATTGATGGAACACATGAGGGTTTTGTAGATCATGGTATTGTTAGTCTTCAAATGAATAATGTTAAGTTAATTGAGCAAATTCAAAACGGTTATGTGTTAGATACGGGCTCTCCTCATTATGTTGAATTTCATGATTCAATTAACGAATTAGACGTGATTATAGAAGGTAGACAGATTAGAAATGAAAAGAAAATTAGCAGTAATGGGATTAATGTTAATTTTGTTCAAGTTATAAACAATTCTTGTATTAAAGTTAGAACCTACGAGAGAGGTGTTGAAAATGAGACTTTGTCCTGTGGAACTGGAGTTGTAGCCGCTGTACTATCTGCTTCTAAAAGAGGTTCTGTAGAAGGAAATAAAATTAAGATTATAACTCTTGGAGGAGATTTATACGTTTCTTTTAATTTTAATAATTCCACATTTGAAAATATATGGTTGGAAGGTCCAGCTGTCGAAGTTTTTAAAGGAAAAATATGAATACTTTAAAAGGAAAAAATATTTTTTTAAGAGCTTTAGAATCAGATGACATTGATTATTTGTTTTCTCTAGAAAATAACGAAAAATATTGGAGTATAAGCGATGCTCAAGTACCATTCTCTAGGTACTTATTGACTAATTACTTAGAAAACTCCAATATGGATATTTATAAAGTTAAGCAACTCAGGTTGGTCATTTCAAATTATGAAAATAGCACTATTGGTTTAATTGATTTATTTGATATAGATTTTAAAAATAAAAGAGCTGGAGTAGCAATAATTATTAATGAAAACAAACAAAGTAGAGGTTATGCTAAAGAAGCAGTCGAGCTGCTTGTTAAGTATTCAAAAACTCACCTTTCTTTACACCAATTATATTGTAACATTTTAGAAGATAATACCCGAAGTATTAAGCTCTTTAAAAGTGTAAATTTTACTGAAGTTGGAATGAAAAAAGATTGGATTATTTTTGATGGAAAATTTAAAAACGAAGTTTTACTACAGTTAAGATGTATATAAAAAAAATATTATTAGTCATTTCATTACTAGGTCTTATTGCAATGTCGATTTTCGCTTACTTTGTATATGTTACTATGTTTGTATCAAATACTAATTTTAATAATGACTCGGCTTATGTGTATATATACTCAAATCAAGATTTTGAAGAATTAAAAAATGATTTGTTACCTGTTTTAAAAAACATTAATTCATTTGAAAGATTAGCGATTAGAAAAGGATATAATGTTAATTTAAAACCCGGAAAATTTGCTATACAAAAAGGGATGAATAATAATCAAATTATAAATTCTCTTAGGTCAAGTAAACTTACTGTAAATGTTATATTTAATAATATTAAAAACGAATATGATCTTGCCGAAAAAATTTCTACTCAAATTGAAGCAGATAGCATTTCATTAATAAAATCTTTTAAAGATTTAGATTTTTTTAAGTCTCAGGGTTTTGATGAGTATAATTTTCTATCAATTTTCCTTCCAAATAGTTATAACTTTTATTGGGATACTAATGCGGACTCTTTTAGATCTAGAATGCTAAAAGAATATAATTTGTTTTGGAATGAAGAAAGATTAGATAGACTAAAAAAAATTGGCTTAGACAAAAGTCAGGCAATGATATTAGCGTCTATAGTTAGTCAAGAATCACAGAAAAAAAGTGAGTTAAAAACAATTGCAGGTGTATATATGAATAGGTTAAATAACAATTGGTTATTACAAGCTGACCCAACAGTAAAATTTGCAGCATATCAGCTTCCTGCATACAAGAACACAGTTATTAGAAGGGTGTTGTTTAAGCATTTGAAGATTGATTCAAAGTATAACACATATAAGTATAAAGGATTGCCGCCTGGATTAATAGCACTACCTAATATTAGCTCTATAGATGCTGTTTTAAACTTTGAAAAGCACAGTTTTTTTTATTTTTCTGCTGACCCAAAAAGAATTGGATTTCATAGTTTTTCAAAAAACTTAAATGAGCATAATAAAAATGCGAAAAAATTTCATAATTATCTAGACTCTAAAGGAATTAAGAAGTAAGGTTTTAGCTTTTGTGTATTATGAATATTGCAGGCTTTTTATCGATATTGATTTTGTTTTTCCCCCATTCGTTTACAGATAATGTTCTTATAAACTCATTTTTTAAAGTTAAATCACAGGCAATACACAGGTTAGTGCTATCGCTCAAATTTTTTAGTAGATCTTCAAACATTTTATTGTTCCTATACGGAGTTTCAATAAATATTTGTGATTGATTTTTCTGCAATGATAATCTTTCTAATTCCTTAATTTTAGTTTTCTTATCATCTCTGTCAATTGGTAAATAGCCGTTAAAAGCAAAATTTTGGCCATTTAAACCAGAACTCATGATGGCAAGTAAAATAGATGACGGCCCTACTAATGGCACTACTTTTATGTTTGATTGATGGGCAATCTTTATGATATCAGACCCCGGGTCAGCAACGCCAGGACAGCCAGCGTCAGAAATTAAACCGATGTTGTATCCATCAAAAATTGGTTTCAAAAAAGAATTTAACTCTTCTTTTAATGTAAACTTGTTGATTAAATTTACTTTTATAGAGTTTTGAGCTTTTGTAGGAGTGATTTTTTTTATAAACTTTCTTCCTGCTTTTTCATTTTCAAACAAAAAGTAATCAGTAGCCTCTATAATTTTTTTTATAGAAATAGGTAAAACTTCTAGAGGTTCATTGTCACCTAGAGTGTTGGGTATTAAATATAATTTACCTTTGATGATCGTTTTTTTTTAGATGGATAATTTTTTCCCTAAATCTTCCACATATTTTCTAAACTGCTTATCTGTAGAAGATAAATTGTCTACCGTTTTACAAGCATGTAATACAGTAGCATGGTCTCTTTTTCCAATTTGAGAACCAATACTTGCAAGAGAAGCTTTTGTGAATTTTTTAGCAAAAAACATTGCCAACTGTCTTGCTTGGACAATATGTCTTTTTCTTGTTTTTGACTGAAGAGTGCTCACTTCCATTTGGAAGTAATCAGAAACTGTTTTTTGAATATAATCTATAGATACTTCTCTTTTAGTGTTTTTTACAAACTTCTCAACTATTTCTTTTGCTAATGAAATGGTTATTTCTTTTCTGTTAAAAGATGCTTGAGCGATAAGTGATATGATTGCACCTTCTAACTCACGTACATTAGTTTTAATGTTTTTTGCAACATACTCAATTACCTCTTCACTCATAGTCACACCGTCACGATATAATTTATTGTTTAATATAGAAACCCTAGTTTCGAAATCAGGATTTTGAAGTTCTGCTGAAAGTCCCCACTTAAATCTAGATAATAATCTTAATTCAATATCCTGCATATCAACAGGAGCTTTGTCACTGGTTAAAATAACTTGTTTACCGTTTTGATGTAGATGATTAAATATGTGAAAGAAGACATCTTGAGTCCCTGATTTTCCTGACAAAAACTGTACATCATCAACAATTAGAACATCAATTATTTGATAAAAGTGAATAAAATCATTTCGATTATTTTTCTTAATAGCCTCAATATATTGTTGAGTAAACTTTTCAGCCGTGATATATAGAACAGTTCTTTCAGGGTATTTTTCTTTAATATCAATACCGATTGAATGAGCTAAATGTGTTTTACCTAAACCTACTCCTCCAAATATTAACAGTGGGTTAAACGAAGTGCCACCAGGTTTATTTGAAACAGCTATTCCCGCATTTCTAGCTAATCTGTTTGAGTCTCCTTCTAGGAAATTTTCAAAAGTATAATTAGGATTCAATTGGGATTCTATTTTTACATTTTGAATTCCTGGAATAATAAAAGGGTTTCTAAGCTCAGGAACTTTTTTGTTAATGGAAGTTGTTACGTTTTGATAATTAGTTGGGTTGTTGTTTGAGCTTGGAATTTTTTCTGTGAATGGTTGTGTATTGCCAAACGTGTTTTCCATTTTTATTATGTAAACTAATTTAGCATCTTCTCCCAGCTCTTTTCTTAGAGCAACTTTTAATAACTTTACATAATGCTCTTCAAGCCACTCGTAAAAGAATTTGCTAGGTACTTGAATACTAAGAGATTTGTCAGTTAATTTTACAGCCTGAATTGGTTCAAACCATGTTTTATAGGCTTGAGGTTGGATATTGTCTTTTACAAATTTCAGGCAATTAGTCCAAACAGATTTAGCTGTGATATTCATTAACTGTTGATATTTTATGTATAATTAGTTTAATATTTTGAAAAAACAGTGCTTAATAAAGCTATATAAATCTGCAATACAAATATGTGAACAAAAAATGAAAAAAAAAAATTAAAAACAGTTGATTATTAACTTTTTTTTGTGCATGTTTCGTGAACAATAAATTTAACCTTTTATTTTTATAAACCTATATTTTTTTTAATGAAAAAAACAACCACTAAAATTAGAATAAGATACGGAGAAACTGACCAAATGGGCTTTGTTTATCACGGTAATTATGCACAGTTTTTTGAAATTGGAAGACTAGATTGGATTACACAAATAGGTGTTTCGTATAAAGAAATGGAATCTCAAGGAGTTTTGTTGCCGGTGATTTACTTAGAAACTAACTATTTGAAATCTGCTTACTATGATGATGAGTTGACTATTGAAACATTTTTATTAGAGAAGCCAACTGTTAGAATCAAATTTGGTTACAATATCTATAATGAAAAGAGTGAGTTACTTACAAAAGGAGTAACTCATTTAGTATTTATAAATAAAGAAAATAATAAACCAATTAGATGTCCTAAATATATATTAGATAAGCTCTAAGTAAACTATATATTAATATAAGTGATCAACTTATCTTCAGCTATTTCTACTTCAGTTGATTTGTAGTCTCCAATTAGTGGTGCTTTAACTCCGTTTTTAATATTTTTAGGAGATTTAAATACTTTCATTTCATCCCACAAATTCTCTTTAATAAATGTATTTAGAGTCTTAGCTCCACCTTCAACAATTAAGCTTGAAATCCCATTCAATTTAAGATGTTCACATATTTGTAAAGCAATATTTTTGTTAAAATCTATACACTTTTCATCCACAATAATTACTTCTGAATTTGTGTTAAAAATTTCTAAATCTCTATTTAAATTATCTTTTCTATTTATTATTGCCACTTTAGGTGATTTTCCATTCCAGTCCCTAGTGTTTAATTTAGGGTTATCATCTTTAATTGTTTTACTACCAACAAGAATACAATCTAGCTCAGCTCTTAGTTTATGTGATACTTGTCTAGAATATTTGTTTGAGATCCATATCGGCTTATTTATGCTTTTATTTCTAGGTGCTATAAATCCATCAGCTGATTGAGCCCATTTTAAAACAATATAAGGACGTTTCTTTATGATATTTATTAAAAATATTTTATGATGCACTTCACATTTTTCTGACAATATTCCAACTTTAATATCTACCCCAGACTTTTCTAGTCTTTTAATTCCATTACCACTTACTTTTGGATTAGGATCTTTTATCCCAATGTAAACTTTTGGGATTTTGAATTTTATAATAAGTTCTGCACATGGAGGTGTTTTTCCAAAATGAGAGCAAGGCTCTAGAGTTACATATAAACTTGCTGATTTTAAGAGCTCTTTATTTTTAACTGAATTGATTGCGTTAACTTCTGCATGACTACCTCCATAGCTACTTGTGAATCCTTCACCAATTATAATATTATCGTGAACAATACAACATCCAACCGATGGATTTGGGTGCGCTGAAGGAATAGCATTTTTAGCTATTTGGATACATCGATTAATATATTTTTCATGTATATTCACATAACAAAAATAGCATTAAAATTTGGAAGATTCCAGTTACATTATTAGAGAAATCCTACCGGAAGATAATTTACAAATTCGCAAAGTAATAAGAGATGTTTTTATTGAGCTAGAACTACCTCTTGAGGGGACTGCATACGCTGATAGTGAAACAGAAATGATGTATGAAAGTTATCAAAATGAAAATGAAAGATATTTTGTGATAGATTTTGACGGACATATTCTTGGTGGTGGAGGTATAAAACCTTTAAATAACGGCAATGACAATACTTGTGAGCTTCAGAAAATGTATTTTTCAAATTCTATAAGAGGAAAAGGATTGGGTAAAAGAATGTTAGAAAAATGCTTAGATTTTGCAGTAAATTCTAAATATAAAATATGTTATTTGGAGACAATAACTAAATTAGATTCTGCTATTATATTATACGGCAAATTTGGGTTTAAAAGAATTAATACTCCTCTAGGAAATACTTGCCACTACTCTTGTGACATTCACATGATTAAGGATTTATAATGAAATTAGAAACTGTAAAAAAAGAGTTCGTAAGTAAGTTAGCTATAACTTATCCAAATGAAGAGATTAACTCACTTTTTAAAATATTATGTCTTGAGTATTTAGATTTATGTCCTTCACAATTATTATTATCAAAAGATGATTTAATTAGTAGAGTCCAGCTTGATTGGTTTTCCGAAGTAATTGTTAGACTATTAAATGAAGAGCCAATTCAATATATATTGTCTAAAACTTCATTTTATGGACTTGATATTAAATGCAACCCATCAGCATTAATTCCTAGACCTGAAACGGAAGAGCTTGTTGATTGGATTCTTAAATCTGAAAAAAATAGAATCTCAATTTTAGATATAGGAACAGGTTCTGGTTGTATTTCTGTTTCATTAGCTAAAAACAACAAGGATTATTCTGTATCTGCTTTAGATGTAAGTAAGTCTGCTTTAGATTTAGCTGAGTATAATGCACTAAGTAATAAGGTTAATATTAACTTTATTAATGCAGATATTTTAGAGTACAATTCTGATATAAAATATGATTTAATTGTTTCTAACCCTCCTTATGTTAGGAATTTAGAAAAAAAGAAAATGCAAAATAATGTTTTGAATTTTGAACCTGAATTAGCTTTATTTGTAGAAGACAATGATCCGCTGGTTTTTTATAGAGCTATTTTAGAATTTGCTAATTTTAATTTAATTGAAAAAGGAAAAATATATTTTGAAATAAATGAGTATTTGTTTAACGATATTAAGGAACTTTTAATTTCTTTTGGGTATAATAAAATTGAGTTAAGAGAAGATGCTTTTGGTAAATTAAGGTTCGCTAGAGCTGTTAAGTAAACTAAAGAATTCACTTTTTCTAATTATCAGCTTAAAAAGAAAAGGTTCTGAAATAAATTTCAAAACCTTTTCTGACAAACAAACAAAACTACTTTTAAATAAGTTTTAATTTTAAACTAAAAAGATGTTACTCTCTTGTCCTTTTTCCTGCATAAGCAATAGAGCCATGTTCAGAAACATCCAAACCAGCCACTTCTTCTTCTTCAGTTACTCTCAATCCTATTGTGTACTTTAGAATTCCAAAAACTACGAATGAAAGTACAATAGCCCATACAGCATATGCCAGTCCACCAATAAGTTGATTGATAAGTTGATCTGAACCACCCCCATTGAATATTCCAAGTTTAGTATCACCGTCAACACCCCAAAGTCCGATTACGATCGTCCCCCAGAATCCAACGATTCCGTGCACAGAAGCAGCACCAATTGCATCATCAATTTTAAGTTTCTTTTCGATAAATTCAATAGAGAATACTACGATAACACCACCAATTAGACCAGCTAATACAGCGCCACCAGTCGTCATGTTTCCACAACCTGCAGTGATACTTACTAGACCAGCTAAAGCACCATTTAATGTTTGTGCTAAATGTGGTTTCCCGTACCAGATCCAAGTTGTAACAAGCGCACCTAAAGCACCAGCAGCAGCGGAAAGGTTAGTAATCAAAACTACCGTAGATGCGGCAACTGCATCGTCTCCACCCCAAGCAAGTTGAGATCCACCGTTAAAACCAAACCATCCCAACCAAAGTATAAATACCCCTAGGGTTGCTAATATCTGGTTGTGTCCAGGTATAGGCATTACTTTTCCGTCTACATATTTCCCAATTCTAGGACCTACCATATAAGCAGCAACTAACGCAGCAAAACCACCTACAGCATGAACGATTGAAGATCCAGCAAAGTCAATAAAACCTAGCTCAGTTAACCAACCTGATCCTTGCCATTGCCATCCCCCTGCAATTGGATAGATAATAGCAGTCATTACAACTGTGAAAATTGCATAGGTAGAGTATTTAGTTCTTCCTGCTATTGCTCCGGAAACAATTGTAGCTGCAGTAGCTGCGAACATTGTTTGGAAGAACAAATCAGCACCTTCGCCCTGCATAATACCACTCCAGAAGAACCATCCATTGGTAGTGTCTCCGTACATTAAAGAGTATCCTACAAACCAGTAGGTAAGAGATCCAACAGTAATATCTAACAAGTTTTTCATTGCAATATTTACAGCATTTTTAGATTGAGTCATACCAGACTCAACTAGTGTAAATCCTGCTTGCATGAAGAATACCAAAATACCAGAAATTAGCATCCAAAGCATTCCCATATCACCATATAAACCAGTTTTAACTGCTTCAACAGCAGCTGTAACATCTTCAGATGTTACTATATCTGCGACTTCAATTACAGCTACAGCTGTTTCTTGAAAAAGAGATATAAATAAGTTTAATAAATTATACATAATTTAATTATTTAAAGATTAATATTAAAAGCTAGTTCCAAGTACTAAAAAAGCATCTGTAGTGTCAGGATTATATACAAAAGATCCAAATATTGGAAGAGAATAATCTTCAGTGATTTTAATTTCTTTTGAAGTACCAAGGGAAACATTACATACTGCAAAATCTCCATCTAAAGTATAAACCTCATTTCCACCACCAATAGCTATATCAAGATTCCCTAATGAGAATCCTGTTTCAATATATAAATCTTCTGTTTCAGTAAAATACCCAACAGTAAGTCCTACAGGACCTAGGTCAAAACCGGTACTTAATTCATAGCCTTCAACAGCAAAGAAATCATCTGGAATAATGGAAGCACTCGCGTCACCAGGAAAAGTATAGTTAGTCAGTGTTAACGATGCAAACCCAAGGTCATAAGAAATATAAAGATCTAATTCAGATCCTCCATCATTACCTGAAAGAGCAAAACTACCCCATGCCCCAATTTCTAAATCTCCTGTAGTGTAAGAAATTCCTGGTTGAATGTGAGCAGAGTCTCCGAACTGAGTTCCTCTCCATACATAACGACTAACTAAATCGGCTCCAATCTCTTGTCCAAAAGTGGATAATGTAGAAATAGAGACAGCAAATAAAAGTGTAAATAAACTTTTCATAATAATTGTTTTTTTATTGATTATAATTTAAAACTAGGATAAAATAAAACAAAAAATAGCATGAAAATTGAGTAAAATAAAATTTTTGTGACTTTGATAATTTATAATTACTGAAATTAAAAATAATTAAAAAAACGATCAAAAAACTAAGATATTAATAAAAAAATAATTTAACAGATTTCCGTTTATATTAAAAATAACTTAACATAAATTGTATTATATTATGAATTATTCAATTTTTTATTAATTTAATTGAATTAAATATTATTACAATACACCTTGTGAATTTAATAAAATAAAGCAATTAAAATGTTAAAATGATTTTTTTTAATAGCTATACTTATGCAATTCTCAATAATTATACTATGTTTTTTTATAGTAGCCGTTGTGTATATATTAGCCCCTCTCAACAGACTTAAAAAAAAACAATGTTTAAAAAACAAGGACTCTATAACCCAGAATTTGAACACGAAAATTGCGGTGCTGGTTTTATTTGCAATCTAAATGGTAAAAAAACAAATCAAATAATTCATGACGCACTAGAAATACTAATAAAGCTAAAACACAGAGGAGGCGTAAGTTCTGATGGAGTCACTGGTGATGGAGCTGGTCTTCTTATTGATATTCCACATACCTATTTTAAAAAAGTTTGTGATTTTAAACTCCCTGAAGAAAGAAAATACGCTGTTGGAATGCTATTTATTCCTAAAAATCAAACAGCATATTTTAGAAATATTTTTTCAAAAGAAATTGAAAAGCAAGGGTTAAATATAATTGGATGGAGAAAAGTCCCAGTTATCAGTTCTTTTTTAGGTAAAATAGCATTAAAATCAGAACCTATAAGCGAGCAGGTTTTTATTGAGAAACCTAAAAATATAAGTGAAAAAAAGTTTAAAATTAAATTATATATCTCTCGTAAAATTGCTGAACATAAAATATATAATTCAAAAGTATCTAATTGCAGCTCATTCTACGTAAATAGTCTTTCATTAACCACCATTATCTATAAAGGAATAATCAAACCAGAAACTATAGGTTTATATTTTACAGATCTCCAGCAACCTGAACTAGTGACCAGGCTTGCTCTTGTACATCAAAGATTCTCAACAAATACACTACCCTCTTGGGAACTAGCTCAACCATTTAGATTTATGTGTCAAAATGGAGAGATCAACACTCTTAGAGGAAATGTCAGTAGAATGAGAGTAAGAGAAGAAATAATGGAAAATGAAGATTTTGGGGATTACATGAAAGATGTATTTCCAATTATATTAAATGGAAAATCAGATTCTGCATCTATGGATATGGTTGTTGAACTATTAACATTGACAGATAGAACTTTACCTGAAGCAATGATGATGATGGTCCCGGAAGCATGGGAAAAATATACAAGTATGAACGAAGAAAGAAAGTCGTTCTATAAATATAATTCTTGCATTATGGAGCCGTGGGATGGACCAGCGTCAATTCCATTCACTGATGGAGACTATATTGGAGCATTACTTGATAGAAATGGACTAAGACCATCAAGGTATACAGTTACGAAAGATGGTAGATTAATAATGTCCTCAGAGATTGGTGTTGTAGATGTTTTACCATCTAACATTCTATCTCACGGAAGACTTGAGCCCGGTAAAATGTTCTTAGTTGATATGAATAAAGGGAGAATTATTAAAGATGACGAAATAAAAAAAGAAATAACAACTAGATACCCTTATAAAAAGTGGCTCACTAGTCAAATGATACACTTAAAAGATGTAACATATTTAAAAGAAATAAGATTAAAGGAAACATTACCCTTAAAAACTAGACAAAGATTATATAATTATACTATTGAAGATATTCAAGAAATAATCACCCCAATGGCTCAAAATGCTAAAGAAGCTATTGGTTCAATGGGTACAGACACACCTTTGGCAGTTTTATCTGAAAAAACTCAACTTCTATACAACTACTTCAAACAACTATTTGCTCAAGTAACAAATCCACCCTTAGACGGGATTAGAGAAGAGATAGTTACAGATATAAGTTTGGCTCTGGGTAATGATAAAAACATATTTAAAATAACCCCGGATCAATGTAGGAAATTAAAAATTCAAAATCCAGTTATATCAAATAGAGACCTACATAAAATTAGGCATATAAATATTAAAGGATTTAAATCAAAGACCATTAAAATTTTATATAGCAAAAGCAAAGGTCTAAATGGAATTGAGGATTCATTAGACTCAATTGTTAATGAAGTTGAAAAAAGTATTGATCAAGGTTATAATATAATAATATTGTCTGATAAAAATGCCAATAAAAGCAATGCTCCAATACCAGCTCTATTAGCCTGCTCATTTGTTCACCATTCTTTAAACATTAAAAGAAAGAGATCATATTTCGATATTATTATTGAGTCTGCTGAACCAAGAGAGCCTCATCATTTTGCTACACTTTTTGGATATGGTGCTAGTGCAATTAACCCATATATGGTTAATGAAATAATTAAATCTCAAGTTAGGGAAGGCTTTATAAAGGGATTAACTGAAATTGAAGCTGTAATAAACTTCAACAAAGCTATAGGAAAAGGAATATTGAAAATTATGAATAAAATTGGTATTTCTACCCTTCATTCATACAGAAGCTCTCAATTGTTTGAAATAGTTGGTTTTAGTTCAGAATTTGTTGAAAAATACTTCCCTTACACTACGTCAAGAATAGAGGGGATAGGTCTTTATGAAATTGAAAAGGAAATATCAAAAAGATATGATCATGCGTTCCCTAAATATGAAGAAAATAATAAATTAAGATTAAATATTGGTGGAGAGTATAGATGGCGAAGAAATGGAGAAAGGCATATGTTTAACCCTACAACAATTGCTAAAATACAACAAGCAGTAAGGTTAAACGATCAAGAGAGTTACAATGTTTACGCAAAAAATATTAATGAGCAATCTGAAAGATTAATGACCATTAGAGGGTTGTTTGAATTTAATGATTTTAACCCAATCTCTATAGATGAAGTAGAGCCCTGGACAGAGATAGTAAAAAGATTCAAAACTGGCGCAATGTCTTACGGTTCAATTTCAAAAGAAGCTCATGAAAACTTAGCAATTGCAATGAACAGAATTGGAGGTAAAAGTAATTCAGGTGAAGGAGGAGAAGATAAAAATAGATTTGAACTAATGAAAAATGGAGATAATAAAAGCTCCGCAATAAAACAAGTTGCTTCAGGAAGATTTGGTGTTTCTTCAAATTATTTAACTAATGCTAAAGAAATTCAAATAAAAATGGCTCAGGGAGCAAAACCTGGTGAAGGAGGGCAACTTCCTGCAGAAAAAGTATTTCCTTGGATTGCAGATGTTAGAAACTCAACACCCTTTGTAGGGTTAATATCGCCACCACCACATCATGATATTTACTCAATTGAAGATTTAGCTCAGTTAATTTATGATTTAAAAAACGCAAATAGAGAAGCTAGAATTAATGTGAAATTAGTTTCTGAGGCTGGAGTTGGCACAATTGCAGCTGGAGTAGCAAAAGCAAAGGCTGATGTTGTTTTAATTTCTGGATATGACGGAGGGACTGGCGCTTCCCCATTAACGTCACTTAAACATGCAGGCCTTCCTTGGGAACTTGGTATTGCAGAAGCTCAACAAGCTTTAGTTATTAATAATTTAAGAAGTAGAATTGTAATAGAATGTGATGGACAGCTAAAAACTGGTAGAGATGTAGCAATTGCAGCATTACTTGGCGCTGAAGAGTTTGGATTTGCAACAGCACCACTTGTAGCATCCGGTTGTATTATGATGAGAAAATGTCATTTAAATACATGTCCAGTCGGGATCGCTACACAAGATATAGAATTAAGAAAAAACTTTAAAGGAAAACCAGAGCACGTAATTAACTTCTTTTACTTTGTAGCTAACGAATTACGCGAAATTATGGCACTTCTAGGATTTAGGAGTATGAATGAAATGATCGGACAATCACAAAAAATAAATTCATCAAAAGTTTTAAGCCACTATAAAGCAAAAGGGTTAGACCTTTCTTCAATTCTATACCAACCATTCGACCCTAAAAAAACAATTTTAAGAAATACTGATACTCAGGATCATGATCTTTACAATGTTCTTGATATCAAAATAGTAAAATCTGCTCAAAAGTCAATTCATTTCGGAAAAACGACAAATTTATCATATAAAATAAATAATACAGACAGGTCTGTTGGGGCGATATTAAGTAATGAGATTTCAAAAAAGTATAAAGATAATGGATTACCATCTAATACAATAAATGTAAATTTTAAAGGATATGCAGGCCAGAGTTTTGGTGCATTTGCAACTAGTGGAATTACATTCGTACTAGAGGGGTGCTGCAATGATTACTTAGGGAAAGGATTATCAGGGGCTAAATTAATAATAAAGAAACCTCAAGACGCAGATTTTAAGGCTGAAGAAAATATTATCGCTGGTAATGTTTGCTTATTCGGAGCTATTTCTGGTGAAGTATACATCAACGGAATTGTTGGGGAACGATTTGCTGTAAGAAATTCTGGAGCGACAGCAGTTGTCGAAGGTATTGGAGATCATGGATGTGAATATATGACTGGTGGGAAAATTATAATATTAGGTAAAACAGGTAGAAACTTTGCTGCAGGAATGAGTGGTGGGATAGCATATGTTTATGATAATAATAATAATTTCATAAACGGACTATGTAATACAGAATCTATTGAATTTGAAAATTTAACTAAAAAAGATATATCTGATTTACATTTAATTATTTCAAAACACATAGAATATACAGATAGTACTTTGGGCAGTAAAATTATTTCTAATTGGGATGCGGAAGTTAAACACTTCATTAAAGTAATGCCTACAGAATATAAAAAAGCACTTAAAAAAATGTCATTAGATAAAAAAACACTAAACAAACTGTACTAAAATGGGAAAATCAACAGGATTTAAAGAGTTTAAAAGAAAGGAAGATGGGTACATTTCTGTAAAGAACAGAATTAGTAACTACAAAGAATTTACTGTTAAATTAGAAGACAAAGAACTTAAAAAACAAGGTTCACGATGTATGGATTGCGGAATACCATTTTGTCATAGTTCTTGTCCACTTGGAAACTTAATACCTGACTTTAATCTAATGGTTCAACAAGGAGAATGGCAAAAAGCATCTTGGATTTTACATTCTACTAATAATTTTCCTGAGTTTACTGGAAGACTTTGCCCTGCTCCATGTGAGCAATCATGTGTGCTTGGACTTATAGAAGAACCAGTTTCTATTGAGAATATTGAAAAGAATATTGTTGAAAAAGGTTTTGAGAATGGTTGGATTAGAGCAAAGGTTCCAAAAAAAAGAACAAATAATAAGATTGCAATAATAGGCTCTGGACCAGCTGGTTTAGCTGCAGCTCAACAACTTAATAGTGCTGGACACAATGTAACTGTTTATGAGAAAGAAGATAAAATTGGTGGGCTTTTAAGGTATGGGATACCAAATTTTAAATTAGAAAAACATATAATAGACAGAAGAGTAAATATTCTTATAGAAGAAGGTATTATCTTTATCACTAACGCTAATGTTGGGGTTAATGTAAATATTGAAGAATTAGAAGATTATGATGCTATTATTTTGTGCGGTGGAGCTTCAAATAAAAGAGAACTGAATATCCCTGGATCTAAATCAGCTGGAATTATTCAAGCTATGGAATTATTAACACAACAAACAAGGTCACTATATGACAATTCAATCAAAATAACTGATTTAAAAAATAAAAATGTTATTGTTATAGGTGGAGGAGATACAGGGTCTGACTGTGTTGGGACATCAAACAGAAATGGTGCTAAATCTGTAACCAATTTTGAAATAATGCCCAAACCTCCTAATAAAAGAAGTCCTAAAACACCTTGGCCATATTGGCCTTTACAACTTAAAACATCAAGTTCTCATGTTGAAGGGTGTGAAAGGAACTGGCTAATTAATACAAAAGAATTTTTATTTGATAACAAGAACAATCTTACAGGTTTAAAAACTGTTGAAGTAAAATGGGAAACTAAAAATGGAGAAAGACCTAAATTAATTGAAATTAAAGGTTCTGAAAAAATTTGGAATTGTGATATAGTGTTACTTGCTTTAGGTTTTCTTGGTCCTAAATCTGGGTTAGCTCAACAGCTAGGAGTTAATACTGATGAAAAATCTAATTATAAGACAAATAACTACCAAACTAATATTTCAAATGTTTTTAGTGCTGGAGATATGAGAAGAGGTCAATCTCTAATTGTTTGGGCAATATCTGAAGGCCGAGAAGCCGCAAGAGAAGTTGATATTTATCTGACTGGAAGTAGTGATCTGGCAACAAAAGGAGATGGACAACTACCAGCTATGTAACTCTTAAAACTTGAATACGAATCAATAAAATAGAAGTTTTATCTTTTATTCATAATTGGTTTAATTTAATAAGGTAAATCAAAGCCTAGTGTTTTCCTTACAATTATTTCACCCCATATAGTCTCCATAGGAAATCCCAAAATATCAAAACCACACGCTACATTAAAATTGTCTCTGGGGAAAAACTTTTATCTCATTTATATGTTAAGAATTATTAACTTTAATAATATCAGAAAACAATCCAGCAGCTGTTACACCCGCACCCGCACCCGCACCCTTAATTATTAAAGGCTGATCTAAATATCTTTTTGTGTGAAATAGAACAATATTATCTTTCCCTTCTAAATTATAAAAGGGGTGATTTTTAGATATTTCACGCAACCCAATCTTAGCTTTTCCATCTGAGTATTCTGCAACATACTTCAATTGACAATTGTTAGAAAAAGATTTATTAAACATATCTTTAAAATATTTTTCATTTAAATCTACAAAATTATAAAAATCATCAATTGAAGAATTGTTGTTAAAATTATAATCTTTAATATAAGGCTCATTATTTATATCTTCCAAATTAATATTAGATCCGCTTTCTCTAGCTAAAATTAAAATTTTTCTAGCCACATCAACACCACTTAAATCTATTCTAGGGTCAGGCTCTGTATAGCCTTCTTTTTTAGCTTGTTTAATAATGTTTAAAAAAGATTTAGTTCCATCATAATTATTAAAAATAAAATTCAAGCTTCCAGATAAAACAGCTTCAATTGAAATGATTTCATCTCCTGATGAAAGTAAATTATTTAATGTATTCAAAATCGGTAAACCTGCACCAACATTAGTTTCGAATAGAAATGGTGAATTAAATTTTAATGATGCTATTTTTAAATCTTTATAAGACTCTAAACTTAATGAGCAGGCTATTTTATTACAAGCTATAACTGCTACATTTTTCATTAAATATTTCTTGTAATAACTACAAATATCTTCATTAGCAGTAATGTCTAAAAAAATGCTATTTCTAAAATTTAAATCAATTACTTTATCATAAAACTCATTAAATGAACTTTTAACACCAGTAGATAAACTTGATTTCCATTTACTTAAATCAATTCCATCTTCATCAAAATACATTTTTTTGGAATCTGAGAGTCCAATCACTCTAATATTCACATTCATCTTTTCTTTTAAATAATCATATTGATTGTTAATTTGAGAGATTAACTCTTTGCCAACATTACCTACTCCAGTAATAAATACATTTAACTGTTTTAAGTTACCATCAAAATAAACCTCATGTAAAGAGTTAAGTGCTTTTTTTACATCTTTTTTTGAAATTACAGCTGAAATATTCCTCTCTGAAGCACCTTGAGCTATAGCTCTAATATTGACATTATTTTTACCTAGAACACTAAACATTTTCCCACTAACTCCTTGCTGACTTTTCATTTTATCACCAATTACAGCAATAATAGCTAAATCTAATTCAACAATAATAGGATCTAATTTATTAGTAGAAACATCATTTTTAAAACAAATATTAATACTTCTTTCTGCAATCTTTACATCACTTTGTTGAATAGCAACACATATAGAATGTTCTGAAGAAGCTTGAGTAATTAAAATAATATTAATATTGTCTTTACTTAATGTTTCAAACAACCGTTTAGAAAACCCTGGAACCCCAACCATTCCATTACCTTGAAGAGTAAGCAAAGCTATATTATCAATATTGCTAATTCCTTTAACTCCAACATCATTCAGTGTTATTTTACTAGAAATGCATGTACCTACATCATTTGGATATATTGTATTTTTTATTAAGATTGGAATATTATAATCTAATACAGGTTGAATAGTTGGTGGGTAAAGAACTTTAGCTCCAAAATGTGAGAACTCAAGAGCTTCTTGATATGACATACACTCAATTGGAACTGCCTCCTTTACAATTTTAGGATTACTTGTATACATTCCGCTAACATCGGTCCATATCTGAAGTTCTTCTGCATTTAACGCTGCTGCCAAAATTGAAGCCGTATAATCAGACCCTCCTCGACCCAAAGTTGTTATTTCATTATGTATAGATTTAGCAACAAAGCCAGGTAAAACGAAAACTCTGTTACTATGTATATTGAAAAGCTTTTGAATATTTTTAAATGTTTTGATAGAATCAACTTGTGCATTAGTGAAGTTACTGTCAGTTACAATTAGTTCTTGAGAATTTATATGAAATACATCAATTTGAGACATTTTAAAGAACTCAGAAATAATTAAAGAGGATAATAACTCACCAAAACTAAGAATCTTATCTTGAGTTGATAATGAAAAAATATTAGTTTTAAATATTTCATCAATTACAATTTCAATTTCAACATAAGTTAATTGAACTATATCAATTAAAGCTTTAGAATCAATGTGATTAAACAAATCATTAATTATGGAATTATGGAAATTACATATTTCATGATAAAAGTCTTTATAATTTTTATTTTTATCAAAAGCATAATTACCTAATTCAAATAATTTATCGGTAACCCCTCCAATAGCCGATACAACTATAACCAACCTTCCGTTAATGATATTATTAGACACAATGTCTCTAATTATTTTAATATTATGTGCTGAACCAACTGAAGTGCCACCAAATTTGAAAATCTTCATTACTCTTATTTTAATTGTCAATAAATATATATGATATACAAACTAGTTTAAACTAAAAAAGAGATGAAATTTGAATTATAGTTGAGATTTACATAATTAATAATTATGTGATAGAAAAATTATCAAAAACTGACCTTAACTAATGATAAAATTAATAATTCATAATAATAAGCAATCAAATGACACTTATTATCAATTAAATTTGTTTTTTTTTAAAGGAATGTTATATTTAAGCAAATTATGATGAAAATAATTCAAAATACTTGCTGGTGGCATAACGAAAGACTATTCGTAAACTAACCCTATAGTATTAACTAAAATATAAAGGCTTATCGTTTACGATAAGCCTTTTTTTATTAAATAATATGAAGAAATATAAATTAAGCACAAACCATAAAAAAATACTATCTGATACTATTACACCAGTTAGTATATATTTAAAGATTAGAGATAAATACCCAAATAGTATTCTATTAGAGAGTAGTGACTACCATACAGTTGATAATAGTTTTTCATACATATGCTGTAATCCAATATCCTCAATAAAGATATATAATGAACAAATTGAGTATACCTATCCAGACGATTCAAGTAAAACAGTTGCGTTAAATAAATTATCCAGCATCCCAAATATAATACACGATTTCACACAATTATTTGAAGTAGATACAAAAAAATTTAAATTTATTAATAATGGACTTTTTGGATACATTAACTATGATGCTGTTAGATATTTCGAAGATATAGAAATTTCAAAAAAAGAAAAGGACCCTAACATTCCAGACATATATTATGCCGTTTATCAAAATATTATTGCAATAAATCATTTTCAAAATGAGGCATATATTTTTGCGAATTGTTATAATAAAAACAATAATATTGAAGAAATATTACAATTAATCAGCGCAAAGAATTACCCTAACTATAACTTTATAACTGAGGGTGAAATTAGTTCAAATTTATCGGATAATGATTTTCTAAAACACGTTGATATAGCTAAAGCACACTGTAAAAGAGGAGATGTGTTTCAATTAGTTTTATCAAAGAAGTTTACCCAAAGCTTTATTGGTGATGAATTTAATGTCTATAGAGCACTAAGAAGTATAAACCCGTCGCCTTATCTTTTCTATTTTGATTATGGAGATTATAAAATATTTGGGAGTTCACCTGAGGCGCAATTAATTGTCAATCAAGGAAGTGCCGAAATTCATCCAATTGCAGGAACATTTAAAAGAACTGGAGATGACCTAAAAGATGCTGAATTAGCAAATAAATTATCAAAAGATTCAAAAGAAAATAGTGAACATGTAATGTTGGTTGATTTAGCTAGAAATGATTTGGCTAGAAATGGCACAGAAGTTAGAGTAGATAAATATCGAGAAATACAATTTTTTTCACATGTAATTCATTTAGTAAGCAAAGTTATAGCCAAAAAATCTAAGAATACCTCAACCATGAGAGTTGTTGCAGACACTTTTCCAGCCGGGACACTTAGTGGAGCACCAAAATACAAAGCAATGCAATTAATCGAGAAATATGAATTGACTAATAGAAGTTTTTATGGGGGAGCAATTGGATTTATGGATTTTAGCGGAAACTTCAATCATGCAATTATGATAAGAACTTTTTTAAGTAAAAACCATCAACTAACCTGGCAGGCTGGAGCTGGAATAATTTCAAAATCTAATTCTAATAATGAGTTACAAGAAGTATATAATAAGTTAGGTGCATTAACTAAAGCCATAAAGATTGCCCAAGAAATATAAATTATGCAAAAAATATTAGTAATAGATAACTACGATAGCTTTACTTATAATTTAGCACTCTACTTAAAGGAATTAGATTGCGAAGTAACCGTGGTTAGAAATGATAAAATGGATATTTCTCTTCCTTTAAGATTTGACAGGATATTAATCTCTCCTGGACCAGGTATTCCTGATGAAGCTGGTGATCTGAAAAAAATTATAAAAAAATATGCAGCCTCAAAAAGCATATTAGGAGTTTGCCTGGGGCATCAAGCAATTGCAGAGGTGTTTGATGGAACCTTAACTAATTTAAAAGAAGTATATCATGGTGTTGATATGGAAACAATTATTACTGTAGATGACGAACCTCTTTACAAAGGCTTAAGTAAAAAAATTCTAACTGGGAGGTATCATTCTTGGGTGGTAGACAAAAATATTCCTGATTTATTAGAGGTGACTGCAATTGATAATAATGGTAATATAATGTCTCTTAGACACAAAAATTATGATGTAAAAGGAGTTCAATTTCATCCTGAATCTCTTCTTACACCAGACGGAAAAAAAATATTAAATAACTGGTTAAATTCTTAATAATGAAAAACATATTAAATAGACTAACAAATCATGAAACTTTATCTAAAAATGAAGCTAAAGTTGTTTTGGTTAAAATTTCTAAAGGAGATTATAACTCAAATGAAATTGCTGCATTTTTAACTGTTTATTTAATGAGAAGTATTACAATAGAAGAACTAATAGGCTTTAAGGAAGCCTTACTTGAGTTATGTCTACCAATTGATTTATCCGATTTTAATACAATAGACTTATGTGGTACCGGAGGAGATGGAAAAGATACATTTAACATATCAACCTTATCTTCATTTATATGTGCTGGTGCAGATGTAAAAGTTGCAAAACATGGAAATTATGGAGTATCATCAGCTTGTGGATCTTCCAATGTTTTAGACTTCTTAGGTGTTAAGTTTTCTAATGATCAGGACTTTTTAATTGAATGTATAGATAAGGCTGGAATATGTATTTTGCATGCTCCACTATTTCATCCTGCAATGAAAAATGTAGCTCCTATTAGAAAAAAAATGGGAGTTAAAACTTTTTTTAATATTCTAGGACCAATGGTAAACCCCTCTTTTCCAAAGAATCAAATGGTAGGTGTATTTAACTTAGAATTATTAAGGCTTTATTCTTACTTATATCAACAAACAGATAAAAAATACAGTATTATACATTCTCTTGATGGCTATGATGAGGTTTCGTTAACAGGTAAAACTAAAATATGTTCTAATAGTTCAGAAATAATTATTGATGCTAATTACTTAAAAGTACCACAAGTTAAAGAACATCAAATTTATGGAGGTAAGTCAATTGAATCTTCATCAAAAGTTTTTATGGATATAATTAACGGAAATGGATCAGAAGCTCAAAATAACGTAGTATGTGCTAATGCAGGAATTGCAATTTCAACTTATAAAGGAGTTAGTATCCAGCAAGGATTTGAATTAGCACAAGAGTCTCTAAATTCTAAAAGAGCATTAAAATCTATAAAATCTCTTCAAAAAATAAGTAAAAAATGAACATCTTAGAAAAAATAGTTATCGATAAAAAAAATGAAATTTTTCTAAAGAAAAAGTTTATTTCGATTGAAGACCTTGAGGATTTTAAGTTATTTAATTTGCAAACTATTTCCTTAAAAGATAATATAAACAATAGTGATTATGGAATCATAGCAGAATTTAAAAGAAGATCTCCTTCAAAATCAATTATTAATCAAAATTCAAATGTTCAAGATGTAGCAATGGGGTATATGAATGCGGGTGCATCTGGAATGTCAACACTTACAAATCAAAAATATTTTGGAGGTTCATTAGAAGATTTATTATTAGCCAAATCAAGCTGCAATCTACCAATACTAAGAAAAGATTTTATAATTGATGAATACCAGATATACGAAGCTAAGGCATATGGTGCAGATATAGTATTACTAATTGCTGCTATTCTTAGCGTAGATAAATTAAAGTACTTAGCAAAAAAAGCTAAAGAATTAAGACTTGAGGTTTTATTAGAAGTTCATAATATAGACGAAATAAATTTATATTCTAATGATAGTGTTGATATCATTGGAGTTAATAATAGAGACCTTAAAACATTTAAAACTAGCATAGATATAAGTAAAAAATTATTCCCTCACATCTCTAATGATTATATGAAAATATCAGAAAGTGGAATATCTAAAATAAGTTCAATAAGGGAACTTAAAGAGATTGGTTATGATGGCTTTCTTATAGGTGAGAATTTTATGAAAAATGAGAATCCTGGGAAAATGGCAAATAATTTTATTAACTCATTAAAAATTTAAAATGAAGCTTAAAGTTTGTGGAATGAGAGATAATAATAACATCATTGATGTTTCAGAATTAAATCCAGATTACATGGGGTTTATTTTTTATAATAAGTCAAAAAGGTTCGTCACCGGTGATATTCCAATTATATCTAATAAAATTGAAAAGATAGCTGTATTTGTAAATGAAACTATAGAAAAAGTTAAAGATATACTTTGTAAATATGACATAAACACTGTTCAATTACATGGAAATGAAGATGTCAAATTTTGTGCAGATCTTAAAAAGAATAATTTTAAAATTATAAAAGCATTCAGTATAGATGAAAATTTCGATTTTGAATGCCTTAAAGAATTTGACAAATCCTGTGATTACTATTTATTTGATACAAAAGGGAGTTACCCAGGTGGTAATGGTTATAAATTTAATTGGCAGATTTTAAAAAATTACAAATTAATTAAACCATATTTTTTAAGTGGGGGAATAGGAATAGGAGATACAAACGATATTATTGAATTCCGTAAAACAAAGGCAGGTAAATTTTGTTTTGCTATTGATGTAAATAGCATGTATGAAATAGAACCTGGTATTAAAAATGTAAAAAAAATAAAGAACTTAATAAACAATTTAAAATGAGTTATAACATAAATAAAAATGGATACTACGGAGAATTCGGAGGGGCATTTATACCAGAGATGCTGTATCCAAATATTGAAGAATTAAAATTGAATTATGTAAAATTCATGAATGACCCAGATTTTAAAAAAGAATTTAATCAATTATTAATAAATTATGTAGGTAGACCAACCCCATTGTACTTTGCCAAACAGTTATCCAAAAGGCATAATACTAAAATATATCTAAAACGAGAAGACTTATGCCATACTGGAGCGCATAAAATCAATAATACTATTGGGCAAATATTAATTGCAAAAAAATTAAATAAAACAAGAATAATTGCTGAAACAGGTGCTGGTCAGCATGGCGTGGCGACCGCTACAGTATGTGCTTTGATGGGGATTGAATGTGTTATTTATATGGGGGAACTAGATATTGAACGTCAAGCTCCAAATGTAGCTAGAATGAAAATGTTAGGTGCAAAAGTAATTCCAGCAAAGTCTGGAAGTAAGACACTTAAAGATGCTACAAATGAAGCTATAAGAGATTGGATTAACAATCCTGAAAACACACACTATATAATAGGAAGTGTAGTTGGGCCACATCCATATCCAGATATGGTCGCTAGATTTCAAGCAATTATTTCAGAAGAAATTAAATGGCAATTAGAATCAATTGAAGGAAGTTCATCTCCTGATTATATAATTGCATGTGTAGGCGGAGGAAGTAATGCTGCAGGAGCATTTTATCATTACTTAGATGACAAAAACGTAAAGTTAATTGCAGTAGAGGCGTCTGGAATGGGTATAGATTCTGGGAAAAGTGCAGCCACTTCAATTTTAGGAAATACTGGTGTAATACACGGTAGTAAAACATTACTTATGCAAACTAAAGACGGGCAAATAACTGAGCCATATTCAATTTCAGCAGGATTAGATTATCCAGGAATTGGACCAATGCATGCTAATTTATATAAAACTAAAAGAGCAGAATTTATTTCAATAACTGATAATCAAGCAATGAAGGCCGGAGTTGAACTCTCAAGGCTAGAGGGAATAATTCCAGCAATTGAAACTGCTCATGCTTTTGCAGTGTTAGAAAATAAAAAATTTAAAAAAGAAGATATAGTGGTAATCAATTTGTCAGGCAGAGGAGATAAAGATTTAGACACTTACATAGATTACTTTAAACTTTAATTATGAATAGAATAATCAAAGAATTAGATAATAACAATAATATACTATCTATCTATTTTACTGCAGGATATCCAAAATTAGAGGACACTTGTAAAATAATTAAAAATTTAGAAGCAAGCGGAGTTAGTATGGTGGAGATCGGGCTTCCATTTAGTGATCCATTAGCAGACGGACTAACTATTCAAAGTAGTTCAACAGTAGCATTAAATAATGGAATGAATTCAGATCTATTATTCAATCAACTAAAAGATATTAGAAAAACAGTGAAAATTCCACTAATAATAATGGGGTACTTTAATCCAATATTACAATATGGAGTTGATGATTTTTGTAAAAAGTGTAAACAGGTTGGGATCGATGGATTAATAATACCAGACTTACCAATAGAAGAATATTTAAAATCGTATGAAAGTATATTTAAAGAAAACAATTTATTAAATATTTTCTTAATTACTCCTCAAACTAACAAAGAAAGAATTAAATTAATTGACAATATTTCAACTGGGTTTATTTATATGGTAAGTAGCTCAAGTGTAACAGGTAGTAAAAATGGATTTGATAGTGAGCAGATAGATTATTTTAAAAGAATTCAAAATATGCATTTAAAGTCTCCAAAGATTATAGGCTTTGGCATTTCTGACTCCAAATCTTTTAATGAAGCTGTTCAATTTTCAGAAGGGGCTATAATTGGAAGTGCATTTATTAATCACATAAATTCATATGGAATTAATGGCATTCGCTCATTTATAAAAAAATACAAAAATTAATTCGAAAATTTATATTTTTCCATAAATAGCATTTTTACTGTATTGAAAATCAATTTAATACAATTTAAATAAGCTATTTATGGAAAAATGATAAAACTTAAAAAAAACCAACAAAATAAAGTTCACTGGTATTCAATTATATATATATTAGTAATTCAAAAGTTCAATAAACATATTGACGTGTTATCAAGAAAGGCGGAGGGATAGACCCTGTGATGCCTTAGCAACCCTTTAACAATTAAAGAAGGTGCTAAATTCTACCTATCATGGATAGATAACTAATATGAAATTAAATAATTTCAATATTTTTCTCTTATAACATATTACTATTTATGCATTTTTTTAATGCTGTCTTTTGTACTAATTAACTAATACAAAAAAAATAAAAAATGAGTAATCAAAAATTTGCAACAAAGTTATTACATCATGGTCATGATGTGAAAAGTAATTCTGGAACTAGAGCTGTTCCTATTTATCAATCTACGGCATATGTATTTAATGATTCCGATCATGCGGCTAATCTTTTCTCCTTGGCTGAACCTGGAAATATCTATACAAGAATAAATAATCCAACAAATGATATTTTAGAGCAAAGGTTAGCATCAATAGAAGGAGGTATAGCTGCTGTTGTTACAGCATCTGGAGCATCAGCTATAGCAACTACCCTTTTAACATTATTAAGAAGTGGAGATCATATAATAGCATCAAACAGCTTGTATGGTGGTACTTATAATTTACTAAGTGTTACCTTACCTAGGCATGGTATTACAACAACTTTTGTTGATCCATCTGACCCCAATAATTTTATTGAAGCTGCTAAAGAAAACACAAAAGTTTGTTTTATTGAGTCTCTTGGAAATCCAAAATTAGATGTTCTTGATATTGAAGAAATTTCAAAAAAAATAAAAGAATTAAAAATTCCTCTTATAGTTGATAATACTGTTGCGACTCCAGCACTATTAAATCCTATTAAATATGGTGCTAATATTATTATTCATTCTCTTACAAAATACATTAATGGAAATGGAACAGCTTTAGGTGGTGTAATAATTGATGCAGGTAAATTTGACTGGGAAAATGGTAAATTTCCTGAATTTACTGAACCATCTCCTGGATATCATGGATTAGTTTATAGTGAAGTATTAGGCGAATCTGCGTTCATTGCTAAAGTTAGAATTGAAGGACTTAGAGACTATGGATCTGCTCTTAGCCCATTTAATGCATTTCAAATTATTCAAGGAATGGAAACTCTTAAAATAAGAATGAATCTACACTGCTCTAATGCACTAGAGCTTGCTAAATGGCTAGAACAAAACCCAAAAGTTAGATGGGTTAATTACCCAGGATTAAGTTCTAATTCACAATATTTAAACGCAAAAAAATACTTGCCAGATGGGCAAAGTGGATTAGTTACTTTTGGAGTAATAGGTGGTTATGAATCAGCAAAAAAAGTAGTAGATTCTACAAAATTATTTTCTCTATTAGCAAATATTGGTGATACAAAATCATTGATAATTCACCCTGCTAGCACGACTCACCAACAGCTATCCGAAGAAGATCAAATAAAAACAGGAGTGTCTAAAGATTTAATTAGATTATCTGTTGGATTAGAAAGTATATATGATTTAAAAGAAGATTTAAGAGAAGCGCTTAATTACATATAATATATGTCTAATAAAATAAAATATATTTCACCATTTAACTATAAAAGATTTGATGGTGGTTTGCAAAAAATATCATTATCCTATCAGATTTTTGGCAAACCAATTGGAGTTTCGCCTGTAATCTTAGTGAATCATGCTTTAACTGGGAATTCTAATGTTGCTGGCAGAAACGGATGGTGGAATAAATTAATTGGATCAAACAAAATTATTAATACTAATAAATTTACAGTAGTTTCATTTAATATTCCAGGGAATGGATATGATAATATTGAAGAAAATTTAATATATAATTATAAAGATTTTATTGCTATTGATATAGCTAAAATTTTCAGTATTGGTTTAAAAAAATTAAATATATACAAACTTTATGCCGCCATTGGAGGTTCTCTTGGTGGTGGAATTGTATGGGAATTAGCAATATTAAATCCTGATTTGATAAAACATATCATTCCAGTTGCTTCAGACTGGAAATCAAGTGATTGGCTTATCGCTAATTGTTTTATTCAAGATAGTATTCTAAATAATTCGTCAAAACCACTTTATGATGCCAGAATACATGCAATGACTCTTTATAGAACACCTGAGTCCTTCAATTCAAGGTATAGTAGAGAAAAAAAAGATAACATATATAGTATCGAGGCATGGTTAAATCATCATGGGAAAAGCCTTGAAAATAGATTTAAAGTTCAAGCTTATAAATCAATGAATCAACTACTTAAAACTATAGATATAACTAGAGGAGAGGATGTATTAAACGAACTAATAAAAAAAATTACTGGTAACATTAATATAATTACAATTGATTCAGATCTTCTTTTTTGTTCAAATGAAAATTGGAAAATGTATGAAAGAATTAAAAAAATTAAAAAAAATGTTAACATATTCGAAATTAAATCTGAATATGGGCATGACGCATTTCTAATTGAAAACGAACAGATGAAAGATATTCTTAATGGAATATTTGACAATAATTAAGACTAATATCATTACTGTTGTTTTAAGGTCTAGTGTTACTTTAGTATTCTAATACACTTTAAAATCATATCAACATTAGTTACTTTTTTAGGATTTTTTATATTATTTGAAAAAGATCCATGAATCTCATCTATATCCAGTTTCGTAAACTCTAGAATATTAGTTTGGTTAATACCACTACCTGGCATTATTTTAATCTGATTATTACCAATGTTGATTAACTCTTTAATTAAATCAACTCCTTCAACTGCGGTGTTCTTTTGACCTGAAGTAAGTAATCTATCGGCTTTTAATTTAATAAGTTGTTTTAAGCTCTTAATTGGATTTAACACCTCATCAAAAGCCCTATGAAAAGTGAATTCTAATGGTCTTGAAAGATTAATTAATTCTTTTGTTTTATCTATATCTATATTTTTATCTTTTGTTAGTACACCAGAAACAATTCCTTTACAACCAAGATCTTTAAATATTCTAATATCTTTTTTAATTTGTTCAAATTCTTCTTGTGAATAATTAAAGTTACCAGCCCTTGGTCTTATTAAAACATAAACAGGTATTTTCAATTTTGAAATGACTTTACTTGCAAGTTTATAGTCTGGAGTAATACCACCTAAATTTAAATTTTCACAAAGCTCAATCCTGTGGGCTCCACCTTTTTCTGCATTGATAGCAGACTCATATGAATTAGCACATACCTCTAATATCATTTTATTTCTTCTTTTTCTAGATGTTTAGAATAATTAATATCTAGTTTTTCTAATCTTTCAAAGTAGTTTTCAGCCCTTAGTTTAAACTCTGTAAAATTAGTACTATTACTGCTCCAAAGGACTTCAGAAAGTGCTAAAATCCTTGGAAACACCATGTATTCTACATGTTCACTAGTTTTCATATATTCTGTCCAAACATTAGCTTGTGCACCAATAATATATTTCTTCTCGTTTTCATGTAGTTCTTTAGGAATTGGATTGTAATTATATACTTCTTCGATAGGAGTGAAGCCTCCAATTGCTACTGGCTCCCCTTCCTTTTTTGTTTGATAATGATCGAAATACAAATTTGCATTAGGACTCATAATCACTTCATGACCCATTTGTGCAGCCTTGATTCCTCCACTTTCTCCTCTCCAAGACATAACTGTAGCATTAGGAGCAAGTCCGCCATCTAAAATTTCATCCCAGCCAATTATTTTTTTACCTTTTGAATTAATATATTTCTCCATTCTAGTTATAAAATAACTTTGAAGTTCATGCTCGTCTTTTAATCCTTCTTTTTTAATTAAATTTTGACAATGACTGCACTCTTCCCATCTTTTCTTAGGAGCTTCATCTCCGCCAATATGAATATATTTACCAGGAAAAAGTTCAATTACTTCATCTATTACATCTTCTAAGAAGCTAAATGTACTTTCTCTAGTACAATAAATATCTTCAAATACTCCCCATGTTGTTGCAACTCCTATTTTTTCTTGTCTGCAGCTTAAGTATGGGTATGATGCTATTGCAGCTTGAGCATGTCCTGGCATTTCAATTTCAGGTATGATTAACACCTCTCTGGAATTTGCAAACTCTACAATTTCTTTAATTTCTTTTTGAGTATAATAACCTCCGTATCTTGTTTTATCATATTTGATAGGTTTATCAGTATAATGGCCTATTAAAGTAGAGTCTCTATAGGATCCAATTGAATTAAGTTTAGGGTATTTTTTAATTTCAATTCTCCATCCTTGATCCTCTGTTAAATGCCAATGAAATGTATTAAATTTAAGCATAGCTAAGGCATCAATATATTTTTTTATGAATTCTACTGAAAACATATGTCTACTGACATCAAGGTGCATTCCTCTGTATTTAAATTTAGGGGAATCTTTAATAACTTGACAAGGAATATTAACCTTAAATAATTTTGTTTTATTGTTTTCAAATTCAACTGGTAATAACTGCCTGAGTGTTTGAACGGCATAAAAAGCTCCTTTATTAGATTTGCTGTATATATTTATTTCATTTGTTAGTATTTCTATTTCATATCCTTCATCATTTTTAATATTTTTTTTTATGAAATTAATTTTATTTACATACTCCTCAACATGTTCTTCACTTATAATATAATCCATTAGAAAGTCGCCAGATATTTTAAAATCATCAGAGTAATTTATTTTAGTGTTATTAGATAAAATAAATTCACCACTGGTAATAATTTTAGAGTTAGGCTTTGGTATTATATCACTAGCAAAAGCAATAAAATCACATGAATTGATAATTAAAAAAAGACTAAAAACTATTATTCTCTTGTGTGTCATTTTAGTATATTAGATGCTTAAAGATAATTAAAAATAGGTTGTTTCCCATTGTATAATTTATGAGTGTAAAAGAACAAATAAAATCTCTAAGATCTGAATTACATAAGCATAACTATAATTATTATGTTTTAGATGATTCAAGTATCTCTGATTATGATTTTGATTTAAAACTAAAAGAGCTCAAAGAATTAGAAAATCTACATCCCGAATTATATGATTCTAATTCACCAACAGTAAGAGTAGGCGGTGATATCACAAAAAACTTTGCAACCACTACCCATAACTCCCCAATGTATTCTTTAGATAATTCATACTCAATTGAAGATTTATTTGATTGGGAAAAACGTATTAAAAAAATAGTTGAAGCTAATATTGAATATACCTGTGAGCTAAAATATGACGGTGCTTCTATTAGCCTTTCTTATGTTGATGGTAAATTTGTGAAAGCAATAACTAGAGGAGATGGTATACAGGGAGATGATGTTACTGCAAATATCAAGACTATTCAAACAGTGCCTTTAATACTGCAAGAAAACTATATAAAAGAATTTGATATAAGAGGGGAGATTGTAATGCCTATTGAGGGTTTTAAAAAACTTAATTTAGAAAGGGTTTCAGCTGGTGAAGAACCATTTAAAAACCCAAGAAATACAGCCTCAGGGAGTTTAAAGCTCCAAGACAGTAGAGAGGTTTCAAAACGACCATTAGAGTGTTTATTATACTCTATAGTAGAATCTAGTGGTATAGTTAAATCTCAACATGAATCTCTTGAAATTGCTAAAAAATGGGGATTTAATGTCTCACCTCATTCTGTTTTGGCTAAATCTATTGAAGAAGTTTTTGATTTTGTGAGTTATTGGGAATCTAACAGATATTCACTCCCTTTTGAAATTGATGGTATTGTAATAAAAGTTAATAGCGTTGATCAACAAAATGAATTAGGTTTTACTTCAAAATTTCCAAGATGGGCAATCGCTTATAAATTTAAACCAGAACAATCAGCAACTATTTTAAAATCTATTACTTACCAGGTAGGAAGAACAGGTTCAATAACTCCTGTTGCTAACTTTGAGCCAATTGATTTGGCAGGTACTGTAGTAAAAAGAGCTTCACTGCACAACTCGGATTTTATACGAAAAATGGATATAAGATTAAATGATCATGTTTATGTTGAAAAAGGCGGAGATATCATTCCTAAAATAGTTAAGGTGGATATTAGTAAAAGAGATCATCTCTCTACTAAAACAAACTTTATTTTGAATTGCCCTGAGTGCAATTCAGTATTAAAAAAAATAGAGGGCGAAGCAAATCACTATTGTATAAATACATCTGATTGTATGCCTCAAGTTTCTGGCAGAATTCAGCATTTTATTTCTAGAAAAGCAATGGATATAGACGGTCTAGGAGCAGAGACAGTAAATTTATTAGTTGAAAATAATTTAATCACTAATTATTCAGATTTGTATAAGCTAAAAGTTGAAAATATTTTAGGTTTAGAAAGAATGGCTCAAAAAAGTTCAGAGAAATTAATTAATGGAGTCGAGTATTCGAAACAAATAAGTTTTGACAGAGTATTGTATGGACTTGGCATTAGGCATGTTGGTGTAACTGTTGCAAAACAACTTGCGCATCATTATAATAATATTGACGCTCTAATGTGTGCTAGTTATGAAGATTTAGAATCAGTAGATGAGATAGGAGGTAAGATTGCTGAAAGTGTTATAAGTTTTTTCTCAATTCAGGAAAATATAATGATTATTAATGATCTTAAATTTTATGGCTTAAATTTTGAAAATTCTGAAAAGAAAATTATTAAAACAAATAAATTAGCTAGTCAATTATTTGTTGTAAGTGGAGTTTTTACAAAATTTTCACGAGACGAGTTAAAATTAGAAATTGAAAAAAATGGAGGTAAAGTTAAATCATCAATATCTTCTAAAACTAGTTATATTATTGCTGGAGATAATATGGGTCCTAGTAAAAGACTTAAAGCAGAAACTTTAAATGTAACTATAATTTCAGAGAGTGATTTTATTGAATTGATTAAATGATGTTATCTATTGAAAAGGGTAGAGGTTGTAATCCTGCTACCCCGAATTTGTCTTTAATTTTTCCCATAAAATTGCCTGTTTTTTGTATTTTTGCCATTATATTAAGAATATATGACTGCACTAATTTTTTATCTTTTTTTAGCTTTGTTTATTTCATTTGTTTGTTCTTTAGTTGAAGCGACTCTCTTAACGATACCAAAATCTTATTTACTTTCAATTAAAAAAAACAATGAATGGGCAACATCATTTTTGTCTTTCAAGAATAATATTGATAAGCCTTTATCAGCAATTCTAACTTTAAATACTATAGCACATACAATTGGAGCTGCAGGAGTTGGAGCGGAAGTAACTAGTTTGTTTGGCGATAATTATTTAGGATTTGCTTCTGCAATTTTAACGATATTAATTCTATTTTTTTCTGAAATTATACCAAAGACGATTGGAGCTACATATTGTCAGGGTTTGTCAAAGCTTACATTTTACACAGTAAAATTTATGCTGATGATTACTTATCCTTTTGTTGTTGTTTCAATGAAAATAACAAGCTCAATCACAACGCAAAAAAATAACAATGTAACTAGAGAGCAGTTGTCAGCTTTAGCTAATCTAGGTTATGATGAAGGAGTTTTTTCTAAGCAAGAAAATAGAATTATACAGAATATTATTGATTTGAAAAAAATTAAAGTATCAGAAATTATAACTCCAAGAGTTGTTGTTTTTTCAGCTAATGAAGATGATACTTTAGGCAATTTTAGTAAAGAACATAAAAAAATAAAATTTTCCAGAATTCCACTTTACTCTCAACAAATTGAAAATATAACTGGATATATCTTTTTGCAAGATTATATTGAAAAAATATCTGACAAGAAAAATCTAAAAAATAAGATTAAAACTTTGCGTAGAGATATTCTAACAGTTCCTAATTCTATTAATGTTTTTGCGTTATTTAATCAATTATTAGAAAAGAAGGAGCATATATCTATAGTGATTGATGAATATGGAGGGTTAGTTGGGATTATAACTTTGGAGGATATTTTAGAAACTTTAATTGGATTAGAAATAATAGATGAAAGTGATCAAGAAGTAGATATGCAAAAATTTGCTAGGCAAAAATGGGAAAATGAAAAAGGTTTAAACAAAATATTAAAGAGTAAGAAAAAGGTTTAGATTTTATTGATACTAAATTTTAAATATATTTGTTATATAGTTTTGATGTGCAAAATAACGAGGGGTCTATTCGGGGACCTTTTTGAGTTGTCATATCATAGTAGGTTTTAGTCTTGCTACACTTCAATAGAAACACCTTCATATTTCTTATTTTTAAACGAATCAAAGTAAAAATCAATTTTACCTAAAAACAATCCGTGGCAGCCTACTTGATTTACAATTACCTTTTCTCCTTCAATATTATCTAATACCAGAGGTTTATTTAAAAATGTGTGAGTATGTCCTCCGATAATAAGATCAATATCCTTAGTAGCTTTAGCTAGACTTATATCAGATATTTTATTACTATCATACTTAAATCCAAGGTGAGATAAACAAATGATTAAATCACACTTTTCAGTTTGTTTTAAAGTACTAACAACTCCTTGAGTAATTTCAACTGGATCTAGGTATTTAGTTTCTTTATAGAGTTTCTTTGTTACCATTCCGTCTAGCTCTACACCTAATCCGAAAATCCCAATTTTGATACCATCTTTATAGATAATCTGATAAGGTTTTACATGAGTATCTAAAACCGTATTTTTAAAATCATAGTTTGCAGAAACAAAATTAAATTTAGCATGAGGTAACTGCTTGTAAAGTCCATCAACTCCATTGTCAAAATCATGGTTTCCTAAAGTTGCTAAATCATATTTTAACATACTCATTAATTTAAATTCTAACTCACCTCCATAATAATTGAAATAAGGAGTCCCTTGGAATATATCTCCAGCATCCAACAAAAGGGTATTAGAGTTTTCTTCTCTAATTTTTTCAATGATTGTCGCTCTTCTAGAAACTCCACCTTTTAAAGCGTACTTATCGTTGTTTTTTTCAAACGGATCAATATGACTATGCACATCATTTGTATGTAGTATAGTTATTTTTTTATAATCATTTGCTTTGCAGCTATTTGTTAAAATAGATGTAGAAGCAAGAGCAGCACTTGAATAGAGAGTGTTTTTAATAAATTTTCTTCTTTCCATTATTTTTTTATAATAAACCTGTTATCAATTGTAGATTTTAATGTATCAATTTGAATAAAATAATCAATCAATAGGTCTCTTATTTTATAATTTAAAATAGTATTTTCTATACTCTCATTAAAGAAGGTCATTTTATCACCTCCATTAAGTAAAAAATCACTTGTAGCTACATAGTAATACCTATTGACATCAATTTTTTTATTATTAATTTTTGCATTAATTAATTTATAATCTTTATCTAATTCTAATTGTAGTCTAGCAATCGGGTGAGCTCGTCTAGCTACAGTTAAGTAATCTATTAATTTATATACATCTTTTCCTGAAAGCTTTGTAACTATAACTTCGTTTTCAAAAGGCATTAAATTATAGGCTGAATTCTTGTTAATATTCCCTTTTGAAATTATCGATCTTATTCCTCCGTAATTTAAAAGTACAAAATCAATATTTTCTCCTTTTTTAGATTTAAAAATCGGATTACTTAATTCGTAAACAGCATCAGCCATAAAATTACCAATAGCGGTATTTAAATTGCCGTTTTTTTTATCATATGTTTTAGGTGAGTATGCGTAAGTTGTGTGTAGATCTTTTTCAATGTTTTTTTTATAGGGTTCTATGAAATTCAGAATAGATGAATCCTCTTGTATGTTGCGATTGATTTCAATCCTACTTGTTTGAACTTCAGATAATTGAAAATCGCCATTACAACTAAAAGTGAATAAAAAAATAGAAAATTTAAATAGTTTAATAATTGATTTCATTATAGTTTTTGTGGTTAAATCAAATTCATCTTTATTACATTTGTATAATACTTTTAAATATATGTTTTTTAAATTATTCAAGAAAAAATCAAACGATAAATATTTAAATAATATTCTAAATAGTCGTAAACCTTCTGTAGATAGTCAGAAAATTAAATCTGTTGGGGTTATTCTAAACCTTGAAGAGTATGACGATTATGATTCCTTAAGAAACGTTTTGAAATACTTAGGTGTAAATGAAAATAAAATAAAATTTGTTGCCTATGTAACTGAAAGAGATGAAACTCTTACAAGTTGGGATTCATATTTTACTCCTCTAGATTTTGGATGGAATGGAAACATTTCTAATTACGATATAAATGAATTTATTGAAACAGAGTTTGATGCTCTAATAAGTTATTATAATGAAGATCTATACGAATTAAACCTAATCACAGCTAAATCAAAGGCTAATTTTAAAATAGGAATTTCGAATAAAGATCAAAGGTTAAATGATTTTATAATTAACATTAAATCTAGTTTTATTGATATTTTTAAAGTTGAACTTCAGAAATATCTAAAAGGTCTAAAAAAAATATGAAAAACAGCAAATTTATAGGCACTGGTGTAGCTTTAATTACCCCTTTTAATAAAGATTTTTCTATTGATTATGCTTCGCTTGAAACACTAGCTGAATATAATATAACAAATGGAATAGATTATTTAGTTATAAATGGGACCACAGCAGAGAGTCCAACAATCAAACTGTCTGAGAGAGAATTGATAATTAAGACTGTAGTGAGTGTTAATAAAGGGAGAGTCCCATTAGTTTTAGGAATTGGTGGAAACGATACCCTGAAATTAGTTAAAGAAATAAATTCATCGAATCTTGAAGATATTTCAGCTATTTTATCAGTTTCTCCTTATTATAATAAACCTACTCAGGAAGGGATTTACGAGCATTACAAGTATATTTCTAACAATACATCTGTGCCTATTATTATTTATAATGTGCCAGGTAGAACTGCAAAAAATATTTTACCTGAGACTGTTTTAAGGCTTGCTAAGGAGTTTGATTCTATTATTGGCATAAAAGAGGCCGGTAATGATATAAATCAATATTTAGAATTAATAAATAATAAACCTGAAGATTTTTTGATCATTTCTGGCGATGATGATTTAGCTCTATCATCAGTAATTGCAGGAGGTGATGGCGTTATTTCCGTTATTGGCCAAGCCTTTCCAGAAAAATTTTCTAAAATGATAAATTATGCTTTAGACAACAATCCTTTAAGCGCCACATCAATTCATGAGCAATTAATTAACATAACTTCTTTGATTTTTAGGGAAAATAACCCTGCAGGGGTAAAGTCGGTCTTACATGAAATGAATTTATGTAATGATGTTTTAAGACTTCCTCTATTGCCTGTTTCTAAAAATTTAAGAAATGAAATTCTGGTTGAGCTCAATAATTTAAAGCTATAATATTATTATAAATACAATAGATGTTTTTTTTTTAAATACATTAAAATTGTTTAATTTTGCAAATTGACCATAAATATGAAACGAACTATATTTACATTACTAGTATTAATAACTTTTTCATCCTGTGGTGAATATCAAGAGGCAATTAATGGTGACGATATTTCAACTAAGTTTTCTTTAGGAACCACTCTTTATGATGATGGAAAGTTTACTAAAGCTAATAGACTTTTTGAGCAAATAGTACCTAAGTATAGAGGTAAGCCACAGGCTCAGAAATTAATGTATATGCATGCTATGTGCTTTTATGAAACTAAGGATTATAGGACATCCAATTACAGAATGGAGAAATTTGTAAATACGTACCCTAACAGTGAAAAAAATGAAGAAATTGCATTCTTAGGAGCTAAGAGTTACTATTTTATGTCCCCGGTCTTCTCAAAAGACCAAACAGATACTAAAATTGCAATAGATAAATTACAGTTATTTATAAATACATTTCCAGAATCTGAATATATAGAAGCAGTTAATAAGCTTATCTTTGAATTAGATTATAGGCTTGAGTTTAAAGCTTACAGTACAGCATTACAATACAATACCCTTAATGATCATGAGTCAGCTATAATGTCCTTTAATAATTTTGTAGTTGAATTTCCTGGATCATCTTTAAGAGAGAAAGTTTTGTATTATAAATTTGATTCAGCATATAGACTCGCTATCAATAGTGTCGATTTCAAGAAAGAAGACAGGATTGGTGATGCAATTGGATATTATAATTCTTTCATCAAATATTATAGTGAATCTGAATATATTGAAGATCTAAATTTGAAATTTGATGAATTGAAGCAATTAAAAACAACTTAGAAATTAAATAAAATGGATTTAAAGAAAGTAAAGGCACCGGTAAACACAGAGACTTACGATAGAAATATTATTGATAAATCAACTGATAATATTTACGAAGCAATTTCAATTATTTCAAAAAGATCAGAACAAATTAATTCAGATATTCGTACTGAATTAATTGATAAGCTAGAAGAGTTTGCTACATATAATGATAGTTTAGAAGAGATTTTTGAAAACAAGGAACAAATCGAAGTTTCTAAATTTTACGAAAAATTACCAAAACCACATGCATTAGCTGTTCAAGAATGGATTGATAATAAAATTTATCATAGAAATAGCTCTGATGAATCTCTAGATAAGTAATATAATGTCAGTTTTAAGTGGAAAAAAAGTATTACTTGGTGTTACAGCCGGTATAGCCGCTTATAAAACTGCAAATTTGGTTCGACTATTAATTAAGTCTGGAAGTCATGTTAAAGTTGTTATGACTCCTTCAGCTAAAGAATTTGTCACACCCTTAACTTTATCTACCCTTTCAAAAAACCCTGTTTTATCTACATTTACTGCAGATGAGGATGACGAATTGTGGAATAATCATGTTGAAATAGGACTGTGGGCAGATTTATTTTTGATTTGTCCAGCTACAGCAAACACACTTTCTAAAATGTCAAATGGGAATTGTGATAATTTGTTAATTGCTACATATCTCTCAGCTAAGTGTAAAGTTTATTTTGCTCCAGCAATGGATTTAGATATGTATAAGCATAAATCAACTCAATCATCTATTTCTAAATTAATTTCTTTCGGAAATTTGTTAATCCCTCCAACTTCTGGAGAATTAGCTAGTGGATTATTTGGTGAAGGTAGAATGGCAGAGCCTAAAGATATTGTTCGCTTTATAGAGAATGATCTTTCAAGTAGTTTACCATTAAATGGAAAAACTTTTTTAATCACTGCAGGACCTACATTTGAGCCAATTGACCCAGTAAGGTTTATAGGTAATCATTCTAGTGGGAAAATGGGTTTTGAATTAGCTGAAACAGCATCTAAGTTAGGGGCTAAAGTTATTTTAATAACTGGACCAACTAATCAAAAGTTGCTTTCTAAATCTATTGAGCTTTTTTCAATAACATCATCTGATCAAATGTATGATCAAGTAATAGGTAAATATGATGATGTAGATGTTGTTATAATGTCCGCTGCAGTAGCGGATTTCAAACCAAAATTTGTCTCAGATAAAAAACTTAAAAAATCTAATCAAAATCCTATTATAGAAGTTGAGAAAACTAAGGATATTTTGTCTTACTTAGGGAGGATGAAAAACAAACAACTTTTAGTAGGTTTTGCACTCGAAACTGATAACGAAGTTGAGAATGCTACAAGTAAATTAATTAATAAAAACTTAGATTTAATAATATTAAACTCCTTAAATGATAAAGGAGCTGGGTTTGGCGTTGATACAAACAAAATTTCAATTATATCTAAAGGAAATAAAATTATTAATTTTCCGTTAAAACAAAAGAAAGCTGTTTCTTTAGATATTATAAATAATATAATTGAATTAATAAATGAATAAAATATTTCTATATATTTTTTTAATTACTTCTGTTACTTCATTTTCACAGGAATTAAATTGTAACGTCATTGTTAATGCTGGTCAGACTGGAGATGAAAACTTACAAATATTTAAAACCTTAGAAAATCAAATCTCTGAGTTTATTAACAATTCTAATTGGACTAATAACTCTATTACAAATAAACAGAGAATTAACTGTTCAATGATTATTAACATTAGTAATTTCGATAATGATGTTTTTAAAGGAACAATCCAAGTACAATCATCTAGACCTGTTTTTAATTCCTCATATGAATCTCCTTTATACAATTACATAGATAAAAACTTTTCATTCAAGTATCAGGAATTTCAAAATTTTGTTTTTAATCCAACTCAATTTGAATCAAATCTAATATCTGTATTGTCATATCATATTTATATGCTTTTAGGTATGGACTCTGACTCTTTTGAGTTAAATTCTGGCAAGAAATTTTATGAGCAAGCTAGACGTATTTTAGATTACTCTAATGGAACTAATTATCTTGGATGGAACGCCAAAGATGGTCGTCAAACTCGCTACTATTTAATTGACAATATATTATCTCCAACATATAAAGAGTTTAGTTACGTTTTATATGATTACCATTTTAATGGTTTAGACAGAATGTATGATGATATTAAAAAATCTAAATCAAATATTAGTAAATCTATCATTTCATTTGAAAGAATGAATAATAGACGACCTAATTCTTATATTTTAAAAGTATTTTTTGATGCAAAATCAGATGAAATTCAAGACATATTTAGTGCTGGGCCTAGTGTGGAAATAACTAATTTAATTTCAATGTTATCAAAAGTAGCTCCTATGCATTCGAATAAGTGGCGAGAAATAAAATATTAGTTACCTTTAAGTTAAAATCATTAAATCTTGTGTTAAAAAACCTATCCATAAAAAATTATGCCCTTATTGATGACCTGAATGTCGATTTTAATAATGGTTTAACTATAATTACAGGTGAAACTGGAGCGGGAAAATCAATTTTAATAAATGCTTTATCTCTTCTTTTAGGTAAAAGATCTGACAATTCATCTATAAATAATTTGAATAAAAAGTGTATTGTCGAAGCAACTTTTGATCTAGCTCATTATAATTTAAAAAACATTTTTATTGATAACAACCTTGATTACTATACGGATACTATAATTAGACGAGAAATTTTACCTTCTGGAAAATCTCGTGCATTTGTCAATGATTCTCCAGTAGTTTTAAATCAGCTTTCTTCCATCAGTCAATATATTATTGATATTCATTCTCAGCATCAAAATTTGAATTTAGTAAATGTTAATTTTCAATTTGATGTAATTGATTCAGTAGCTAACAATAACAAATTATTAATAGAATATAAAACTAAGCTTTCTTCTTATAAAAAACTCACATCTGAGCTAAATAAACTTAAAGATTCAAAACTAGAGCTCTCTAAAGCATTTGATTATAATAGTCACCTTTTAGAAGAAATTAATAATTTAAATATCTCAGATATTGATTTAATAGAATTAGAAAACTCCTATAAAGAGTTATCTAATTTTGAGGATATTAAGAGTGATTTAAATTTAAGTAGTTCTCTTTTAAATGATAACGAGCATGGGATAATTTCGTTAATGAGTAAGTTGAATTCAAATCTGAAAAACCTTTCTTCAAGGTCCAACTCTTTTTTAGATCTATACAATAGATTAAACTCTATATATATTGATTTAGATGATATTTCTAGAGATATTCAAAATTCAAATGATAATTTAACCAACAACCCAGATAAACTGTCTAGTTTAGGTGATTTGTTGTCAAAACTAAATAATGTTTTAAGAAAACATTCTGTTGATAATATTGATGATTTAATAATTATTCAATCGGATCTACTTAATAAGGTGTCTAAATCAAACAATATAGATGATGAAATATCTTCACTGACAAGTGTCGTTAGTAACATTGAGATTGAGTTATTAGATTTATCTAAATTATTAAATAGTAATAGAGTTAAAGCCATCCCAAATCTAGTGAATAACTTACAAGATATTTTACATGATTTAGGTATGAAAAGCGCTCAATTTTTAATTGAAATTATCCCCGAAGATAAATTCTTGTTTAATGGTATGGATAAGTTAGAATTTAAATTTAGCGCTAATAAAGGTTCTGATTTCAAATTATTAAAACAATCTGCTTCAGGCGGTGAAATCTCTAGAATTATGCTAGCAATTAAATCCATTATTGCTAATTACAAAAAACTACCTACATTAATGTTTGATGAGATTGATACTGGGGTTTCAGGAGAGGTGTCAAATAAAATTGGAGATATTATGAAGGAAATGAGTTCTAGAATGCAAATATTTACAATAACTCATTTGCCTCAAATTGCAGCTAAGGGTGAGTCACACTTTAAAGTTTATAAAACAGAGTTAGAGAATTCTACTACAACTAATTTAATTAAATTAAATAATCAAGATAGAATAGTGGAAATTGCAAAAATGTTAGAAGGTGATAATATTTCTACTTCAGCTGTAGCACACGCAAAGCAATTACTCAATTAATCTTATATTTGTAAAAAAATTTATAATATGTCACATAATCTTTTAAAAGGAAAAAGAGGAATAATATTTGGAGCACTTGATCATAACTCTATAGCCTGGAAGACAGCTGAAAGGGTATATGAAGAAGGGGGCGTTTTTGTTTTATCTAATGCGCCAGTCGCAATGAGGATGGGCGAAATTAATAAGTTAGCAGAGAAAACTGGATCTACAGTTATAGCAGCTGATGCTACATCAGTAGATGATTTAGAAAATTTAATTTCTGAATCTATGAAAATATTAGGTGGAAAATTAGATTTTGTTTTACATTCGATCGGTATGTCTGTTAATGTTAGAAAAGGAAGACATTACACTGATCAAAAGTATGAATGGACTCAAAAAGGGACTGATGTCTCTGCTATGTCATTTCATAAAGTTATGCAAACATTATATAAAGCGGATGCTATGAATGAGTGGGGTAGTATAGTAGCTTTAACTTATATGGCTGCTCAGAGAGTATTTCCAGATTACAATGATATGGCAGACAATAAGGCGTTTTTAGAAAGTATAGCTCGTAGTTTCGGATATTTTTTCGGTAAAGACAAAAAAGTTAGAGTAAATACTATTTCTCAATCTCCAACTCCAACTACTGCGGGAACTGGGGTTAAAGGTTTTGATGGTTTTATTAGTTACGCAGAAAGAATGTCTCCTCTTGGTAATGCCACAGCTTTAGACTGTGCAAACTATACCGTTACTCTGTTCAGCGACTTAACTAAAAGGGTTACACTTCAAAATCTATATAATGATGGTGGATTTAGTAATATGGGTGTTAGCGACTCTATAATGGATTCAATCACAGAATAATATTTATAATATTTAAAATACGTAAAAAACACTTTAATTTAATTGAACTGTTTTTTATATTGCTGCTTTGTTTAACTACATTTGTTAAATGACACCTATTAATATTTCTTTTATAATTCCTGTTTACAATCGTCCTGAAGAAATTGATGAGTTACTAAAAAGCTTTGTTAATTTAGATGGTAATTTTAATTTTGAAATCGTTATTATTGAAGATGGCTCTACAGATTGTTCGGATGTCATTACCTCTAAGTATATTGATAATTTAAATATTCTTTATTTAAAAAAAAACAATACTGGACCAGGGGATTCTAGGAATTATGGTATGAAACTAGCTACTGGTGATTATTATATTATACTCGATTCTGATTGTATATTACCTAAAAACTACTTGATTAACTTCTTTCAAAATATTAATAAGAAATATGTTGATTGCTTCGGTGGCGTTGATGATTCTCATCCTTCATTTACAAACTTTCAAAAAGCAGTAAACTTTACAATGACATCTTTTATAACTACAGGGGGTGTGAGAGGTGGGAAGTTGAAAAATAAAAATTTTCAAGCTAGAAGTTTTAACATGGGAATATCTAAAAAAGCATTTGAATTGACTAGAGGTTTTGGTAATATTCACCCAGGTGAAGATCCTGACTTGTCTTTAAGAATTTCTAAACATGGCTTAAGTTCTGAACTATTTAATGATGTAAAAGTTTTTCATAAACGAAGAGTTAATGTTCGCGCTTTTTATAATCAAGTTTATAAGTTTGGAATGGTCAGACCTATTATAAATAAATGGCACCCAAACTCTAATAAAATCTTTTTTTGGTTTCCTACCTTCTTTTTGTTTTATATGATATTAAGTGTTTTATTAATACCATTTAACTTCTTGTATCCATTCATTACAATTATATTTTATATTGCTCTAATTTTTTTAAACTCATTAATTTTAAATAAAAGTACTACAGTTGCTTTATATTCAATATTTACAACACTAATTCAATTTATCGGCTATGGCTTAGGCTTTGTTAGATCAAAGCTAATCCTCTTGACCTCAAACAAGAATATAGAAGATAGTTTTTCAGCTTATTTTTTTAAAAATCAAACTAAATGATAAATAAAAAAACTTCCAAAATAAATTATAAAACATTAAATAATTTTTTTATTTTTTTATTGATTTCTCTACTTTTCTCTACAATAGTTAAATTAACAAAAGTTTATACGAAAAACATTAGCTACAAAATTAATCTATCCGAAGTGCCAGATAATAAGATAGTCACTAGTCAATCAGTTGATAGTATTAATTTAACAGTTTCATCATTTGGATTTGATTTTATCAAACATTATTTATCAAATGAATCTATTGTAATTTCTTCACAAAATGTTATTGATGATTCAAAGTCATTTATTTTAACCCAGTCAAATAGCTATATGGAGATTGATGATTTTATTAAACCAGAATTTGATTTAATTTCAATTAATTTTGACAGTTTATTTTTTAGATATGATCAATTAAAATCTAAAAAAATTCCAATAATTTTAAACTCTAATATTAGTTTTTATCAGGGTTATGATTATTTTAAAGCTCATAAACTATCTACTGATTCAGTTACAGTTGTTGGCTCTGAACTTGTGTTAGATTCAATTAATTCTATTAGTACTTTTGAATTAAATTTAACGGATATAAGATCAGATGTAAATCAATCTGTTGAGCTTAATGTTTTAGATTATAATGATGTTAAGTATTCTGATCTTTTTGTAGAGGTTTCTATTGATGTAGAAAAGTCGACTGAATCTATCCTTAGCATTCCTGTGTCAATAATTAATATTCCAAAAGGAGTTAATATAAACTATTATCCAAAAAGTATCAAAGTCTCTTTTAGTGTTAGTTTAGAGAATTATCAAATTTATCAACCTGAAGATTTTAAAATTATTTGTGATTACAGTCAGATTTATGAAAAGGGTGAATTATCACCTGTAATAATAACTAAACCTAATTTTATCAAAAACTTCAGGTTGATAAATGAAAAGGTTCAATATGTTGTTTTAAAATGAAAAAAATTGCTATAACAGGAGGAATTGGAAGTGGTAAAACATATATTTCTAATATGTTTTTTAAATTAGGTATACCTGTATATAACTCTGATGAACAAGCTAAGAGAATTATTGAATCAAATATAGATCTGAAACATGCTTTGATCATTAATTTTGGTAAAGATTGTTATTTAAACGGTAATCTTAATAAAAAGTATATTTCTAGTTTGATATTCAATGATAAACATCAACTTAAATTAATAAATTCCATTGTACACCCATTCGTTCATGATGATTTTAATAATTGGTTAATAATTCAAAAATCTGCTTATACTATTTATGAATCTGCAATTATTTATGAGAGTGGAGTTGAACATGATTTCGATAAAATCATTGGTGTAATATCTCCCAGAGACCTAAGAAACACAAGGCTGTTATCAAGAGGTATGGATAGTTTATCTATTAAAAATGTTATGGATAATCAAATTAGTGATTCTACAATCGCTAATCTTTCTGATTTTGTAATTTATAATGATTTAAATAATGATTTAAATAATGATGTTAATGATATTCATTCGGAAATTTTGAATTATTGTTAACTTATGGTTAAATGTTGATCACATTGACTTAATAATATTAATTTAGTTATATGAATAAAAAATTCTTCATATTGATACTAATCTTAATGAGCTTGTCACTCTTAGGGATTATTTCTGTACAGAGTTATTTTATTAAGAGTAACCTTGATAAGAGCGAGCAACAATTTTCATTAAATGTAAATACAATATTACTTAATGTTTCAGAAGCTATCCAAAAAAGAGAATATTCTCAGTATGTATACAAGTTCAATGAATTAATGAACAGTGGAGTTAATATTGATACTACAGCAATAAATAACTTGTACTTTATTAGTGAAAATAATGGTTCAAATGAGACTATTATTTATCGTAATGGAATAATAGAAGAAAGTTTAAAGCTCCCTTCTTTTTTAGATATTAATATTGATAGTATTAATATTACAAGAGTATCTAACGAAAGAGAACAGAAATTATTTAGCGTTACTAGTTCTGGAGACACAAAACAGTTTACACCCGAACAATTACTTTTAAGAATTGGTGAAATTTCAAGAAGTAAAGAGATTCTTTTTGAGACTGCTTACAAAGATTTAGCTAAAAGAAATCCAATTCATAGAAGAGTTTCTAAAAAAGAGATAAATAATCTCATAACTAAAGCATTGTCAGAACATAATTTAATTTTGAATTTTGAATTCGGTATTTTTGATAAAGAACTACTAACTAGAGTTCAATCTGAAAGCTTTGATTATAATAATCAGCATGAGAATTTACTGTTCAATACTCCAATATTTACAGATAATAATAACTCAAGTGATTTTAGCTTAAATATGTATTTTCCAAATCTAAAAAATCAATTTCTGTCTTCTGGTTCATCATATGTTGAAGCTATCTTGCTTTCTATAATATTCACAATAATTATTGTAATAGTTTATATTAGTACAATTTCACAACTACTAAAACAAAAAAAAATTGCGCAGATTAAATCCGATTTTATAAATAATATGACTCATGAGTTTAAGACTCCAATTGCGACGATAAACCTTGTGTTGGATTCAATAAAAAACCCAAAAATCATTGACAATAAAGATAAGGTTATTGGTTATTTAAATATGATAAAGGTTGAAAATAATAGAATGAATGATCAGGTTGAAAATGTTCTAAGAATTTCTAGACTTGAACGAAACGAATTAAATATTAAGAAATCTGATCACGATTTACACAGCTTGATACATAAAGCTGTTAGTCATTTGGATTTAATAATGAAAAACAAACAAGGTCAAATTGAATTAGAATTAAATTCAAATTTCACTAATATTAGAGCTAATAAAACTCACTTCACTAATGTAATTATCAATATTATTGATAATGCTATTAAGTATTCAGATAAAAATCCAATAATTAAAATTTCTACTCACAATATTGATAAGATATTAAATGAAAAAGATATTATTTTATCTATTTCTGATAATGGCATTGGTATGTCTAAGGATGTTCAAAGTAAAATATTTGAAAAATTTTATCGTGAACAATCAGGTGATTTACATAATGTGAAAGGTCATGGATTGGGTTTAGCTTACGTAAAAAAAATAGTCAAATTTCATAGAGGTGAGGTTTCTGTTGATAGTTCACCTGGTAATGGAAGTACCTTTAAAATAATATTACCAGTATACAATAACAAAATAAATAAATTAATATGAGTGATTTAAATAATAGAATATTATTAGTTGAAGATGATCAGAACTTTGGAATTATCTTAAGAGATTATCTAATACTTAATAATTATGATGTAATTCACGCTAAAAATGGGATGGAAGGGTTCGAGAAATTCAAAAAACATGATTTTGATTTGTGTATTTTGGATGTTATGATGCCATACAAAGATGGATTTACTCTAGCAAAAGAAATAAAAGAAAAAAATCCTGATATTCCAATTATCTTTCTTACAGCTAAATCTTTAAAGGAAGATGTTCTTAAAGGTTATAAGGTAGGTGCAGATGATTATTTGAAAAAACCCTTTGATAGCGAAGTTTTAATTATGAAAATTAATGCAATCATAAATAGAAATACAAGAGCATCAATGGTAGACTCATCTGAATTTGAGTTTACTTTCGGTAGTTTTCATTTAAATTCTAAGTTAAGACATTTATCTTATTTAAATAACTCACCTGTTAAGCTTTCACCAAAAGAAAATCTTCTTTTGAAGATGTTGATCTTATACAAGAATGATTTAATGCCTAGAGAATTGGCATTAACTAAAATTTGGAGAGATGACAATTATTTTACTTCAAGGAGTATGGATGTATACATTGCTAAACTTAGAAAGTATTTAAAAAATGATGATTCAGTTGAGATTATTAATATTCATGGTGAGGGTTTTAGGTTAGTTGCTAATTAGTTCATCTATAACTTTAATTATATTATCTATTTTATAGTTTTGGTTAAACCAGATAATATTATTATTTGATTTAAACCAAGTTATTTGTCTTTTAGCAAATCTTCTTGAATTTTTCTTTATTTCATTTACAGCAAACTCTAAACTTATATCTCCATTTAGATATCTGAATATTTCCTTATATCCTATAGTATTTAAGCTGTTTAGATGTTTATACTTAATTAATTTTTTGACTTCATTTATCAGTCCCTGATTGACCATATCATCAACTCTGTTATTTATTCTTTGATATACCAATTCTCTTTCAGCATTAATACCAATTTCAATTACTTTAAAATCACGATCAACTTTTTTTTTATTTAAAAATGACGAATATGGTTTTCCACTAGAAATTGTCACCTCTAACGCTCTTATTATCCTTCTGGAATTGTTTAAGTCAATATTATTGTAAGTAATTAGGTCTATTTTCTTTAGCTTATTCTGTAGGTATATTAAACCTTTGCTCTCAAAATCATTATTTAATGAATTTCTTATATTTTTTTCAGTTTTTGGTATTTGATCAAGACCGTAATTAATAACATCTAAATATAAGCCAGAACCACCAACTAGTACTGCAATATTAGATCTACTGTGTATGTTAGATATTTGTTTGATTGCATCTTGCTCGAATTCTCCTATCGAGTAATTATCTACAACACTTTTATTATTTATTAAATGGTGTTTAGCGCTATTTAACTCACTAACTGAAGGCTTTGCTGTCCCTATGTTCATTTCCCTATAAAACTGTCTGGAATCAGCTGATATAATCTCAGTGGAGTATTTTTCTGCTAATTGTATTGCTAAACTTGTTTTACCAATAGCTGTTGGCCCAACAATTGATATTAAATATTTATACATCTGCTAAAGATTCACCACATTTTGAACAAAATTTTGCATTATCAGTATGTATATTCTCTAAACAATTTGAACATGATTGTGTGTTTAACTTCAATTCTTTTCTTTGTGCCAATGACATATTTGAAGTAACTATACCAATAGCTATAATACTATACCCTAATATCATTATTAAAGATGAAAAAACCTGTCCTAATGTAGTTGATGGGACTATATCTCCATATCCTACTGTGGTAAGAGTAACAATTGCCCAATAAATACTTTTAGGAATATTTTCAAATCCATTATTTAAATTTCCTTCAATCAAATACATTATTGTACCAAGAATTATTGAAAGAATAATTATAAACAAAAGAAATACTATGATTTTGGCTCTACTTGCTATCAATAATCTTCTAAAATTAGTGGAAGCACCAATAAACCTATTCATTTTTAAGATTTTAAATACTCTCATGAGCCTTAATGCTCGAAGAGCTGCGATAGGTTGTGTACCCACAATAAATAATGAAATATATTTAGGGATTGTTGAAAGCAAGTCAATTATTCCATAAAAACTAAATATATATTTTAAAGGTTTTTTTACACAAATAATTCTCATTATATATTCTAAACTAAATAATATTGTAATTACCCATTCGCATAAATTTAAAAAAACACTATACTTTAGATTTATAGTTTCAACGCTTTCTAAAACTACTAGAATAACACTGATTATAATGGTTATTAGCAAAAGTATATCAAATTTTTTTCCAGCTTTAGTATCAGCTTCATAAATTATTTCATGAATTCTTTTTCTCCACGAGTTTGTAGGTTTATTATCCATTTTAGTAATGTAAAATTTTAATTCCTCTTGATTTCTTTAGAAATCTCTGAATAATTTGTTGATTATCTTTGTTATCATCCATTTTTATTAAAATCTTCTTTAAAACATCTATATTATCTACTTGAAAGTTTAAGTTAAAATATCCTAGACCAATAAACAAACCATTTTCTACTAAAACGAAACTATTCTCACCTATGTTTCTACCCTTGTCAAGTATTGCAAAATTTTGATTTTCAAAATTTAGATAACCAATAGCTTTTGTAAGCCTTTCATTATACTTCTCATGTTTTTCTAAATTTATACATGCGCCTGAGCATTCTTTAATTGTATATCTAAAACAACTGTCCTTAGACTTATAAATTCCACAAAGTTTCTGACATAGATTATTTTCATTTATTAATTTATTTAAAAAAGCAATAGCATTATTAATATTCTTGAATGTAGTTAATGGTTTTTTAGTAAGATCTATTTTAGAGATTTTTAAATTTATATAATTATTTTCATCATAGTGTTTGTAAATACCATAAGGGTAGACAGTTTTTCTTAGCCTCCTATTGTATATTGGTTTGTGTAATTTAATTTGATTATTCTCTTTTAAAAGAGCTATTAATTCACTTCCAGTTTCATCATAACTAACTGATATTGTATTTAGCTGTAACTTGTTTGACTTATTGTCTTTACCAGTAAAATGTTGATTAATTCTTTTTTTTATGTTTTTACTCTTTCCTATATAAATTATATCAGAAGTTTTATTATGCATATAATAGACCCCTGTAGAGTTTGGTAATTCATCTAATATTTCATTTAGATTTTTAGGTAAATTGGATTTACTTGTATTTTTAATATTTTCAATAATAATGTTTTTGTCTAAATCTTTATCAAGTAATAGTTTAAATAATTTTACAGTAGCTAACGCATCTCCACTAGCTCTGTGTCTTTGCGTAATAGGTATTCCTAGTTGTCTGGTTAATTTACCTAGACTATAAGAATCCATATCTGGAATTAATTTCTTTGATAGTTCTAAAGTACATAATGTGTTTCTTTTAAAGTTATAGCCAAGTCTGTCATACTCAGTTTTTAATATTCTGTAATCAAAAGAGGTATTATGAGCAACAAAGATAGTTTCTTCAGTTATCTCTAGTATTCTTTTAGCAACTTCATGAAATTTAGGTGCATTTCGAAGCATTTTATTATTGATCCCTGTAAGGTTTACTACAAATGGCTGGATGTCTTTTTCAGGATTAATTAAAGAAATAAACTTATCTAAAATCTCTTTCCCATCAAATTTGTAAATAGCAATTTCTGTAATTCCTTCTTCATTGAATTTACCGCCAGTTGTCTCTATGTCTACAATACTGTATATGATATTTTTTAATTTCTAGATCCAAAAATATTACTTCCAACTCTTATCATGTTACTGCCACATTCGATAGCTAATTGATAATCATTGCTCATACCCATGGATATTTTTGTTAAATTTTTATTTGTTTGCTTTAATTCTTTAAAAAAACTATTTAACAAGCTAAATTCCTTTTTTAGAATGTCTTGATTATTAGTATTACTAGCCATTCCCATAAAGCCAGTTAAATTGATATTTTCAAAACCTGATTTATTTACGCTACTTATTAATTCAAGAACCTCTTTATACTCCATGCCGAACTTACTCTCTTCATTAGATATTTTTATTTGAATCAGACAGTCTATTGTTCTGTTATTTTTTTTTGCTTGTTTATTTATTTCTTTTAATAATTTGATGTTATCGACTGCATGAATTAGATCAATAAAGGGGGCAATATACTTCACTTTATTTCTTTGTAAATGCCCAATCATATGCCAATTTATATCTTTGGGTAGATTATTTTGTTTTGACACTAGTTCTTGTACTTTGTTTTCCCCAAAAACTCTTTGTCCGCAATTATAAGCTTCTATAATTTCACTTTCACTTTTTGTTTTTGAAACAGCAACTAGACAAACTTCATTGCCAATTTGTTTATGAATAAAACTTATTTGATTTTTTATACCCATAATGACTATTGGAATTGTTTAGATACAACTTCCGCTTTTTTATTATTTGAATAATCATAAAAACCTTCTTTTGATTTAATTCCTAATTTTCCAGCTTGAACCATGTTAACTAGTAAAGGTGAGGCAACATACTTTGGACTTTTAAAACCTTTATACATTACATTTAATATTGACAAACAAACATCTAATCCAATAAAGTCAGCTAACTGAAGTGGGCCCATCGGATGACCCATGCCTAATTTCATGATATCATCAATATTTTTAACAGAGCTAACGCCGTGATGAAGAGATTCAATAGCTTCGTTAATCATCGGAAGTAAAATTCTATTAGCTATGAAGCCAGGATAATCATTAACCTCTACAGGTTCCTTATTGATAAGTTTAGCTATTTCAGTAATCAAATTTAAAGTTGCTAAATTGGTTTCATAGCCTTTTATTACCTCAACAAGTTTCATCAAAGGAACGGGGTTCATAAAATGCATACCTATAACTTTATGCGGTCTGTTTGTGGCTGAAGCAATCTGAGTAATAGATATGGATGAAGTATTGGAAGCTAATAGTGTATTTTCAGTATAATAATCATCTAATTCTTTAAATATTTTTAGTTTTAAATCTAAGTTTTCAGTTGCAGCTTCTATAACTAAATCAGTGTTTTTTGAAGTGTTTTTAATACTTGTGCTTGTAGTGATATTATTAAGTGTATTGATTTTTTCTAATTCTGAAATCTTTTCTTTAGTTACCATTCTTTCTAAATTGTTAGATATAGTTTTCATTGCTTTGTCTAATGAAACCTGACTAACATCTATTAAGTCAACTTTAAAGTTACTCTGCGCAAACGTATGAGCAATACCATTACCCATAGTTCCGGCTCCAATAATTACAATACCTTTTATCATTTTAACTAGTTTATATTATACTACAAATGTAATATTTTTATATCCATAATAAACTTAGAATTATAATGGAAATATATTTACTTTTATAGCCTTGAAAGATACATTAAGACATAAGGGTTTAAGAAATAAATTAGTCCTAGAAATAAAAAACAAAGGGATCTCAGATTTAAAGGTTTTAAATGCCATTCAGTCAATACCTAGGCATTTATTTATGGATTCAAGCTTTTTAGATCACGCTTACCAAGATAAAGCTTTTCCAATTTCAGCTGGTCAAACAATATCTCAGCCATATACAGTCGCTTTCCAAACAGAATTATTAAAAATAAGTAAAGGTGATAAAGTATTAGAAGTTGGGACAGGAAGTGGTTATCAGACTGCGGTTTTATGTGCGCTTGGAGCTATTGTGTATTCAATTGAAAGGCAAAAGGAATTGTTTAAAAAGACAAGCTTATTTTTGCCAAAAATTGGTTATTATCCTAAAAAACTTATTTTTGGTGATGGTTATAAAGGCTTTGAAAATGAAGCGCCATATGATTCAATTATTGTTACAGCAGGTGCTCCATTTATTCCAAAAATGTTACTGAGTCAACTTAAAATCAATGCGAAATTAATAATACCTGTTGGTGATAAAATTCAAAAAATGACAGTAATAACAAGGGTGTCTAAAGAAAAATTTGATAAAGTTGAGTATGGAGAATTTCAGTTTGTACCTCTTCTAAAAGAGAAGAATTAACTCTTGTTTTCTTTTTTGACTCTATCTAAATCTCTTTTATTATCACGATCAATCATTGTTTGTCTTTTGTCGTATAATTTTTTTCCTTTAGCAAGTGCAATCTCTAGTTTAGCAATTCCTTTTTCGTTAAGGTATAATTTCAAAGGGATGATTGTTAGGCCAGAATTGTTTACGCTTTTATTTAATTTAAGGAGCTCTTTCTTATTTAATAATAACTTTCTAGTTGATTTTGGTAAATGATTGAAGCTTGAGGAAAAATTGTAAGTTTCTATATTCATATTAACTACAAATAATTCAATATGTTCATTAAACTCACAAAAGCTTTCACTGATAGATGCTTTCCCAATTCTTATTGATTTTATTTCAGATCCGGTTAATACAATTCCAGCATTATATCTGTCAAGAATTTCATACTCAAATCTAGCTTTCTTATTTATTATATTTATTTTACCCTTCATTTTGAGAAAACTAGTTATTGTTAATTAGTTTTTAATAACTAAGATACCAAATATATGTTTTTTGTATTGTTAAACTTATCATTTGTTTATTTTTGAATAATAATTTTAACAATAGATTCCATGTCAAAAGATAAATTAATTTTTGAATTAATTAAAGAAGAAAAAACTAGACAAACTAAAGGCATTGAACTTATAGCTTCTGAAAATTATACCAGTGATGATGTAATGGAAGCTACTGGCTCAATTCTAACTAATAAGTACGCTGAAGGATATCCAGGAAAGAGATATTATGGTGGTTGTGAGGTAGTTGATAAAATTGAATTATTAGCAATTGAAAGAGCTAAAGAGCTTTTTGGTGCTTGTTGGGCTAATGTACAGCCACATTCAGGTAGTCAGGCTAATTCTGCAGTATTCTTTGCTTGTTTAAACGTTGGTGATAAAATTCTAGGATTTGATCTATCTCATGGCGGACATTTAACACATGGATCCCCCGTTAATTTTTCTGGAAAATTATATAATCCTGTTTTTTATGGAGTAGAAAAAGAAACTGGAACCTTAAACTACGACAAAATACAAGAAATTGCTACACGAGAGAAACCAAAGATGATAATAGCTGGTGCTTCTGCTTATTCTAGAGATATGGATTTTGAAAGATTTAGAGTTATAGCTGATAGTGTAAATGCAATATTATTAGGAGATATTTCTCACCCCTCTGGATTAATTGCTAAGGGTATTTTAAATGATCCTATTCCTCATTGCCACATAGTGACTACTACTACTCATAAGACTTTAAGAGGCCCAAGAGGTGGTTTAATATTAATGGGAGAGGATTTTGAAAACCCTTTTGGAATTAAATTAAAAAGTGGCAAGTTAAAAAAGATGTCTTCTATGCTTAATTCTGCAATATTTCCTGGAAATCAAGGTGGGCCGCTAGAACACGTAATTGCTGCTAAAGCTGTTGCTTTTAGAGAAGCCCTGCAAGATGATTATATGTATTATATTTTAAAAGTTAAAAAGAATGCTGAGATAATGGCTAAGGAATTTATAAAGAAAGGTTATGATATTATCTCTAATGGTACAGATAATCATATGATGTTAATTGATCTTAGGAGTAAGAATATTGATGGTAAATCTGCTGAACATGCTCTTGAAGTTGCCGATATTACTGTAAATAAAAACATGGTTCCATTTGATGATAAATCACCATTTATTACTTCTGGTATTAGAGTAGGAACTGCAGCTGTTACAACTAGAGGGCTAGACGAAAATGATATGGTTAAAATTGTGAATTTTATAGATGAAGCTATAATTAATCATGATAATGAGGATAGGTTAAAGGAAATTGCTAATGCTGTGAATTTAATGATGAATAAATTCCCTCTTTTTTCAACTTAAATTAATCATTAATTATAATATGTTGATAAGCACCTAAGTCAGGTGAGTCTACTCTGTTTGTATTTAGTATATCTAAAGGGAATAATAATGCTTGTTGTGAGTTCCCTCGGTTAATTGCTTCAGAATTCTGTAAAATAAATAATTCATTGTTGTACCCATTTTTAAAATCAGGGTTCAAATTGAAATATATGTTTTCATAATTATTTATGTTAGAAAAATCATAATTAATTTCATTTGATAAATTGTTATTAATGTCATTAAACTTAATCAAACAGTTTTGAAATTTAAAATTTAAATTTGTGTCATCGAATTGTTCAACTAAAAACTCAATATTTTCATTTCCATAAATAATGCTGTTACTTATATTAAAATTCAAGTTTGGGTTATTTAATATTTCCCCATTATTATCAATCCAATAGTTATTCACTAATAAGCTAGGGAATTGTCTAAAACTACTATTCCAATAATTAGTTATTGTACAGTGAGTTAGATTATAATTTCCACCATATGTAGCAGCAAATGAAGACTGACCACTTCTGTTAATTATTAAATTACTTGCTTCTATGGAAGATGACTTTGCTAAAATTCCAAAATTACTGGAATTGTAAATTTTAGAATTATTAATAACTAATTGATTACTAGAATTCAAAAAACCTTCAGTGTAGATTCCAATTGTTGAATTTTTTATTGTTGAATAATTTACAATGTTGTTAATACTACCTTGAAATAGCCAAATGGTACCCCACTGTCCAGGAACGTTGTCGAAATTATCTTCTAGTCGATCTCCTTCAAAAATAACTTCATTTTCTAATGTTTCTTGATTTTCGCTAAACTCTCCATTAACATGAATTGAAGCTCCGTTGGTTACTATTACTCCTGAGTTAGCATGAAAATGAATTCTTGCACCTCTGTCTATGTTCAATATGCTATTTTCTGGTACAGCAGCATATCCATATATGACATATGGTTTTTCATTTGTAAAATTCAATTCATTTTCTAATAAAAATCGCCCTTGTAAATTAGTTTCTTCAGTAATGCCATCATTGTCGGTATCAAAACTCAATGTTTCAGTAATTGTTTCTCCAGTATTTTCGTCAATGTATTTATGCGGGTAGATAAATACTGCATCTTTTACTAATGTGATTAACTCTACTGCTTGAGAATTAAAACCAGTGTCAAAATTAATTTGATCATTATACAAAAACTGATTAGACTCATTTGTTAAATTTGCAATATCTAGAGTGGTTTCTATAAATATAAACAAACTGTCTTTTGCTAGTAATTCAACATTTTCGAAGTGTTTTCCGGAATTACTTTGATCACCATACATACCATCCACATTTAATCTATAATAGGAATCTTCACCATTTTCAAGGTTTATGCTAGGGATTAAAATATTGTCGTTAGAGTTGTTATATATTTTTAAATTGTAGGTGCTAGAACCAATGTTAGTAAAAATAGTATCTAAATATACGGTGTCTTTAGAAAAACTTAATTGAGTTTCAGTAATCTTAAAATTAAAATCATCCCTACAGGAACTCCAAAAAATTATAATAACAATATATAGTGTTAAATAAAATATCTTTTTCATATCAAATTTCGACTTCTTATTTTTTGATTATTTTAATTTCAAACATTTTATCCCACATTTTTCCTGTTACAAATAATGTTTTGCTTTCTTGGTTGAAGGCGATACCATTTAACACATCTAACCCGTCATGAGTAGTAACCTTTTCTTTTAACCCAGAAAGGTCAATAACACCTTCAACAGCACCGTTATTTGGATTGATAATAGCAACACCATTTTTCAAGTATCTATTCGCGTAAATTCTACCGTTCACCCATTCTAATTCATTTAAGCCATTAACTTTTCCCTTGTCAGTATAAACTTGAAGATTATCTATTTCTTTGTATGTATCAGGATCTAATATCCAAATTTTTTCGGTTCCATCACTTTTATATATTTTGTTTTTATCATTACACAATCCCCACCCTTCTAAACTTTTATTGTAGTAAAATTGATCAATTAAGTTTAGATTGTTTAGATCATAGATTAATCCAATTTTTTCTCTCCATGTAAGTTGAATTAACTTATCATTTATAATTGTTAAACCTTCAGCAAAGTATTTATTTAAAAGATCAACTTCTTGTAAAACTTCTCCAGTTTTATAGTTGACCTTTCTAAGTTTTGATTTTCCATATTTCCCTGTGCTTTCATATAAAAAACCGTTATTGAATTCAAGCCCTTGAGTGTAGGAATTAATATCATGAGGATATGTATTAATTATTTTATAATAGAATAACTCTGGCTTTTTATTATGCAAGACAATAAAATTATATTTTTTTGATTTGTTATATTTTTTGAAAAATGAGACTACTTTTATGTTATTTTCACCAAGTTTAAAAATAGTTAAATCAATATTTATGTTATTAAGCGTATTATTAATGCTACTATAAATTAATTTATTGGAATTGAAAATTTTAATTGAATCAAATGGTTCATTTATAGATATTTTAACTACCTCGTTAGATTTAATAGTATTAGTAATGTTAGATGTAATTTTTAAATTACCGTCAATACTATTGTTGCACCCTACTAAAATTAATAATAGAATATTTTGTATTATTTTGAAAGTCATATTCATAGATTAATGGCAATTTATTTATTTAAATTAACTTAAAAAAATCTTAACGTATTATAAATCATTTGTATATTTGCCACGGCAAGTCCTACACAACTAGCTCCTGTTTAATCCTCCAGAGTGGGAACACAGCAAAGGTATACGGTTGTAGCAGTGTGATGTAGGTAACTTGCCTTTTTTTTTATATATTTCTTTTCTAAACTTTTCATAATCATGTCAAAAGTAATTTTTATTACCGGTGCTTCATCTGGGATAGGTAAAGCTATAGGTGATTTTTTAACTATTAATAGATTCAAAGTTTATGGTACTAGTAGAAATTCATCAAATTACTTGAATTCTAAATTCGAATTATTAGACCTTGATGTTAAAAATCTAGAGAGTATTAATTTGTGTGTTGATAAGATAATTAAAATTGAAGGTAAAATAGATGTCTTAATTAACAATGCTGGTGTAGGTATTACTGGACCTTTAGAAGAGATTCCTGAAAAAGAAATTGAAAACAATTTTAAAACAAATTTATTTGGCCCAATAAATGTTATGAAATGTGTTTTGCCCAAAATGCGATCTAAAAATCAAGGTTTAATTATTAATATCACATCAGTAGCTGCTTATGTAGGCACTCCATACAGGTCAATCTATAGTGCTGCTAAATCAGCATTAGATTTGGTTTCAGAAACTTTAAATATGGAAACTAAGCCATTTAATATTAAAGTTGTTACTATAGCTCCTGGAGATTTTGCAACTAATATTGCCTCAAGAAGGTATCACGCACCTAATGAGGAGAAATCAGCTTATTTTTCTGGTTATTCGAAAGCTCTTAGGCTAATGAATGAGCACGTAGATAGTGGTTCTGACCCTCTTTTGATAGCTAAATTGATTTTTAAAATAATTAAAACAAAAAATCCAAACAAAAAATATACTGTAGGTTCTTTCTTAGAGCGAATGGCTCCTTATTTGAAGCTTCTTCTTCCTCAAAAATTATTTGAATATATCGTAATGAAAAGTTATTAATATTGTTCATGTTTATGTTAATATGTTTCCATGTGTTATAATTTCTAAAATCTTTATTTATTGTAATTTTATAAAAAATTAAATACTATGAAATTTTTTATTGATACCGCAAACTTAGATCAAATTAAAGAAGCACAAGATTTGGGTGTTTTAGATGGTGTGACTACAAATCCTTCCCTAATGGCGAAGGAAGGAATTACAGGAAAAGAAAATATTTTACAACACTATAAAGATATTTGTGAAATAGTAGACGGTGATGTTTCAGCTGAAGTTATCGCAACAGACTTTGACAATATGATAAGTGAAGGAACGGTCTTAGCAAACTTGCATAAACAAATAGTAGTCAAATTACCGATGATTAAGGATGGTATAAAAGCTGCTAAATACTTTAGCGACAATGGTGTGAAAACAAATGTTACTTTAGTTTTTTCTGCAGGGCAGGCATTATTAGCCGCAAAAGCAGGTGCTACATATGTTTCTCCGTTTATTGGAAGATTAGATGATATATCAACTGATGGCTTAAATTTAATTGCAGAAATTAGACAGATTTATGATAATTATGGTTTCACTACACAAATTCTTGCTGCATCGGTTAGACACACGATGCATGTAATAGATTGTGCTAAACTCGGAGCTGATGTTATGACAGGGCCTTTAAGTTCTATTACGGGCTTATTAAGACACCCGTTAACTGATATTGGATTGGAGAAATTTCTTAGTGATTACAAAAAAGGTAATTAATTTATAAGTTCATTAAAATCATCACTGAATAAATTTATATTTGATTCAATAATATTCATTTTTGAATCTACGATAATTGTTTTTCTGATATATTGAATTCCGAGAAGTTTTTTTGCTATATCTACATTACGTAACTTATACTCATTAACAGGGAGCTTTAATTTACAATTATTGCAATTACAATAATTTGAATTTCTCTTCAATTTACTTAACCATTGATTACTATTAATTTTGTCTATGTTTATAGATATAAAGTTAATATTAGGATAAGCTTCTTTTAATTCTTTTACCTTATCGTGGCTATATTTATAAGAGTTCTTTGAATTTTTACTCCAAAAGTAAATCACTGATTTATCAGTGATTAAATTATTTATATTCACCGGTATTTTATTGGTATTAACTAGCTCAATTAAAGGTAATTTTTTTCCTTTTTGTAGTTTTTTTAAACTATTGTATAACCTGGTCACCCTATTCACTTCCTTGTTATTTGGGTTGTTATTTATATTTAAATAGTGGTTGTATATTTTATCTGTCTCATTTTTAGATTTGCTAAAAGACAGGAATCTTCTTGTTATAAATGAAGTTAATCTAGATTTTATTTCAATATTCTGAACTAAACTGTCAATCAAGTCTAATTTAATCATATTATAATCAAGGTTACCTTTGCTAAAAGACTTACTGTTATAAGACTCTACAAATTTTTCATATGCTAAATTGTCAAAATGTGGAAATAAAAAATTGTAGTATTGATAAAATCCTTCAAGTAAGCTGTTGTTGTAGTCTATTTTTTTTCTAAAATCATAAAAATTTTCTGGATAGATTATTTCGTCATTATTATTCATTTCTATAAAACGATATGCTTCTTTTTTAGAGTTGAAAATATAATTAATAGTGTTCATCGCAACCTTTTTGAATAGTTGTGAGTTAGGGTTAGAAGAAGTAAATTTTTTCAATAATCTAACTTCATTTAATTTTATGGAATCTATTTTATTTTTAAACTCAGTAGGATTAAGTCTATATAAATTAGACCCCCTCTTTCTTCTTGAGTTCTCATACTTTGTAAACAAGTTAATTAAATAATTATTTTTTTTTGACCCGATACCACTGAATGATAAAGATTCGTCAAAATCTAAGGTGTTTACTCTAAGAGTAATACTGTCATTTGGTTCTAGTAAAATTAATTGATATTCAGAACCGTGATAAAATCCGTAAAAACCAGCTTCAGTTGATTTAATTTTAGTCAAGAATCTGTTATTATTATCTAACTCTAATGAATCTATAATTTTATTTGACCTAAATATGGTTAATTTTCTATTAATAGGATTGATTATTTCACCTCCTACATAGCTGTGGGTAATTTCTTCAGAATTTTGACATCCATAAAGAATAATAAAAATTAATAAAAACTTGAATATTTTTTTCATCAACATATAATAATTAATCAAAAATATAGATCAATAGACTTTAATTGTGTTAATTACCTGTTAAATTAAACCTATTTAATTAATGTAGATTAAGCTTTTGGCGATTAGATTTTATATTTTTGCAAAAATTTATAAATTAATCTAATATGTTATCAGTCTCAAATCTTTCAGTTCAGTTTGGTAAAAGAGTTTTATTTGACGATGTAAACACCTCTTTCAATAATGGAAATTGTTACGGAATAATAGGAGCAAATGGTTCTGGAAAATCTACTTTCCTGAAAATATTAGCAGGAAAGTTAGACCCCACATCTGGGCATGTTCATTTGGAGCCTACTAAAAGAATGTCTGTACTGGAACAGAATCATAATTTATATGATGATAAAAATGTTTTAGATACAGTAATTATTGGAAATAAATCCCTTTATGACGTCAAGTCTGAAATGGATAAATTATATGCTGATTATAATGATGAAAATGCAGATAAAATAGGTGTTTTACAGCAACAATTTGAAGAAATGGATGGTTGGAATGCTGAAAGTTCTGCTGCAGCTTTACTTTCTAACTTAGGGATTAAAGAGAACTTGCACTTCACTTTAATGAAAGATGTTGATGCGAAGTTAAAGGTTAGAATTCTTCTTGCTCAGTCTTTATTTGGTAATCCAGATGTGTTAATCATGGATGAGCCTACCAATGATTTAGATTACGAAACAATAACTTGGCTTGAAAATTTTCTTGCTAATTTTGATAATTGCATTATAGTAGTCTCTCATGATAGGCATTTTTTAGATTCTGTCTGCACTCATATATCCGATATTGATTTCAATAAAATAACTCATTACTCGGGTAACTATACTTTTTGGCACGAATCATCTCAATTAGCATTGCGTCAGCGTACTCAGCAGAATAAAAAATCTGAGGAAAAAAAGAAGGAACTACAGGAGTTTATTGCTAGATTTAGTGCGAATGTTGCTAAAAGTAAACAAGCTACAAGTAGAAAGAAAATGATCGAGAAATTAAATATTGAGGAAATTAAACCTTCTAGTAGAAGATATCCAGCAATAATATTTGATAGGGATAGAGTGGCGGGAGATCAAATATTAAATATCGAAAACCTATCTTTTACATTAGAAGGTGTTAAGCTTTTTGATACAATTGATTTAAACATCGCAAAGGGTGATAAGGTTGTTATCTTTTCTAAAGATTCTAGAGCAACTACTGCTTTTTATGAAATAATTAACTCAAGTGAAAATAAATTTTCTGGTAATTTTGACTGGGGGATTACCACTTCACAATCATATTTACCTATTGATAATCATGATTTTTTTACTAAAGATTTAGATTTAGTAGAATGGTTAAGAATTTGGGCTACAACAGAAGAAGAAAGAGAAGAGGTTTATCTAAGGGGTTTCTTGGGTAAGATGGTGTTTAGCGGAGAGGAGGCTCTAAAAAAATGTAATGTATTATCAGGTGGTGAAAAAGTTAGATGTATGTTGTCGAGAATGATGATGTTTAGAGCTAATGTTTTAATGTTAGATGAGCCTACCAATCATCTTGATCTTGAAAGTATAACTGCATTTAATAACTCCCTTAAAAAATTTAAAGGAACTATTTTGTTTACTACTCATGACCATCAATTTGCTCAATCTATTGCTAATAGGGTTGTTGAATTAACGCCAAAAGGAATTATAGATAGGTATATGAAATTTGATGAATACATGCAGGATGATAAAATAAAGGATTTAAGAAATAAAATGTATAATAACTAATTTCTTAATTCAGCTCCAAAATTTAAATTCAAGCTTTTAACTAGCTTATTCATGATGTTGTCAATCTCTTTGTCAGACAAGGTTTTTTCGTTGCTTGATATTACGAAACTAATACCATAGCTTTTCTTGTTTTCAGGCAATTTATCTCCTTCATATACGTCAAATAAACTCACTTCTTTAATTAGTTTTTTATCTACTTTGATACATGCATTATGTATTGACTCGAAATCTATATTATTGTCAATTAAAAGAGATAGATCTCTAGACACTTTAGGGAATTTAGGAATTTCATTTACGTGTACGGGCTTGTTGCTAATCATTGATGTAATTGTATCCCATTTAAATTCAACATAAAACACTTCTTGATCAATATTGAAGCTGTCTAATATTACTTGTTTTACAGAGCCGTAAGTAACTATTTCTTTTTTTCCTATAAACAAAGTTTCCCCTTCATTAATATTCGATAGGGTAGTGGGTTTTGAAGTAGTGTTATTTACACCTAGTCTTTCTAAAAGAGATTTAACTACTCCTTTCGTGTAATAATAGTCGGACTTTAAGTTATTTGATTTCCAGTTTTTCTTTGAAATATTCCCTGTGATATAAATTGCTAATTTTTTAGTTTCAATTTTTTTAGCTTCAATTTTTTTGTATGTTTTGCCAAATTCAAATAATTTTAAATCAGATTGTTTTCTGTTTACATTATGAGATATCACTTCTAAGCCAGTAAATAGCATGCTTTGTCTCAATACAGATAGGTCTATACTTAATGAGTTTAATATCTTAACGTCATTTTCTATTTGATCATCCTCACTAATACTACTGAACTCTGGAGAGGTTAATGAGTTTGTCATTATTTCATAAAATCCTTGAGAAACCAATGTGTCACTTATGGCATTTTGTATGTTGTGTTCTGAGAATAGTTTAATATCATTAATTGATGAGTTAAGTTTTTGTTTTGACTTTATGTTGTTATAGCCATAGACCCTTAGAATTTCTTCTATAATATCTGCCTCCCTTTGAACATCATTTCTGTAATAAGGAATACTAAGACCGAGTCCAGCTTCAGTTATGCTATTAATTTTAATGTCTAATGATGTTAAAATTTGTTTTATTGTTTCGTGATCAATTTTTTGACCAATTAATTTATCTACTTGAGCGTAATTTAAAAGGACTTCAAAGTCATCTAATTTTTCAGGATATAAATCTTCAATTTCACTAGAAATGACCCCTCCACAAATCTCTTTAATTAATATTGCTGCTCTTTTTAGAGCGTATTTTGTGGTGTTAGGATCAATACCTCTTTCAAATCTGTAAGATGCGTCTGTTTTAAGGCCATGGTGTTTGGCGGATTTTCGAATTGTTATAGGGTCGAAATAAGCACTTTCTAATAAAATGGACTTAGTTGATTCCTTAACTCCAGAATCAATTCCTCCATAAAGACCTGCCATGCATAATGGTTTGTTTCCACTACAAATCATAAGGTCAGTTTCAGTCAACTCCCTTTCAACTCCATCAAGAGTAGTGAATTTAGTTCCTTTTTTTAAAGTTGTTACCTTTATCTTATCATCTATGATACTGTCATAGTCAAATGCATGTAATGGCTGTCCTAGATCATGGAGAACGTAATTGGTGATGTCTACAATATTATTTACGGGCGTTAGGTCAATAGATTTTAATCTATTTTTTAACCAATCAGGGGACTCTTTAACGCTAATGTTGTTAATTACAATTCCACAGTATCTAGGTGTTTTCTTAGAGTCTTGAACATCTAGCTTTAAATTAATAGCTCTATTATCTACATTAAAGTCGCTTACAGAGGGAGTGATCAATTCAAGATTAACACCTTGTTGCATTAAACCTACCTTTAAGTCTCTTGCAACACCATAATGACTCATGGCATCAGCTCTGTTTGGAGTTAGTCCAATATCAAAAATTTCATCATTTTCAACATTGTATATTTTTTTAACTAAAGTCCCTGGCTTGTATTCTTTTTTAAAGACAATAATTCCTTCATGAGACTTACCTAAACCAAGTTCGTCTTCAGCACAAATCATTCCTTCACTGCTTTCTCCTCTTATTTTACTTCTTTTTATAATAATTTCATCATCGTTGAAATAGAGTTTAGCGCCAATCATTGCAACTGCTACTGTTTGACCAGATTCTATATTTGGGGCTCCACATACAATTTGAAGGTCTTCTTCCTGACCTACATTAACTTTTGTAACCTTAAGTCTGTCAGCATTTGGATGTTTTTCACATGATATTACCTTTCCTATAACAACATTATTTAATCCCCCTTTAATAGATTCAAAATTAGAGATACCCTCAACTTCAAGCCCTAGCTCTGTTAATAACTGTGATGTATCTTTAGTATTATCTTTTAGGTTAATAAATTGCTTTATCCAATTGTAAGATATTTTCATTATTTCTATTTCAGAATACAAATATAATAATACTAAGTTTGTAATGAAATTGAATAAGTTTTTTTTAATCACAAGTTTTTGATGATCTTTAAAATAAAAACAACAATGCGATATATTATTTTTGTAATTAGTTTAATTTTTGTAACATCTTGTAATTCAGGTTTTAGCGAGCAACTGAATTCGATTGATTATGTAGGTAAGCTTGAAGTTGAAAAAGATAAATACCTGCCATTTAATTTTTCTGTTATTAATGATAGTACACTTGTTGTTAAAAATTCATCAGAAATAGTTGAGTTTTCAATAGATTATTCACGGGATTCAATTTTTATAAATTCAAAAGTATTTGAGGGATATATTAAAGGGGTTTTGACTGAAGACAAAATTGATGGTGTTTTTGTTATTGAGAGTTTAGATAGGGTAGTCCCTTTTAATTCTTATGAAAGTAAGAAGCGTTTTGATATTGATTTTGAAGAAAATAAAAAATTAATCACAAATACATGGAAGTTTACATTTAATCCTGAAAAGGATAATAAATCTCTTTCTATCGGTTTGTTTAATTCAATTGGACAGAATGAAATTGGTGCTACATTCAGAACAAATACTGGAGATTATGGATTTATGCATGGTGGTTATAAGGGTGGTAATATTGTTTTGTCAACCTTTAACGGATCAAGAGCTTACCTTTTGGAGGCTGAGTTGAGCAATGATAGTGTAAAGGGAGTTATGTACGCAGGAAACCACTCTAAAACGATAATAGAGGGTGTTTTAGATAATGATTTTGAACTAGCAGATGAATATAGTTTAACCTCTATGAAAAACAATAGCCAAAAGTTTGACTTTTCTTTTGAAAATACTTTGGGTAAATTAATCTCAATTGATGATGATTTTTATAACGGTAAGTCTATGGTTATACAATTTATGGGTAGTTGGTGTCCTAATTGTCTTGATGAGTCTAAATTTTATGTCGATTATATTAATGAGAATGATTTAAAAGATATTGAGTTTGTTGCTCTAGCTTTTGAGTATGCAAAAACTAAAGAGAGGGCCTTAAAGAGTATCTTGAAATTAAAAAACGAGCTTAGAATTAATTATCCAATTTTATTAGCGCAGTATGGAAGTTCAGATAAAGAAAAAGCGTTAGAGAAATTCCCAATGCTTAATAATATAATTTCATACCCAACTACTATTTTTTTAGACAGAAATAAGGAGGTTATTAAAATCCATACTGGATTTAATGGACCTGCTACTGGAGAAAAATATATTGAATTTAAAAAAGAGTTTGATCGAACAATTAAAGAGATGCAGATTAATTAACCTATTTCACTTTTTATCTCCAAATAATTAAGAAAAAGTTAGTTGTTAAAAAAATTATCTTCATCAATAGCTGACTGTGTTAAATTACCTGCTACAGATTTCTGCATTGTAATTTCGTAGCCACCTATTTGATTTACAGGAAAATCCATAGACTTATCATCTATGTTGTAATGTCTTTTTCCTTGTGTGTCTGTCCACATATACATGCAAACATATTTACCAACTGGAATATTAATAAATTTATAATTATCCTTAGCATTAATGTATGCATGTTGAATTATTTTATCTCTAGTTAAATCTTTGACAGCAACAATAATATCAGTATTGGAGTTTTTTATTAAAATGTATGTATCCTGATTAACATCAATTGTTTCAGATGGAAATTTATTAGAAAAAACTCTCTGGCCAGTGTAGTATTGAGAAAAAGAAAAAAATGAGATAAAGAAAAATAGATATATAAGGTTTTTCACAAGTACAATTTAGCTAATAATCAGTTAATTACCCAATATAGCTCCACAAGTCTTTATTTTTAACAAGATGGTTATAGGTGTTTAAAAGATTACTATTTTTTTCTTTGGAGAGATTTTTGTCATCCTCTAAGATCTGCTTTGCAAATTTTCTTGCATAAGTTAATATTTTTTGATCTGAGATTAAATCTGCTATTTTAAGATCAATAACCCCACTTTGTTGTGTCCCCATAATATCACCTGGGCCTCTAATTTCTAGGTCTTTTTCTGCGATTAAGAACCCGTTATTGGTTTGGGTCATTGTTTTTAGTCTTAACTTACTTTCATTACTAAGTTTATTTCCAGACATTAATATGCAGTAACTTTTGTGAATCCCCCTTCCTACGCGGCCTCTTAATTGGTGTAGTTGAGATAAACCAAACCTCTCGGAGCTTTCAATAACCATTACAGAAGCATTTGGAATATTAACACCCACTTCAATTACCGTAGTTGCGATGAGTATTTGAGTTTCTTTATTTTCAAATCTTTTCATTTCAAACTCTTTGTCCTGAGCTTTCATTCTACCATGAACTATGGATATTTGATATTTAGGTTGTTCAAACTCTCTAGAAAGACTTTCGTATCCATCCATAAGGTCTTTGAAGTCCATATTTTTACTTTCCTCAATTAATGGATATACTATATATACCTGCCTGCCTTCTGAAATTTGGTCTTTAATAAATTTAAATACACTTAATCTATTACTATCATATCTGTGTACAGTGGTGATTTCGCGTCTACCGGGTGGTAGCTCATCAATTAGTGAAATGTCAAGATCTCCGTAGGCGCTCATTGCTAATGTTCTTGGGATTGGTGTAGCTGTCATAATTAATATATGTGGAGGGGTTGTGCTTTTTGCCCAAAGTTTACTTCTTTGCGCTACTCCAAACTTATGCTGTTCGTCAATTATTGCAAGGCCTAAATTTTTAAAAACAACCTTGTCTTGAATTAGAGAATGAGTCCCAATGATAATGTCAATTTCACCTAGTTCTAAGGCCTTATATATCTCTTTTTTTTGTGAAGCTTTAGTTGAACCTGTAAGTATTACTATATTGATATTTAATAACTTAGACATTTCAATAAAACCTACATAATGCTGTACTGACAAAATTTCAGTCGGCGCCATTAAACAAGCTTGAAAACCATTATCTAGCGCTATTAAAATGGTCATAAATGCTATTATAGTTTTTCCTGAACCTACATCTCCTTGCAATAGTCTATTCATTTGCGCGTTACTACCAAGGTCATTTCTAATCTCTTTTAATACTTTTTTTTGAGCATTTGTTAATTCAAAGGGAAGAACTTCTTTATAAAACTTATTAAAATTATTTCCAACAACATTAAAGTTGTATCCCTTGATTTTATCTTTTCTGTTTATATTTTTTTTCAATAGTTGTAGTTGTAGAAAAAGTAATTCTTCAAACTTTAACCTTCGGATAGCTTCGGATAATAATTCATTGTTTTTAGGGAAGTGTACATTGTATATAGAACTATTTTTATCTAATAACTTCAACTCTGATATCAAATAGTCAGGAATAGTTTCTTTAAATTTTAATTTTACATCAAATAATAAAGACTTCACCAGGTTAGAAATGACTTTATTGCTAATACTTTTTTTTACAAGTGTTTCCGTGGATGGATAAATTGGTTGCAGTTTTAATCTTAGACTTAAACTTTCAGGCTTATATAATTCAAGTTCTGGATGAGGAATAGATACTTTATTAGCGAAAAAATTTAATTTTCCAAATGCTATGTATTTAGTATTTAGGAGTAAACTTTTCTTTAACCATTTTACAGATTTAAACCATATTAGTTCAATTTCATCTTCTCCATCATTAAAATGTGCAACTAACCTTTTTTTTCTTCCTATACCTATTTCACTAAGATTGGAAATTTCACCTATTATTTGAACATCACAGCTAAAATTTGGTAGTTCTTTAATTTTATAATATTTAGACTTATCAATGTATCTATTAGGGAATAAGTTTACCAAACCCTTATAATCAAAGATTTTTAATTCTTTTTTTATTATTTCAGACCTGTTAGCACCCAAGCCTTTTAAATAATCAATAGGTGTATTTAGTAAATTAGAATTCATTATAAATAAAAATAATATTTTTTATATCATTTACCTTAATTAATATTATTTAATATTCATATTAAATTGTTTATAATTAATAGATATATGTTATTATAATATCCATTACATTCTCTAAATTCACTTTTAAAAATTTGATAATTGAATAACTTACTACAGAATTTAAATAAATCTCAATTAGAACCTACTTTACAGACAGATGGACCAATGATAGTTATCGCTGGTGCAGGCTCTGGAAAAACAAGGGTTTTAACCTATAAAATTGCTTATTTAATGAGTAAAGGTGTTGATGCTTATAATATTTTAGCTCTAACATTTACAAATAAGGCAGCTAAAGAAATGAAGGAAAGAATATCTTCTATGCTAGAAGATAATGAATCTAAAAACCTGTGGATCGGCACATTTCATTCAGTATTTGCGAAAATTTTAAGAATTGAGGCTGATAGACTAGGTTATCCTTCAAACTTTACTATTTATGATACTCAGGACTCTCAAAGATTGGTTTCCTCAATTATATCAGAACTAAATCTTGATAAAGAGATATATAAATACAAACAGATTTACTCCAGAATTTCAAGCTATAAAAACAACCTTATCACAGTTAAGGCGTATAATTCAAACAATGAATTAATTGAAGCTGATAGACAAGCTCGTAGACCTAGACTTATAGATATTTACACGGAGTATGTCAACAGGTGCTTCAAGTCAGGTGCTATGGATTTTGATGACTTATTACTCAAAACAAACGAGTTATTGTCTAGATTTCCAGAAGTATTATCTAAGTATCAAAACATGTTTAGATATGTACTGGTAGATGAGTACCAGGATACAAATCATTCTCAGTATCTAATTGTGAAGGCATTATCAGATAAGTTTCAAAACATATGTGTAGTTGGAGATGATGCACAGAGTATATATGGCTTTAGGGGTGCTAATATTAATAACATATTAAATTTTCAAAAAGATTATGATGATGTTAAGCTTTTTAAGTTAGAGCAGAATTATAGATCAACAAAAAATATAGTTAAAGCAGCTAACAGTTTAATTGAAAAGAATCAAAAAAGATTAGAGAAGGTTGTGTGGACAGAAAATGATGAGGGAAATAAAATTAAGGTGAATAGATTGCTAACAGATGGAGATGAGGGTAGGTTCGTAGCTAGTTCTATTTTTGAAAACAAAAACTCTAAACAACTCCAGAATAAAGATTTCGCGATATTATATAGAACTAACGCTCAATCAAGAGCTTTTGAAGATTCGTTAAGAAAAAGAAACATTCCATATAGAGTTTATGGAGGGTTATCATTCTATCAAAGAAAAGAAATAAAAGATGTACTTGCTTACTTAAGGTTAATCATAAACTCCAATGACGAAGAGGCATTTAAAAGGGTTATCAATTTTCCAGCTAGAGGCATTGGTCAAACAACAATTAATAAACTGTTAATTGAAGCAAATACCTTGAATATTTCTTTGTACAGTGTGTGTAAAGAATTAGAAGGGTTAAAAATAAACATTAGTTCAGGTATAAAAATAAAAATAACAAATTTTATAAATCTTATAGAGACTTTTAAAATTTCAGCAAAAAACAAAAATGCTTTTGATATTGCCAATGAAGTGGTAAATGATTCTGGAATAATTAAAACATATAGTTCCTTAACATCGATTGAGGATCAGGCAAAAATTCAAAATATTGAAGAAATGCTAAATGGAATTAAAGATTTTGTTGAAATTCAGAGAGAAGTTCCTGAATCAACAGGGTCAATTAGTGAATTTTTAGAAGATGTGGCATTAGCTACTGATTCAGACAAGGATGATCAAGATAAGAACAAAGTTGCTCTAATGACAATACATTTGGCTAAAGGTCTAGAATTTCCAATAGTTTATATTGTTGGTCTAGAAGAAAACCTTTTTCCAAGTGCAATGAATTTAAATTCAAGAAACGATCTTGAAGAAGAGAGAAGGTTATTTTATGTAGCTTTAACTAGAGCGGAAAGAGAAGCTTATTTGTCATACGCTCTATCAAGATATAGATGGGGGAAATTAACAGATTCGGAACCAAGTAGATTTATTGATGAAATAGATGAAGAATACTTAGATATCTTAACTTCCGTTAACGAAAATAAATTCAAGCCCTTAATTCGCGCTAAAGAAAGCAATGAGCCTAGCTTTAATAAGCTTAGGTTTAAGAAAGTAATTGCAAAGCCTAAGGGTAACTTTAAGAAAATCCAAGAAAACTCAAACAACAGCAACTTATTTGACAATAAGCTTGTAGTTGGCAATATAGTTGAACATATTAGATTTGGTAATGGTGAAGTTGTAAATATTGAAGGAAGAGGAGCAGATATTAAAGCTGAAATTAATTTTGAAAATGGTGGAGTAAAAAAACTGTTACTAAGATTTGCAAAACTTAAAATTATAGGATAAAAAAAGAGGTTTAATATAACATTAAACCTCTTTTGTTTTTAAAAAAAATCACTAATTTACTCAGTCATACTTTTCATTTCTTTTTCAATCATATCATAAAATTGATCAATTTTAGGCATAATAACAATTCTTGTTCTTCTGTTGATTGATCTGTTTGTTGCAGTCTCATTATCCACTAAAGGAACATGGTAGCTTCTTCCGGCAGCAATTAATTTCTGAGGATTAACATCTAAAGTTTCTAGTACACGCACTATTGACGTTGATCTTTTAACACTTAAATCCCAGTTATCTATTAAAACTCCATTTTGATAAGATTGACTATCAGTATGACCTTCAACCATACATTCAAAATCAGGTTTTCCGTTTACTACTGTTGCAACCTTAGCAAGAATTTCTTTTGCTCTTTCAGTCACTTCATAGCTACCGCTTTTAAATAAAAGTTTATCTGAAAGAGATATAAACACCACCCCTTTTTCAACATTAACCTCAATATCTGGATCATTAATTCCAATTTCTTTCTTCAAGCTAGTTACAATAGCTAAAGTTACACTGTCTTTTTTGTTAACAGCATCTTGCAATCTTGATATTTTCAGATCTTTCTCTTTCATGCTTTCTAGAGATCTCTCAAGATTATCAGCTCCTTTAGAAGTTAATATCGTTAAGTCTTTTGTGCTTATCATTAAATCACGAGTAGTTCTTCTTAAATCTTCTACTTGATCCTTGTAAGCTGTAGATAGAGCTACTGCTGATACTTTTTCTTCAATACAAGCATTTAACTTAACAGTTGCTGTATTTAATAAATCTTGTGCGTTTCTATGTTTGTTTTCTAATGACGTGTATTCCTTTTTAGTAACACAAGAACTTAAAATCAAAACAGTCAATAAACTTAATAAAAATGTTTTTTTCATCTGAATTTTTTAAAATTAAAATTAATATTGTAAAAATAAATAAAAGCTAAACTTAATCACCAAAAAACTTAACATATTTTAACTTAAAATATTTAACTACAATATAATTAGTTTTATAATATTCTAAATTAGAATTAATATTTTTTCTTTCTTTAATTAAATTAGGCATTTGATGGTAAAACGCAAAATGAGCTTTAATTATTGCTAAGAAATGTGAAAGTTTTAATGTAAATAAATAATAAATAGCAATAAACCCATCAACTATCATTTTTAAAAAGATAGTACGAATTAAGTTTTTTTCTATATTTTTTGTTAAGGTAATTAGGCTATTTCTGAAATTATAAAATGTTTTTCTTGGATTATTATAATCTAAGGTAGCTCCACCTACGTGAAACACATTTGAGTTATATATGTATCGGATTTTATAACCTTGTTTTAATACTCTCCAGCACAAGTCAATTTCTTCCATATGATTAAAAAATGACTCATCAAATCCATTTAAAGAGTTGAAAACATTTTTTCTAATAAAAAAACAAGCGCCAGACGCCCAAAAAACATCTTTATTAAAATCATATTGATTAACATCTTTCTCTATAATGTTATGTACTCTACCATCGCAATAAGGGAATCCTAAACTATCAATATATCCACCTGCTCCTCCAGCATAATCAAAATATTCTCTTTGATTATAATTTAATATTTTAGGTTGTGCAACCGCTGTATTTTGATTTGATTTAAATTCTTTTATAAGAGGTTCTAGCCAGTTTTCTGTAACCTCAACATCATTATTTAATAAACAATAGACATCTGCATCTATTTTTTTTAGACCTTCGTTATAACCCTTGGCATAGCCATAGTTTTCTTTATTTTGAACAATATTTACTAATGGAAAGTTGGAAGAGACATATTCAACTGAATGATCTGTTGATTTATTATCAATCATGTAAATTTGCGCATTATTATTAGAATAACGAACTAGAATAGGTAAAAATTCCTCTAGTAGTTTTATTCCATTCCAATTTAATATTATTACAGCTACTTTCATTTATTGTAAATGTCATTTATAAATTTATAACATTGATTCTCGTAATCAATTTTACAATAATAATGATTAATTCCATTTGTTATCATAAGTAAGTCAGCATTTAAACTCATATTATAAATTGCAATTTGATCAAAAGTTTTTTGAGTTATTTTAATTTCAGGAGATTTACACTCCACAAGTAATTTAATACTTCCGTCTGAATTGTATACAACAATATCATACCTTTTGCTTAACTTATTGATTTTTAAAGTCTTCTCCACATTAATTAAAACCTGAGGGAATTTTTTTTCCTTCACAAGAAAATTAACACAATTTTGTCTGACCCATTCTTCTTTTGTTAGCTTAATGTATTTTTTTCTAATTTCATCAAAAATATAATCTTCATTTTCTATATTTTTGATTTTAAATGTATAATTTGGAAAATTCAATTGTAACATAATTCAAATTTCGTTTTTTTTTATGAATTTAATTAAACAAATAGAAAATGATATAAAAAACAGTACTTATTCTACTGTTTATTTATTTATGGGAGAGGAAGAGTATTATATTGACCACTTAACTAAACTAATTCAAAACAACTCACTTCAGGATCATGAAAGAGATTTTAATTTAAATATTCTCTACGGAAAAGATACTTCAATTAGTGAAATTATATCAATATCTAAGCAATATCCTGTTATGTCAGAAAAAAAGCTAGTTATTGTAAAAGAAGCCCAAGAGCTAATTAAAAAAGATGTAGATGGGAATTCTTTAGAAGATCTGATTAGCTATGTAAACAACCCTTTGGATTCTACAATTCTTGTTTTGAATTTTAAACACAAGTCTCTGGATAAAAGAAAGGCAATTTATAAAGCAATTTTAAAAAATGGTTTCATTTTTGAAAGTAAAAAACTATATGAGAATCAAGCACAAGACTGGATCATCTCTTATCTAAAATCTTTTAATTTCACAATCGACAAGAAATCTTCCTTTTTAATTACTGAGTTATTAGGAACGGATATTAATAAAATTGCTAATGAATTAGATAAATTAATCGTAGTAAAATCTAAAGATAAATCCATAAACGTTAATGATATCGAGAAATTTATTGGCATTTCAAAAGAATTTAATGTTTTTGAGCTTAGAAAGGCAATTGGTGAAAAAGATTTTTCTAAATGCATGAAAATTATAGATTACTTTTCAAAAAACCCAAAATCAAATCCTATTGTAGTTGTAATATCTCTAGTTTTTGATTTCTTTTTAAAACTATTTATTTATCATAGTCTTTCTGATAAATCAGATAGATCAGCATCATCAGTATTAAAAGTTAATCCATATTTTGTTAAAGATTATTCATCAGCAGCAAGGAATTATTCCATGAAAGATATTTCTTCTAAAATTTCTATTTTAAGAGATTTTGATTTGAAATCTAAAGGGTTGGGAGCTGTAAATATTTCAAATTCAGATCTTTTAAAAGAATTAATCTTTAAGTTATTACAATAATTTAGGAAAATTATGAGGGTCCGATTCGTTCATGATTTCATAAACTAATTCGAAAACATCTTCTTTTGAAGGCTTAGAAAAATAATCCCCATCTGTCCCGTATGCTGGTCTGTGATCTTTTGCACTTAATATTTTAGGCTCACTATCTAGGAAGTTGTAAATATTTTGGTTAGAAATCAATTCATTCAGTATATAACCAGTTCCACCTCCAGGTACATCTTCATCTACTATTAATAACTTGTTAGTTTTTGAAACACTTTTACTTATCTCTTTTTCTAAATCAAATGGTATTAATGTCTGTACATCAATTAATTCAATTGAGATGTTAAAATCAGATAGTTCCTGTACAACTTCTTGTATTAAATTTAAAGTTGAGCCGTAAGATACTACTGTTAAATCAGAACCTTCATTAACTACTTCGATTTTACCTACAGGGGTTCTGATTTCCGAAAGGTTATAAGGTTCCTTTTCCTTTACTCTATATGCGTTTAAACACTCTATGATTAGTGCTGGTTGATCACTGTCTAACATTGTATTGTAAAAACCGGCAGCTTTAGTCATGTTTCTAGGAGTCAATATATAAATCCCTCTTAAAAATCCAAGTATACCACCAAGCGGTGATCCAGAATGCCATATTCCTTCTAATCTGTGTCCTCTAGTTCTAATAATCATTGGAGCTTTTTGCCTCCCTTTAGTTCTATAATGTAACGTAGCTAGGTCATCACTCATTATTTGTAAAGCATATAGTAAATAATCTAAATATTGTATTTCTGCTATAGGTCTTAGCCCTCTTAAAGAAAGGCCTATGCCTTGTCCAATTATTGTTGCTTCTCTGATACCGGTATCAGAAACCCTTGTTTCACCAAATTTCTCTTGCAAACCTTCTAATCCTTGATTTACATCCCCAATTTTACCTGAATCTTCACCAAATATGATTACACTTTTTCTTTGTTCTAATATCTTGTCAAAATTATTTCTTAATATAACTCTTGCATCAACATCTTTAGAGTCAGTATTATATAAAGGTCTTATTTCTTTAATTTTTAACGGGCTAAATTTAGATTGGCTGTATAGGTGAGAGCTATAGTCTAAAGTGTTTTTGTGTATGTTTAATTTTAACCAGTCAATTATTTCTATTTTTGAATTTAGAGTAACTTTATTTAGGCTGTATAAAACTTTTCTAGCAGTAGAAATTATATCCTTTTTACTAGGCTCAGTTATACTCTTGAGTGTGTCAATTATAGAAATTGTTTTCTCCGTCAGTAATTTGTCATCTATTTTATTTAGAAGATTTAAGAGCTCTTCTTTATCATTTTTTGTGATAGATATAACGGCTTTCCATGCTTTAGCTCTGTCTTCTTTTACTTTTTTTTGAATTGACTTTTCTAACTCAATTAATTCTTCATTAGTGCTAATATTATTTGATATAATCCACTCTCTCATTTTGGAGTTACAATCAAATTTTTTCTCCCAATCTAATCGGTCACTAGTTTTATATCTCTCATGAGAGCCAGAAGTAGAATGACCTAAAGGTTGGGTTAAATCAGATACATGTATAATTATAGGTATGTGTTTTTCTCTACAGGTTTTTTCAGCTTTTTCGTAAACCTTAATTAAGTTCACATAATCCCAACCTTTAACCTCAATAATTTCATACCCATCTTTAGTATTTGTTCTTTTGAAACCATTCAATATTTCAGATATATTTTCTTTAGTCGTATGATGTTTAGCGTGAACAGAAATTCCGTATTCATCATCCCAAATACTTGTTACCATTGGAACTTGTAATACACCTGCAGCATTTATAGTTTCAAAAAATAGTCCTTCACTAGTACTAGCGTTGCCTATAGTACCCCAAGCAATTTCATTTCCATTTTTAGAAAACTTTACAGAATCAATTTCTTTATTATGTCTATATATTTTAGAAGCTTGGGCCAGCCCTAATAATCTAGGCATTTGACTTGCAGTTGGAGATATATCAGAACTAGAGTTTTTTTGAGCTGTTAAATCTTTCCACTCATACTTATCATCTAAGCTATGGGTAGTGAAATGTCCTCCCATTTGTCTGCCAGCACTCATTGGCTCGTAATCTAAATCAGTATGTGCATATAGTCCTGCAAAAAACTCTAGTGAAGTAAGCTTTCCTATGGCCATCATGAAAGTCTGATCCCTGTAGTAACCTGATCTAAAATCTCCATTCTTAAAACACTTAGCCATTGCTAGTTGAGGAACTTCTTTACCATCTCCAAAAATTCCAAATTTAGCTTTACCTGTAAGAACTTCTCTTCTACCAAGAATGCTACATTCTCTACTAGTTACAGCAATTGTATAATCATTAATAACTTCAGTAATAAAATCTTTATAAGATAAGACTGGATTAACTTCTTTTGAAATTTTTGTCATTAATTAAGGCGATTTAGATTTTGCAAATGTAGTTAATCTATCCCTTGTACGCAATTTCAACACTTAAATTTAGTACCATTTCCTTCTAAATAATCCTAACAACACATCAGGTTCAAAAGTAAATAAAAACCTAATTTTTTCATTGTATTTGGAACTATTTAATTCTAATTCATCACTAGATTTAATTGGGAAATATATCTCAAAATAATCAGTAATTATATTAAGCCGAATTCCTGTGTCATAAACAAATCTAAAAGAGTCGTCTAAACTTGTTTTTAGTAGCCCCATGTCTATATACAGTAGAAGGTTTTTCCAAATTGTTGAGCTAAGATTAAGAGTAGATATAAAATTATTACTATTTGAATTTATTAGCTTGGATTTGAATCCCCCTTCAGCCATGATTATCTGCTGGCTAAAAAACCCGTTATTTTCTGATCTACCATAATAGTTGTAGTCGTATAGGTAATCTGTTGGCCTATCTAATGAGTAGTTAAAGTAACTATTGGATTGATTGTTATTGTTATGTATAAAGTATCCAGTAAATACTCTAACATTTAGCTCTCTGTTGTTTTCATATAATTTTCTAAATTCATAGCTGAAAGATATTTTTGAAAAACTTTCAGAAAGTTGATAATCAACAAACCATTTTTTATGATTTATTAGTCCTGGATTTAAACTTGTGTATTTTAAGTTAAAAATTTGATATTCCGGTGAAGTAATAATTTCTCCTTTGTGTGATATTTTTAAAAACCTTGCACTTAAGGAACTTCTTTTATTATCTCTTAAATTTGTACTTTTTCTAAAATTAAAATTAATAAATGGTGAGTATATTTTAGCTAATGAGTTTTGATCATAAGAACTAATATTAGCATACATCCCATAGTTAACTAAAAATAAATCTTTGTTTCTAACATTTTTTGAATTGAAAATAATTGCTGAACCAGATAACTGTTTCGAATTAGTGCTGTATAAAGGTTTGAATTTGTAATTAAATTCTTTTTTAAATATAGACTTATTATGAATTTCAGCTCCTAAATTGACTCCATCATATATGTTCTTGTAGCTAATTATCGGAGTTATATATACGTGGTTAAAATTAGGGTCTTCAATATCTTTGCCTAATTTAATTTTAAATGGTTTGTGTTTTAAAGATTTCTTCAAGGATTTTGTCTCAGAGTAGTAGTTTAAATGATCAATATTTTTAATCTCTAAAAGTGAATCTAAATAAGAGTTATTATTGTCAAATTGTTTATTTATTTTATTTTTAAAAAATAATGCAGAGTTTTCATTATTCAATTTTAACGTGTTGATTATTATTTTAGAAAATTCTAACTTTTTTATTTTTTTACTCAAATTATATAGTAATAATCCAGATTTATAATTATTCGCTATTCTCTCATTAAATTTCAATAATGAATCTTTAGGTATATTTAATTTTTGAGTATTATTTATCCTATACATATGAAGTGCACCTAGATAATATTTATCATTATATTTTAATTTTGAGGCATATAGATTCTTCAAGCCAGGGAAGTTAGATAAACTACCAGCTAATGATATGTTAGGGTAGAATTTTTCAACATAACGTATCATTGTGTAGATCTGAACACCATCTTTAAGCCAATATTCTTTTCTTGGGTTAATAATTAGTGAATTATCTAAAACTTTACTTAACAGGATTTTCAGTAGCTGTAGTTCATAGACAAACTCTTCAGGGTATAGTTTGAGTATTTTAGGAAGTATATTTAGATCATAAATTTTATTATTATTGTAGTCTGCTTCACTGAAAATAAATTTATTATTATAATTAATCTTTAATTCGTTTTCTATAAAATCTAATACTTTTTTAGCACTCTCCTCAAGCTGACTTTTATTTAAACTATAACTCTTTGTGATTTTATTTTTTGAAAAAATCAAGTTACTTCCCTCTATAAGGGTGTAAGACCTTTCTTTTTCTATATATATCTTTGGGTCGTATATCTCTTTTGACTCCCAAAAACTGTATTTAAAACCATTACTTGTTGATAACTCACTCTTTGTTTCTTTAAGCTCTGTAGTTACATGGTAATTGTCAGGAGTCTTAATTTCTAGTGCAGTTATATTATATTTAGAAGAAGGTATATCATTTAAATTCCTGTTACTATAAAAGGTCCAAGCATCTAATTTCATTGCCGGAACAAGATGCCAATACTGTAAATAATAATTCTTAGACTTTGTATATCCGTATCCTGTGAATTTATTACTTGGAATCTTAAGTCTGTATTTAATTCTTATGATAGGGTTCATTGAATCTAACTTCACTACTATAACATCTTGATTAGTTTTTAATCTATAATAAATCAAATCATTATCATAAGCATCTTTTATACTCTCAATTTTAGTAAACCCACGCTCTTTATCTTTAGCTAGGTGAAACTTTTTTTTATATTCTTCAGAAAAACTTTTGGCTAAATGGGTGTTTTTAGAATTAAAGCTATTATTCCAATCTAACAGATAAATTGAATCCTTTTTGTTTTTTAATTCCCCAAGCAATATCTGTTGATCAATTTCTAAAATGTTTAAAATAGTATCTAACTCAACTTTGATTTTTATTTCATGTTGACTAAAGGATAGTAGAGTTGTTATGCTAATTAAAAGAACAAGGTATTTTTTCAAAATTTGATCTTTTAAAAGTTAGGACTAAGACCAAAACTTTTATGAAACCCTTCTAATATTTCTATAACTTCTTCTTTTGTGTCTACCACGTGAATCAGCTCTAGGTCTTTTGCGCTTACGGTATTTGTTTGATGAAGTAATGTTTCTTTTATCCAAGAAATTAGTCCTGACCAAAACTTCGAGCCAACTAGAATAATTGGAAACTTTTCAATTTTATGTGTTTGAATAAGTGTTATTGCTTCAAAGAGTTCATCTAGTGTCCCAAAGCCACCAGGCATAACTACAAATCCTTGTGAGTATTTCATGAATACTACTTTTCTTACAAAAAAGTAATCAAAATCAATTTTCTTGTCATTGTCAATATAAATATTGTCGAACTGTTCAAAAGGTAAATCTATACATAGCCCAACTGACCTTCCGTCATTTTCTTTAGCTCCTTTATTTGCTGCTTCCATTATTCCAGGTCCACCACCTGTGATAACTCCATAACCAGACTTAACTATACTTTGAGCAATATCTACAGAAAGTTGATAATACTCATCATCTCTTTTAGTTCTTGCTGAACCAAATATAGATACGCACGGTCCGATTTTACTCATCTTTTCAAAACCTTGAACAAATTCACCCATGATCTTAAAAATAGCCCATGAATCATTTGTTTTTATTTCATTCCAGCCCTTTGGATTTAATTTTGACATACTTCTTTTTTTTCTAATTTAATTCTTTTTTTAAGAATTGTCCAGTGTAACTTAATTTATTATTTATAATATCTTCTGGTGAACCTTTAAAAATTATTTTTCCACCATTTTTACCTCCTTCAGGACCAATGTCTATTATATGATCAACCATTTTGATTACATCTAAATTATGCTCTATCACTAAAACAGTATTTCCTTTATCTACCAGTTTATTAAGTACTATCATTAAAACCCTTATATCTTCAAAATGTAAGCCAGTGGTTGGTTCATCTAATATGTAAAAAGTATTCCCTGTATCAATTTTAGATAATTCACTTGCTAATTTAATTCTTTGAGCTTCACCACCAGATAATGTGGTGCTTTGTTGACCTAAGCTTATATAGCCCAAACCTACATCTTGGATGGTTTTTACTTTTTTATAAATTTTGGGTATGTGTTCAAAAAAACTAACTGCTTCATTTATTGTCATTTGAAGTACATCACTAATAGATTTTCCTTTATATCTTATGTCAAGAGTTTCCCGATTAAATCTCTTCCCTAAGCAAATCTCGCATTCAACAAATACATCTGGTAAAAAATTCATTTCAATTAATTTCAAACCACCTCCTTTACAGTTTTCACACCTACCACCTGTAACATTAAAGCTAAACCTCCCTGCTTTATAGCCTCTTATTAAAGATTCAGGAACTTTAGAAAATAAACTTCTTACTTCTGAAAATAAGCCTGTATAAGTAGCTGGGTTGCTTCTTGGTGTTCTGCCAATAGGAGATTGATTAATGTCTATTACTTTATCTATATGTTCAAGTCCTTTTATTGATTTATAAGGTAATATATCTTTAAACCCATTGAAATAATAATTATTCATAATTGGGTACAAAGTTTCATTTATAAGTGATGATTTTCCACTACCAGAAACTCCAGTTACCCCTATCATTTTATTTAAAGGAATTGTTAAACTTACATTTTTTAAATTATTACCTGTACAACCAGTTAAAACGATCTCTTTAGAATTGCCACTCCTTCTTTCTGATGGCTTTATAATCTGTTTAATATTATTTAGGTAATCAGCTGTTAAAGACTTACTTTTTTTAATATCACTTAATTTACCTTGTGCAATTATTTCACCACCATGTTTGCCTGCCAAAGGACCAATGTCGATTATATGATCTGCGCTCTCCATCATTTCCTTGTCATGCTCTACAACAATAATAGAATTACCGATGTCTCTAAGTGATTCAAGCGACCTAATTAACTTCTCATTATCTCTCTGATGAAGCCCTATGCTAGGCTCATCTAATATATATAATACACCAACTAATTGAGATCCAATTTGAGTAGCTAATCGAATTCTTTGACTCTCACCACCAGAAAGAGTTTTTGCACTTCTACTTAGAGTTAAGTAATCTAACCCTACATTAATTAAAAATTGTAATCTGCTCTTTATTTCTTTATTAACATCTTCAGCTATTTTCTTTTGATTTTTTGATAGCTTTTTATCTAGATTGTTAAACCAATCCAAAAGATCTGAAGTATCCATGTTTACTAATTGGTCAATGTTTTTATTGTTTATTTTAAAATAAAGGGACTCTTTCTTTAATTTTGTTCCATTACAATCCTCGCACTTAACGCTATTCATATAATTTTTCGCCCATCTTTTTATGGATTTTGACTCTGCATTATCAAATTGATATTTTATGAAGTTTATAATACCTTCAAAATCAATTTTATAATCTCTTTTAACTCCTAACGATTTACTTTCTACAATGAAATCATCTTTACCACCATAAAGAATCATCTCTATACCTTTTTTAGGAATAGTTTTAATTGGATCTTTTAAACTAAAATTATATTTTTTTGCTATTGTTTCAATTTGCTTATATATCCAGGACCCTTCTTTGTTTTCTAATACTGAAATACCTCCATTTTCTATTGATTTTGTTTTGTCAACTATGATTTTATCAATATTAACTATATTAATGGTGCCAATCCCGTTACAGCTTTCACACGCACCTTTTGGGGAATTAAACGAGAAGTTGTTTGGCTCAGGATTTTGATAAGATATTCCTGTTGCCTCACACATTAAATTTTTACTAAAATACCTAAAACCAGCATTATCTATATCAACCAGCATAATCGTCCCTTCTCCATGATACATTGCAGTCCTAATACTTTCTAGTAACCTTTTTTGATTATTGTCATCATCATTTAACTTAAGTTTATCAATCACAATCTCAATATCATGAATCTTGTACCTGTCTAATTTAAGTCCTTTTACTAAGTCGACAATTTCTCCATCAATTCTAACCTGAGTAAAACCTTGTTTACTTATTTGTTCAAATAATTCTCTGTAATGACCTTTTCTAGACTTGATCACTGGAGCTAATAAAATTACTTTTTTATTACTATAGTTATTTTGGATTAATTCAATGATTTGATCATCTGTATAGCTAATCATTTTCTTATCTGTTTCATAGCTATAGGCTTCGCTAGCTCTAGCAAACAGTAATCTTAAAAAATCATAAATTTCAGTGATGGTACCAACTGTAGATCTTGGAGATTTATTAGACGATTTTTGTTCAATTGCTATAACAGGGGATAAGCCGTCAATTTTATCAACATCTGGACGTTCTAAGCTCCCTAAAAACTGTCTTGCATAAGAGGAAAAAGTTTCTATATATCTTCTTTGACCTTCTGCATAAATTGTATCAAAAGCAAGTGATGATTTACCACTGCCAGATAAGCCAGTAATTACAACTAATTTCTCTCTAGGTATGGTAACATCAATATTTTTTAAATTATGTGATCTAGCACCTTTAATCTCAATTTTACCCTCCATTTCATTCATGATGTAAATCTACAATTTTATGATATTTAATAGAATAAAATAGAGTATTTATATTTTTAAAATCCAACAGCTTTATCATCTCCTCTTTTATCTGCCCCACCTTCAATTTTACCATCATTTAAAATCAGAATTCCTTCAACTTTTGAAGTAATTCTAGAGCTGTCAAAGTATGTTTTGTATCCATCTTTAGCTACCTTGTCTGTGACATTCTTATCAAATCCGGTTGTTTCAAACAAAACTACATCGGGCAACCATTGATGGTGAAACCTTGGTGCATTAACGGCTTCTTGCATGCCCATTTCAAACTCATGAACATTTAATATTGTTTGAAGTACTGATGTAATAATGGCTGCTCCACCAGGAGTTCCTAAAACCATATATAATTCATTGTTTTTTTCAATTATAGTTGGTGTCATTGAGCTAAGCATTCTTTTTTCTGGCTCAATACGATTTACTTTGGAACCAATAAGCCCATACATGTTTGGGACACCGGGCTTACTGCTAAAGTCATCCATTTCATTATTTAAAAAAAAACCTAATTCATCGGAGTATAATTTTGAGCCATAAGCTCCGTTTAATGTTGTGGTTGCGGAAACTGAATTGCCGAACTGATCTAAAATGGAGTAATGAGTAGTCTCATTACTTTCACTAATATTTATATCTCCAGGATTAAGGTCTTTAGATAGAGTAGGGGTGGAAAAAGAAAAATTTTTCATCCTGTCAAGTAAATATTCATCACTAGTTATTTCTGTATAGGGAATTTCATTAAAATCAGGATCTCCTAAATAGAAACTTCTGTCTGCATATGCTCTTCTTTCTGCTTCCACCAATACTTTGATGTAATCAACACTATTATGACCATATTGTTGAAGATCAAATGGATTAATCATCTTCATAATTTGTTCCAAACAAATTCCACCACTAGAAGGAGGGGACATTGAAATTATCTTTAGGTTATCATACTCAAAAATTATAGGTTCTCTCCATTTTGGTTCATATGATTTTAAATCTTCCATAGTTATGATTCCTCCATTATTTTGAAGAAAATTAACTAATTTAGAGGCAGTTTCACCTTCATAAAATTCCTTTTTACCATTTAGCATTATTCTATTTAATGTTTTTGCTAATGAATTATATTTTATGGTGTCCTTTTCTTTCCAAACCTGTTTCCATAGACTAGACTTTTCATATTGAATATAATCACTTCCATTCCAAAAAGTTTTATCGTTATTAATCTGTGAATTATATTTTTTTAATCTTATTTCTTGTTTTTTTGTAACAACAACTCCTTTTAAAGCTAGCTTAATCACTGGCTCAAATATTTCTTCAATCGGTAGAGTCCCAAATTTTTCATATACTTCAAACACACCAGCTACTGTACCAGGAACCCCTACTGCAAGTCCCCCAACTGTACTTAAGCCTTTTATAACATTACCGTCTTCATCTAAGTACATGTCCTTAGTTGCACCCATCGGAGCTTTTTCTCTATAGTCTAACGCTCCTATTTCACCACTATTTTTTCTATAAACCATAAATCCACCACCACCAATATTTCCAGCAAAAGGATAGGCAACAGCTAGGGCTAATTCAGTAGCAACCATTGCATCAAAGGCATTACCACCTTTTTTTAATATTTCAATCCCTATTTTAGAGGCTTCTTCTCTTGCAGTGACTACCATTGCGTTTTCAGAGACAACTCCTCTTTTAACGTTGTTACTATCACAACTAAATTGAATAAATATAAACACTAAGGTTAAGAATCTGTATAACATGATTTGAGTCATTTTTCTTCTAAAATACTTATTCAAAATTAGAATTGAAGCAATGATGTAGTATATTTGTAAAAAAATATTAAATGACATTAATCAAATCTATTTCAGGCATTAGAGGAACAATAGGTGGTACAGTAGGAAACAACCTGACTCCGTTAGATGTTGTCAAATTTACTTCAGCATATGGTGTTTGGATTAAGTGTCATAGTGAGAATAATAAAATTGTAGTAGGTAGAGATGCAAGAATTTCAGGTTCTATGGTTCAAAGTTTAGTGATGAATACATTGGTGGGGTTAGGTTTTGAGGTTATAGATATTGGACTTTCAACTACACCTACAGTTGAGATAGCTGTTCCTTTGGAAAATGCAAGTGGAGGAGTAATCATTACTGCTAGTCATAATCCTAAGCAGTGGAATGCTTTAAAGTTGTTAAATAGCAATGGTGAGTTTCTTAGTGCTGATGATGGTGTAGAAATCTTAGAATTAGCAGAGAACTCTGATTTTGAGTATAATGAAGTAGATGCATTGGGTAAAATAACCGAAGTCGATAATTATATAGACATTCATATAGATCAAGTTTTGTCTTTGGATGTAGTAGATGTAAACAAAATTAAATCTTCAAAATTTAAAGTAGTAGTAGATGCAGTAAACTCAACAGGTGGTATAGCTGTGCCAAAACTTTTGAAAAAGCTAGGAGTAGAAGTAATTGAGCTTTATTGTGAACCAAATGGACACTTTCCTCATAACCCTGAGCCGTTAAAGGAAAATTTAACAGATCTGTCAAGGTTAGTAATTGAGAATAGTGCAGATCTTGGAATAGTGGTTGATCCGGATGTTGACCGTTTAGCTTTTGTATGTGAAGATGGCAGTGTTTTTGGAGAGGAGTATACTTTAGTTGCTTGTTCTGACTTTGTCCTTAGTAAAACTCCAGGATCTACAGTAAGTAATTTAAGCTCTACTCGTGCTTTAAGAGATGTAGCTATTAAACATGGGTGTTCTTATGAATCTAGTGCGGTAGGAGAAGTTAATGTGGTTGAAATGATGAAAAAAAATAATGCTGTTATAGGTGGTGAAGGTAATGGAGGAGTAATCTATCCAGAATCTCATTATGGAAGAGACTCGCTTGTGGGTATAGCTTTATTTTTGAATTTATTAGCTGAAAAAAATATTTCTGTTCTTAAGTTAAAGGAAGAGTATCCGACATACTTTATGAGTAAGCAGAAGCTTCAACTTAATGATGACCTAGATTTTGATGCTATTAAAGAATTTTTAATAAAAAAACATTCTTCTGAAAACATTAATGTTGTTGATGGATTGAAGATTGACTTTGAAAAATCTTGGGTACAGCTTAGGAAAAGCAATACAGAGCCTATAATAAGAATTTATAGCGAGGCTAAAACTCAAGAATTAGCAGATGAATTAGCTAATACATTCATTAAAGATATATCCAGTAAGTTTTTATAATTATAATTTTTTTGATGTAGCTTTATCTTTATGCTTCCATCTTTTATGAGTCCAAGTATAAAACTCAGGTGCTTTTATAATTTGTTTTTCCACCTTTTTTATAAACAGATCAGAAATTTCAAAATCCTTGTAATCTCTTGGAGTGGTAGTGATTTTCTCAAAAGTAGTCATGTAGTATCCTCTTTTTATTTTCTCTACAGATAAAAAAGCAATTGCTAAGTTATATTTCTTAGCAAGCATTTCAGCTCCTGTATGTATAGGTACATGAACATTCATGAATTTCCCCCAGTGGAAAGCTCTTTTTAATTTCGGGGTTTGGTCAGAAGCAAAACCATAAAGACATAAATCTTTTGATTTAGTATTTTTTCCAATTCTCGGAATAGCTTCTTTAGTACTAATTAATTTTCCGTTAAACTTGCTTCTTGATTTTTTTATAACCTTGTCAAAATAAGGATTTGACAGTTTTTTATATACTCCGTAGATATCATACTTTACAAACCTATCAAGAATAAATACCCATTCCCAACTAGCGTAATGACCACACATTACAATCAAATCTTGGTTTGTTTTTTCAAGTTCTTTTAAAACTTCTATATTTTTAAACTGAAACCTTTCCTTAACTTCATTTTCAGTCATATTAATAAACTTTACAGATTCTAAAATTACATCTGTTAAGTTTCTGTAAGTTTTTAATTCTAGACTTTTAATCTCATTTTTGCTTTTTTTAGGAAAGACTAAAGTAAGATTGTGTCGGACTGTTTTTCTTCTATATCTAATTATATAATAAAATATATAAAATAAAAAATCAGATAGCTTGAATAGTAAATTAAAATTTAACCTTGATACAGCCCAAAACATTGGATATATCATAACAAATGAAAAGAGGTTAGTGAATCTATTTATCATTGAGCAAATATAAATATATATATTCTATAAATTTATTTTATATATCATGTTAATTAACATAACTCAATTTCATTACTTTTGTAAAAAATTTAATCCGTGATTAAAACTGATACAATAATAGCTTTAGCAACTCCTCCGGGTATTGGTGCTATTGCAGTTATTAGACTTTCTGGAATCGACTCAATTATAGTTTCTAACAAACTGTTTAAGCCCTTGAATAAGTTAGATCTTATTAGTCAAAATACCCATTCAATTAATTTAGGTTATATAATGGAGTCTAAAACTATAATTGATAAAGTTTTAATATCTGTTTTTAAAGCTCCTCGATCTTATACTGGAGAAAATATTGTTGAGATATCATGTCATGGAAGTGTATTTATACAGCAAAAAATAATTGATTTATTCACAAGTAATGGATGTAGACTAGCTGACCCTGGAGAATTCACTTTAAGAGCTTTTTTGAATGGAAAAATGGATTTGAGTCAAGCAGAATCTGTTGCTGATTTAATTTCAAGTACAAGTGAATCTTCACATAAAATTGCAATCGACCATATGAGAGGTGGTTTTAGTAATGATATAAAGCTACTTAGAGAAGAGCTGTTGAACTTTGCCTCATTAATTGAATTGGAGCTTGATTTTTCAGAAGAGGACGTTGAATTTGCTAATATGAAAGCTTTTGAGGATTTACTAGTGAAGATTATATCAACACTTAAGAGTCTTATTGATTCTTTCTCTTTGGGTAATGTAATCAAGGATGGAATTCCAATTTCTATAGTAGGTGAGCCAAATACTGGAAAGTCAACTTTGTTAAACTCTATTTTAAATGAAGACAAGGCAATAGTTAGTAACATAGCGGGTACTACAAGAGACTCTATTGAAGATGAAATTGTTATAAATGGAATTAACTTTAGATTTATTGATACCGCAGGTATTAGAACTACTGAAGATGAAATTGAGTCAATAGGTATTAGAAAGACTTTTGAAAATATAACCAAATCTAATATTGTTTTGTATGTTATTGACTCTTCAAAAGTTAGTAGTGATAACTTAGACTCTACAAGAGGTAAAATTGATAACCTCATTAGTACTTACTCAAATAAAAATGTTTTACTGATAGCTAATAAAATCGATCTTGGTAATCTTTCATTTGTTAAGCAGGAATTCTCAGATTATGATTTAATCCCCATTAGTGCTAAAGACAATTTAAATATAGATAAAGTAAAAACTAAGATTTCGTCTTACATTGAGTTAGGTATAGTAAATAA
>CAJJDI010000003.1 GCA_905182835.1 uncultured Flavobacteriaceae bacterium | reverse complement strand
TGTTAAACCACTTATGGAATCAGGAGGAATATGATGAGATCAAAAATACCTGATTTAAAAGAAGAAGATATGCCTGTGGTTTAGTTTTGGGAACTTTGATTCTTATAAAAATGATTATAACCACATGGAATATTAGACAAGGTGGAGGAAAAAGAATAAAAAGCATCACTTCCTCCAAGACATAGAAGTGTAAATGTAGATTACTCAAAAATAGAAAAGATAGTTAATAGAGTATATGGTAAATAATGTTTGGTAAGTTCCAGAACTCATGAAATATATTACATTTGAAAAAAAATAAACGAGAACTAAAGTTCTTATTATCCGGAAATAAGAACCTATAAACAGGAGGCTTATTCCACATATAAGGAGTTGGGCTTAACGCACATCAAGAAATAAATATTAATAGACCTATGAATACTGCAGAAATTATAAGTAAAGTGTTTTTACCATTATCTCTTGCTATTATAATGTTAGGTATGGGAATGACTTTAATTCCAGCAGATTTTACTAGAATTATAAAATACCCTAAAGCTATTTTAATTGGACTTACCAATCAACTTATCTTTTTACCTATTATTGGATTTTCACTAGCAATAGCTTTTAATTTAAATCCCGTAATGGCAGTAGGATTAATGATTTTAGCTAGTTGCCCTGGTGGTCCAACTAGTAATTTGATAACACAAGTTTGTAAAGGAAATATTGCATTATCGGTCACATTAACTGCTATTGCTAGCATTGTAAGTATATTGACAATTCCGTTTATTCTATCTTATGCATTAGAATATTTTAGTAGTAATACAGATATTACAATTAAATTACCCATAATTGATACTATAATACAAATAATGGGAATCACTGTGATACCTATTTCGATAGGAATGTTCATTCGCAAACACAAAACCAATTTTGCAAAACGAATGGAAAAACCAATGCGCACTGCCTCAACAGTAATTTTTATAATAGTATTTATCGCAGTATTAGCTGCCAATGCTGATAAACTAGTAGATGGAATGAAAGAAGCAGGATTAGTTACCTTATTACTAAATATCGTGACAATGGGGTTAGGATATCTCACTGCTAGGTTATTTAAATTAAATTTGAAAAATGCAATTTCAATCACAATTGAGAGCGGCATACAAAATGGGACATTAGCACTTGTAATTGCAACTTCTATATTAAATAATGTAGAAATGGGTATTCCAATAGGAGCTTATTCTATATGGATGTTTATTACTGGTGGAATTTTAATGTGGCAATTCGGAAAAAGACCTGATGTAAATTCTAAATAAAAAATCCCCACCGAAAGCAACTGCTAAGTGAGGGCTACAAAGCATCATTACCACTTGACCTTTATTGACAAGCTTTAAAAACAGTTTTGTACATTGTATTGATGAATTAATAATATATAGAAATGCATTAATGAAATTAGAGAAATTATTAAACGAGTTTTATTTAAACAATGGAGTCCCTGAAAACGGAGGGATTGCCTATGACTCTTTTAATGTCAAAGTGTGGTTTATCAACATTCCTTTTCCAAACCCAAAGTTTCGTAAAGACGTTACTCATATTCACGATATTGAACACATTTTGAATAATTGTGACACCTCTTCTAAAGGAGAAGCATTTATTGCTGGTTGGGAAATAGGCACGAGCTTTTACAAACATTTTCCAATTAATATTATTATTTTTTTAGCCTTTGGATATTTCTTATGGTTACATCCAAAAACGGTATTTAAAGGATTTAAGAAAGGACTGAACACTATTGGAATAATTGATTTAGGGCTCACGAAGTCTGAATTAATAAAAATGGAGTTTAATCAACTGGTAAAGATTACCCAAAAAGAACAACATACTAAAATGGGAATTTCACAATGGACAGAATTTATATTTTGCACATTTATTAGTCAAAGTATTCTTTTATCCCCAATCATCTTAATAATTACAGGTTTGATTTATGTGTTCAAATAAACCATAGGCATATCAGATTCAGTCAATTCAGATATTTCTAAACCACGTAAATAGGTTAGACTATAATTTATTATATTTATATTATTACTTAATGCTTATATTTAAATTATCATGAACAATTTGAACCATTATAATAGCGGCGCAAACAATACCAACACAACTCCTAAACAAGGCAAAATGATTCTTATTATCATTGTTCTTGTTCTTATAGCCTTAATTGGTGGTGGTTTAATTTTTGGATAATAGTTTAAACCATAGGCTTACCTTATTCTTCTTTTAATTCAGCTATCTCTAAACCTCTTAAATAGGTTAGCTAACATTTATTGATGAATGTCCCATAGTTTTCTGTAGCTTCGTTATAGAACCTGTTCTTTTAAAGATTTCTATAGCTAGGATTGAATTTTAATTAATCTTTCTTGCTATCAATATTCCATTTGGGCTAGCACAAGATCCGAGAAAAGGTTCTCCACCCCAAGAATCAAAATTAAATCCCATTACAGATGGGGAATAACCTTGCTTTGTTGAAGACCAATAGATTAAGGATTCATCAAAGTTTCCAAAGCCAAGAGAATGAATATTATCATAAATAGCTTGCATAGAATCTCTACTTGGAATAAACCAATCATTATTGTTATTATAATCTAAATCTGTAACTATTTTAAAAGCATAATCATCGCTTCCAAATTCAAATCCATCAGCACTGTGGTCATTTTCATTACCTTGAATTATCATCTGAGTATTTTGATCACCCGAACCAATTTCAGTATTTGTATCTAGACTAAAAACATCTCCCCAAGCTACACTACCTATTTGAGAATAGTCTGTAGCAACAATTAAACTACCATCCACTTGGTTAACATTAAATATAAAACCTCCACCGAATTCAATACCATAAAGATTATTGAAGTCATTTACTTCCAGTATGTCCATAACAGCAACTCCGTTATTTAAGTTTTGTTCAACTGAAATTTCTGGGTTATATGCGTTTAAAGGAATTATATCAACACTTTCATTTTTAGAGCATGAAAAAGTGATTAAAGAAATAAAAATAATTAGAAATGTATTTTTCATTATATATAGTTTTAGAAGTTTTAAGATACTTTAAATTAAATAAAAAACTTTGACCAATTTATTCGCATAAAATTATATTATTTTTAACTGCTTTCCAACTTTCACAAAAGCATTAATTGCTTTGTCTAAATGTTCTTTTGTGTGTGCAGCTGATAATTGAACTCTAATTCTAGCTTTATCTTTAGGAACTACTGGATAGAAAAAACCAATTACATATATACCTTCATCAAGTAGTAAGTTTGCCATATCCTGAGATAACTTTGCATTATACAACATAACTGGGACTATTGCAGCATCTGCACCTACAAGGTCAAATCCTGCTCTCCCCATTTCTTCTCTAAAGTAATTTGTATTACTTTCTAATGTGTCTCTCAATGATGTGTCTTTTGATATCATTTCAAAAACTTTTAAAGATGCGCCAACAATTGTTGGAGCTAAAGAATTTGAAAATAAGTATGGTCTTGATCTTTGACGTAAAATTTCAATAATTTCTTTTTTACCAGTTGTGTATCCACCCATAGCTCCACCAAGAGCTTTTCCAAGAGTTCCTGTAATAATATCAACTCTTCCTAAAACTCCTTTTAGTTCCATGGTACCTCTACCTGTTTTTCCAATAAAACCAGAAGCATGACATTCATCTACCATAACCATTGCATCATATTTATCAGCTAGATCACAAATTTTATCTAATTGTGCTACGATTCCATCCATTGAGAAAACCCCATCTGTTACAATAATTTTAAAACGATGATTTTGTTTACTAGCTTCAATTAGTTGAGCTTCTAAATCAGCCATATCATTATTCGCATAACGATATCTTGCTGCTTTACATAAACGCACACCGTCGATAATAGAAGCATGGTTTAAAGAGTCTGAAATTATAGCATCTTCTTTACTTAATAAAGGTTCAAAAACACCACCATTTGCATCAAAGGCAGCTGCATATAAAATGGTGTCTTCACAATGAAAAAATTCAGCAATTTTATGCTCCAATTGTTTATGGATATCTTGAGTGCCACAGATAAATCGAACTGAAGACATTCCAAAACCATGAGAATCAAGTGTGTCTTTTGCTGCCTGAACAACTTCCTTGTTATTTGATAAACCTAAATAATTATTTGAACAAAAATTAATCACCTCTTCTCCAGTAGAAACTTTAATAATAGCATCTTGAGATGTTGTTATAATACGTTCCGTTTTATATAATCCAGCTTCTTTTATCTCTTTTAATTCTTTTTGTAAGTTCGATTTAATAGCTCCGTACATATCTCTTTATTTTTATTTGATTGTATTATATTTTTCTTCTAACTTTTTTAACATCAATGATGTCATGGATTTTAGATTAAATCTTGGTTTCCAACCCCAATCTTTTTGAGCCTCACTATCATCTATACTTTTTGGCCATTTATCAGCAATAGTTTGCCTGAAATCTGGATTGTATTCAATTTCGAAATTTAAATATAGTTTCTTGATTTCATCAAAAATTTCACTTGGGTTAAAGCTCATAGCACCTAAGTTATAAGAGGTTCTGGTTTTAATATTTTCTATCGGTGCCTGCATTAGTTCTATAGTTGCTCTAATTGCATCCTCCATATATATCATTGGTAATTTAGTTTCAGCATTTAAAAAACAGGAATAGCTTTCTCCTTTAACAGCGCTGTGATAAATATCAACTGCATAGTCTGTAGTTCCTCCGCCAGGCATAGATTGATAGCCTATAACGCCAGGATATCTAATAGAGCGTATATCAAGCCCGTATTTAATAAAGTAATATTGAGCCCAATTTTCTCCTGCTGCTTTACTAATACCATAAACAGTAGCAGGGTTTAAAAATGCAGATTGAGGAGTACTTATTAATGGTGCATCATCACCAAAAACTGCAATAGAGCTAGGAAAGAAGATTTTTTTAACATTACTTAATCTAGCTACTTCAAATACATTGAGCATCATTTTCATATTCATATCCCAAGTCCATAAAGGCTTTTCTTCTCCCTTAGCAGATAAAATTGCTGCTAGATGATATATTTGATTTATGGAATATTTAGTGACTATTTTTTGTATGGCTTTAATATCTGTAGCATCCAGTAATTCAAAGGTTCCATCAAAATTGGAATTTAAATAAACATCAGTAGCTATAATATTGCTTTTACCATGAATAAGTTGAAGTTCCTTTGTCAAAACAGAACCTAACTGGCCATTAGCTCCAATAATCAAAATAGTATCAGTAATCATATCTAAAGTATTTTGGGAATATAAAATTAGTGATAATTAAATAATTTTTACCCCTTAATTATTGATAAAATAGTTAAAACAGCTTTTGATTAACAATAATTTAATTTAATCTATTAATATTGAGGATCTTGTAATTAAAATTATATTTAATGAATTAGAAATTAAGCTATATCTAGACTGAAAATTTGTTACCTTTGAATAGTTGTCACTCAAATTTCAACACACAGTTAAAAGCTGTTAGAAACTCCTTGGAGTAGCTTTCAGCTTTTTTTAGTTTTAAGTATTAGTAGTGAGATTATATAATATCTTTTATGGTATAATTTCAATAAAAAAAGACCCTCTAAATAGAGAGTCTTTTAATTAGATAATTAATTAGACTGTTAATTATTCATCATATCTTTAATCATTTGAATTTCTTGTTTTAGAACTTCAATTTCATCTACTTTACTTTGTAGCTCTTCGATCATTACTTGTTGTTCATTAATAGTGTTAATTAAGATTGGAATAAAACCTTGGTAATTAACAGCTAATCTTTTCATAGAATTCGCTTCTTCGTTATCGTCAACAATATAATCTATTTCTGAAACTAGTTCTGGATATATTTGTTGAATCTCTTGAGCAATTACCCCAAATTCAGTTTTTCCAGTTTTAATATTTATATATTTTTTTGACTTAATATTTGATAAGTTTTTAATTTGACTTTCAATATTTATAATATTTGTTTTAAATCTTCTGTCAGAACCTGTATTGTAAACAGCTGCATAAACCGTAGCTCCCCAATCACTAGCTGCAAATATGTGGTTTACAGATGAGTTCCCTAAAACTACCTGGTTAATAACACTAGAACCTATTCCTGCACCGTAACCAAAAATATTAACATTAGAATACCCAAAGTTACCTAAATATGCTGCTTGGTCAGCTTGAGTAGTATAAGCTCCTCCTAAAATCAAATTACTATTATTAGAATGAACATCACTTAAATCATTTAATCCAATAGCAGTTGAAAGAGCAGTTGCTGTACTAGCA
>CAJJDI010000002.1 GCA_905182835.1 uncultured Flavobacteriaceae bacterium | reverse complement strand
AAAGCTGCGGCAGAATCTAATCAAAGTATGGCATTAAATGTTTGGTCAACTTCAATTGGAGGTAATTCAGGTCATGTAATGGTTTTTTACTCTCATGTTGATTACTCTGGTTTCGACGAAGAACAAGTTTCTTGGCCTAAAGTGATTGAAGCTTACAATGAGTTATTTGGCTCTAATTCATTTGAAACAGATCAAGCACTTTTTAATGAAAGTCTTGAAATGTGGGGTAATTACTCTGAAATTTGGAGATGGCTACCAGAACTTAGCTCACCAGTAACTGAATAATATTAACCTCTCATGCAATGACAACTTCATTGTGTGAGAGATTTATTACCCCCAATCCCCTATGAATAAAAATTATGAAACTGTCTTAAATGACATTAAAGAAAACTTTAAAGATAGTAAGTACTCTACGTCTCAACTATTAGACAATACAGGTCTCGACAAAAATGATGCTCGTGATGCTATTAAAAATAAAACTCAAAGATCTTTATCAAATTACATTAGATTTTACAGACTCAATCATTCCCAAAATCTATTAAAAAAAGGCAAAAAGAACATTTCAGAAGTTGCTTATGATTCTGGATTTTCATCCCTGTCATATTTTTCAAAATCCTTTAAGGATGAATTTGGATATAGTCCTAATGCTTCATTAAATAATGTAAAGCTCATTAGACAATTTAGATCTACTATGATCTCAATTATTCAAAATAAGACAAGTTTATCTTATTTGTTTTCTGGAATATTATTAATTTTTATTATCATTCTTATTATTCCTCGAATTAGTTTAGTTGATAATTCGGAAAAGATAAATACTAAGTTGATGCTGAACGATTACTCGAGAATAAATAAAATACCATACAATGATTTGCTTACTAACGACACTATTGTTATTGGTAGTAAAATAAGATCCTATGATATTTATTGGCGTACTACTGATATATATGAATGGGTTGGCTTAAATAAAATTAATGATTCCTCCGTCTTATTTTCATCAAAAATGAAATCTATCTATTTTCAAGTTAAACTTGAAAAAGAAGGAAAAGAATCGTTCCAGTATTTTACATCAGCTAATAATTTAATAAATGTCAATATTTCACTAGACGATAAAACGGATCAAGATGGGGTGTATTTTCCTGCAATGGAATTATACCTTCCTAACACTAACTATTCTGAATCTCATGAAAACTTACACATTAAGCCATTTTATATGGATCGATATGAGGTTTCTAATAAAGAATATAAAGAATTTATTGATGCCAACGGTTATTATAGGGATGAGTACTGGCCATCAGAAATAATGCATGAAGGAATAAAAATATCTTTTAATGAAGTAAAAACTAGCTTCGTTGATAAATCAAATTTTCCATCTCCAAAAGATTGGCAACAAGGAACTTATGAAAATGGAAAAGATCATTTTCCTGTTGCTGGAATATCCTGGTATGAAGCTTATGCTTATGCAAAATTTAGAGAGAAATCACTGCCAAGTGTAGCTGAATGGTATTATGCATTTGATAGGAATAGACCCAATAAAGCCTTAGAAAATGCGAATATAAATTCATATAATTTTACTAAATCAAGAGTTGAGACCACCTCTATGAATCATAACGGCATCTATGACATGGTGGGCAATGTTAGAGAATGGGTTTATAATAATATTACAGATAAAAATAAGAAAGGTATTTTAGGAGGATCATTTGCGGATGACCCATACCTAGCTTTAGATTTTTACTCTCAAAATGCATGGGACAGAAACATCTATAATGGGATTAGGTTAGTTAAAAAAATTGAAGAAGATACTTCTGGTGAAATTTTTTATGTAAGAGAGAAGCAAAGAAATTTTTATGAAAACTTCCAAACTACTGATAAAGAGTGGGGTATAATTAAAAGTATGTATTTATATGATAATGATGATATTCAAATTAAAAATATTGGTATAACAGAAGTTAAAGACAGGGATTATTTCTGTGAAAATTCTGAGATTATTTACGGAACCACTATACTGCCGATACATCATTTAAAAGCAAACTCTGATATAAAATCTAAAAAAGCAGTAATATATTTTCCAGGATCTCATGCTCTTTTTAGGGATAACTTGCGTTACCCTTCTTTTTTCGACGACTTATTACAATCAGGTATTGATATAATTTATCCAGAATATTTAAGTACTTATTCAAGAAGAGATGATGTCAAAACCGATATTGGCAATACTTCCATGAGATATAGAGACAATCTGATCAATTGGGTTAAAGAAGTTAGGTATGCAGTAGATTATGCTATGCAAAATGGCTATGAACCTCACTACTTAGGGGTAAGTTGGGGAGGTCAGCTTGGAGTTAATATTTTAGCAATTGAGGATAGGTTCAAAACAGGCATTTTATTTGTGGGCGGAATCTCATTAGATGATGTAAGAGAAGAAATCCAACCAGAAAAATATGCAGCAAGAATAAAAACTCCTACTTTGTTATTAAATGGGAGGTATGATTTTTATTTTCCATATAAATCATCTCAATTGCCGTTATATAATCTTATGGATTTAGACAATACGAATAAAAGACATGTAGTAGTTGAATACGCTCATTATGTGCCATATCACATAGTAGCTGAAGAATCCATTAACTGGATTAATAGATAATTATAATAAAAGGATTAGCTTTTTTTTGATCTATAATTATCTCAAATATTTATCAGAACCAATCAGTTTGATTTTTCTAGTAATTATTTTATATATTTAAATATGAAATTATTCCTAATAATATTTTTAAGCTCAATTTGTTCTTTATGTTCTCAAACATTTTATTCAGTTGACCATTCTTACCAGTCAGACCTTAAAATTCATGTTGTTGATTATGAATACCAAGCAGATTTATTAGTATATAAATTAAAAGATAAGTACGAAGTAAAAGGGAACTCCGGGTTGTGGTATTTTACAGAACAAAACTATCAAGCAGATTTTAAAATATTTTTTGTTGAACAAGAATACCAGTCAGATCTTAAGGTTTATTTTGTAAAAAATAAATACCAGGCTAAATGGAACTCTAATGATAAAAAGCACTTACTATTTTGAATATTTATAACTTTATTAAGAATTAGTCAATAAATTTTACATTTATTTGTATTCAATTTTATAAAATCAGATGAAATTTTTACTTAGAAACATATATTTACTTTTTATTTTTTTATGTTATAATTCAAGTGCTTCAGTTACTAATGATATTCAAATCCTAGAACCAGTCACTTGGGAATTTGATACAGTTAAAATAACAGATACCGAATATGAGCTTGTATTTACGGCCAACATTGACCCTAAATGGTCTGTTTATTCTCAGGAAATAGATGGGTTTGGACCTATCCCTACGTCTTTCGAATTTTCTGAAAATTTAAATATTGAATTTATTGACGGAGTTATTGAAGATTATACTAACAGAGTTACTGAACAGGACCCTGTTTTTGACATGGTAGTGTCAAAGTTTTATACTAAGGCAAAATTTATTCAAAAAGTTAAGATTAAAGACAAAACATCTCCTGTATCAGGATACTTAACATTTATGACCTGTGATGACACCAGGTGTTTACCTCCAACAGATATTGATTTTATATTTGAGTTAGGAAGCTCTACTACACCTACTAATGATGATAAAAACAGCAATTCAAGTCTTGAATTATTAGAAGACTCAAACATTTTATTATATGGCTACAAGCCAGAAGAGGTAATTGCTTACAAAAACAAATCAGAATCTGAGGTCTCAGCATCTACAACAATAAAAAGCAAGACATTATTTAGTATTTTTGGATTAGGTTTTATAGGTGGTTTATTAGCTTTATTGACCCCTTGTGTTTTTCCAATGATCCCTTTAACGGTTAGTTTTTTTACTAAACAAAATGACAAGAAAGGAGTTTATAGAGCTCTACTTTATGGACTATTTATTGTTTTAGTATACCTACTTTTAAGTGTCCCGTTTCATTTGTTAGACTCTGTAAATCCAGATATTCTAAACGAAATATCAACTAACGTTACTTTAAATATTATTTTCTTTTTAATATTTATATTTTTTGCATTTTCATTTTTTGGATATTATGAATTAACACTTCCCTCAAGCTGGGTAAATAACTCAACTAAAGGAGAAACATTTGGAGGGGTATTAGGAGTATTTTTCATGGCCTTAACCCTTGCTGTTGTTTCGTTTTCTTGTACTGGTCCAATTCTAGGATCTTTGCTCGCTAGTTCTATAACTAGTGATGGAGGTGCGTGGCAATTAACTGCAGGTATGGGTGGTTTTGGCGTGGCTTTAGGCTTACCGTTTGCATTATTTGCAATGTTCCCTAAAGTATTAAGCAATTTACCTAAATCTGGATCTTGGTTAAACACAATTAAAGTTGTGTTAGGTTTTGTTGAGCTTGCTCTTGCCCTTAAGTTCTTATCCAATGCAGATTTAGTAGCTCATTGGAATCTATTGAAAATAGAAGTTTTCTTGTTTTTATGGTTTGTTATTTCTGCATGTTTGACACTTTATTTACTTGGTGTAATTAAATTCCCACACGATCAAAAAGTAGGTAAGTTTTCTTTTATTAGAATTTGCAGTATTGTTTTGGCCTTTTCTTTTTCTATATATCTGGCCTCAGGTTTTACTTACAATAGTGAAACATCCACCTTTAAACCGTTGTCTCTACTTAGTGGATTAGCGCCTCCTGTGGGATATAGTATTTTGTATCCAAATGACTGCCCTAATAATTTAGACTGCTTTAAGGACTTAAAATCAGGTATTGAATATGCTAAAAAAGTGAACAAACCAATCTTATTAGATTTTACTGGTTTTGCGTGTGTTAATTGTAGAAAAATGGAAGAACACATATGGCCCTTAAGTAGTATAGATAAAATTATAAGAAATGAGTATGTTTTGATTTCACTGTACGTAGATGATAAAAAATTGCTACCTAAAGAGGAGCAAGTATTAGTAAAAAGAAGTACTGGAGATGGGTTTAGAAAACTAAAAAACTTTGGCCATAAATGGGCTCACTTCCAAACAGAATTTTTCCAGACCAACTCGCAGCCTTATTACGTACTGTTAAATCCAGAAGGAAATGAAATATTAGCTTCTCCAGTTGGATACACTCCAAGTGAAGAAGATTATTTGTCTTTTCTTAGATCTGGTTTAGAATCTTTTGATTCAAAAAGTGTTAAGTTTAATATAAATTAAATCGTTTGATAGAAGAAAAAAAACTCAAATATGATATTGCTTATCTTAAGATGGCTAAAGAATGGGGTAAACTTTCTTATTGTAAACGAAAGAAAGTAGGAGCTTTAATTGTAAAAAACAACATGATAATTTCGGATGGATATAATGGCACTCCTTCAGGACTAGAAAATTATTGTGAAGATGAAGATGGTTATACAAAATGGTATGTTTTACACGCTGAAGCAAATGCAATAACTAAGATAGCCTCTTCTACTCAATCTTCAGATGGCGCTACGCTATACATCTCACTTTCTCCATGCAAAGAGTGTAGTAAATTAATACATCAAGCAAAAATAAAAAGAGTTGTATTTAATAAAGCTTATAAAGATCAGTCTGGGCTTGAGTTTTTAGAAAAAGCAGGTGTTGAATTAACTCACATCCCTGAGTTAACTTAATTTTGATTTTCTAACTGCTGAATTTTTTTTGATTTTCTTAAAATAGTCATAATCAAAATACAGCAAAGACCGCACAGTATCGTAATCAAAGTTATTATACTATCTCCTGAAAAAGGTTCTTGCCAATCTACAATTGTAATATTATAAATTACAATTAAAAAGGCAATAATTGAAATTATGTATGTCAGTTTAATCATCTTAAATTAGTTCTTTTATATTAGACATAAAAAGCTTTACAGCTATTGCAAGCAGTACAACTCCAAATATTTTTCTTATTATTTGAATTCCATTTTTTCCTATAAATTTTTCAATTTTCCCAGACGTTTTTAAAACAATATAAATCACAAATACATTAACTATGATTGCGGCAATAATGTTTGGAGTTGAAAACTCTGATTTAATGGATAATAAAGTAGTTAAACTTCCCGGGCCAGCAATCAAAGGAAAAGCTAGAGGGAATACTGAAGCAGTCAATGTTGTGTTATCTTCATCTTTATAAAGGGTTATCCCTAAAATCATCTCTAATGCAATAAAGAATAATACAAAAGCTCCAGCTACCGCAAATGAGTTAACATCTATGCCGATTAGGGATAAAATATTTTCTCCGATAAACAAAAAGCAAATCATTATTACACCAGCTATTAATGAAGCTTTTTCACTTTGGATATGACCAACTTTTTTTCTTAAATCTATAATTATAGGGATGTTGCCTACAATATCTATCACAGCAAATAGAATCATAAATGCTGTAAAAATTTCTTTAAAATTAAAATCCATATAACCAATTATTTTTTGCAAATTTCTGACAATTAAATATATTTACAATGCTTATTTTTATTTTTTTTGTTATTTATATATTTGCTTAATGTTTCAAATAAAAAACACCTTAGTATCCGAGTCAATTATTGAGAATGACTTTGTCTGTAATCTTAGTGCATGTAAGGGGGCTTGTTGTGTCGAGGGCGATGCAGGAGCTCCTTTAGAATCTCATGAGGTTGCAAAGATAAAAGAAGTCTATCCAATTATAAAACAATACTTAAGTGACACTTCAATTGCTGAAATAAATCAACAAGGAAATTTTATTACCACAACTGCTGGAGATTTAGAAACGCCACTTATTAATGGCAAAGAGTGTGTTTACTTAACTTTTGATCAAAACAAAACTGCCTTGTGTAGTTTTGAAAAAGCCTATAAAGCTGGTCTCATTTCATGGAGAAAACCAATATCTTGTCATTTATATCCTGTAAGGACTAAAGATTTTAGTGAATTTATTTCAGTCAATTATGATAAGTGGGACATATGTGATGACGCTTGTATTTTGGGGAAAGAACTTAAAGTTCCAGTATATAAATTTGTAAAAGAAGCTTTGATAAGAAAGTTTGGAAAAGAATGGTATTCTGAATTAGAATTAGCTGCAGAAGATTTTAAAGAATAATTTTTTTATTTTAATTACCCTTCTTGAAAGAGATTTTTTTTATGTTTTTGTAAAATACTTATAATCAGTTATTTATAAATTAAATATTATTAATTAATATTACTTTGTACAGTCCATTTTGTTAAAAACTTGTACACAATGTTAATAAAAATGACTTTCATTTTCGATAACATTTTTGAATATTTGTTACTCCCAAGTTATATTAAATTTTACGTTAATTTTTTAAAAAATTATATTTAAATATGTCAAATGCAGTAGAACCACTTTTAAGCGAAAATAAATCGAGATTTGTAATTTTTCCAATTCAACATCATGATATCTGGGAATGGTATAAAAAATCGGAAGCAAGTTTTTGGACTGCAGAAGAGATTGATCTACACCAAGACCTTACCGATTGGAATAATAAGTTAAGCAAAGACGAAAAATATTTTATTAAGCATATTTTAGCTTTTTTCGCAGCTAGTGATGGAATAGTTAACGAAAACTTAGCTGAAAATTTTGTAAATGAAGTGCAGTATAGTGAAGCCAAGTTTTTCTATGGCTTTCAAATAATGATGGAAAATATTCATAGTGAAACTTATTCTTTACTAATTGACACTTATGTCAAAGACGAAAAAGAAAAAGATGGATTGTTCAATGCAATAGAAACATTTCCAGCTATTAAGAAAAAAGCAGATTGGGCACTCAAATGGATTGATTCACCAAGTTTTGCAGAGCGATTAATTGCTTTTGCAGCAGTTGAAGGTATCTTTTTCTCTGGTGCTTTCTGTTCAATTTTTTGGCTTAAAAAAAGAGGCTTAATGCCTGGGTTAACTTTTTCGAATGAATTAATTTCAAGAGATGAAGGCGTTCATTGTGATTTCGCGGTACATTTGCATAATCATCACCTAATTAATAAAGTTCCAAAGGCTAGAATTAAAGAAATTTTGCTAGATGCTTTAAATATTGAAAGAGAATTTATTACAGAATCCCTTCCAATTAGTCTTATCGGGATGAATGATAAATTGATGGCACAGTATCTTGAATTTGTAACCGATAGGCTTTTGTCTGAACTTGATTGTGAAAAAGAGTTCAACACAACTAATCCATTTGATTTTATGGATATGATCTCCTTGCAAGGTAAAACCAATTTCTTTGAAAAAAGAGTATCTGAATACCAAAAGGCAGGAGTATTAAACAAAGAAGAAGATAAAGATAAATTTAATTTTGATGCAGATTTTTAAAAGCATCAGTTAAATCATTTCCTTTATTAATTTTTGAATTAAATAAACTAACTAACTCTAGATAAATTCTAGAAAACTAACTAATACAATAATATGTTTGTATCTAAAAGAGACGGCAAAAAGGAGCCAATGATGTTCGACAAAATCACTGCACGCGTTAGGAAGCTGTGCTATGGTTTAAATCCACTAGTCGATCCTGTAAAAGTTGCGGTTCGTGTTATAGAAGGCTTATATGATGGCGTAACAACAAGTGAATTGGATAATTTAGCTGCAGAAGTTGCTGCAACTATGACCACTACTCATCCCGACTTTGCTAAATTAGCAGCAAGAATTTCGGTTTCAAATCTACATAAAAACACTAAAAAAACTTTTAGTGAAGTTATGGAAGATCTTCACAAGTACGTAAACCCTAGAACAGGAAAAAAAGCACCTTTACTGGCAGATGATGTATACAAAGTTATTATTGACAACAAAGAGTTACTAGATTCTACAATTATATACAATAGAGATTTTGGGTATGATTATTTTGGTTTTAAAACTTTAGAAAGATCATATTTATTAAAATTAAATGGAGAAATTGCTGAAAGGCCACAGCACATGTTAATGAGAGTTTCAATTGGAATTCACTTAAATGATTTAGATGCAGCGATAGAGACATATGAGTTAATGTCTAAAAAATATTTCACTCACGCCACTCCAACGTTATTTAATTCAGGTACCCCAAAACCTCAAATGTCGTCATGTTTTTTACTAACGATGAAAGATGATAGTATAGAAGGAATTTATGATACTTTAAAACAGACTGCAAAAATATCCCAATCTGCTGGAGGAATAGGCTTGTCAATTCACAACATAAGAGCTACCGGTAGTTATATTGCTGGTACCAACGGGACCAGTAATGGAATTGTCCCAATGCTTCAAGTTTTTAATGATACAGCAAGGTATGTAGATCAAGGTGGAGGAAAAAGAAAAGGTAGTTTTGCTATTTACATTGAGCCATGGCATGCTGATATTTTTGATTTTCTTGATTTGAAAAAAAATCATGGAAAAGAAGAAATGAGAGCGAGAGATTTATTTTACGCTATGTGGCTTCCTGATTTATTTATGAAAAGAGTTGAAGAGAATGGCGACTGGACTTTAATGTGTCCTAATGAATGCCCAGGCTTGTGTGATGTGCACGCGGATGCTTTTGATAAATTATATCTTAAATACGAATCGAAAGGTAAAGGAAGAAAAACTATTAAAGCTAGAGAACTTTGGGAAAAAATATTAGAATCTCAAATAGAAACAGGGACTCCTTATATGCTTTATAAAGATTCGGCAAATGTTAAATCAAATCAAAAAAACTTAGGTACAATTCGATCTTCTAATTTATGTACCGAGATTTTAGAATACACATCTCCTGATGAAGTAGCTGTATGTAATCTCGCATCTATAGCTTTACCTATGTTTATTAAAGATGGGGAGTTTGATCACCAAGAACTTTATAGAATTACTAAGAGAGTAACAAAAAATTTAAATAGAGTAATTGACAGAAACTATTATCCAGTTAAAGAAGCAGAAAACTCTAATTTTAGACACAGACCTATCGGTTTAGGAGTCCAAGGATTGGCAGATGCTTTTATATTGTTAAGACTTCCTTTTACATCTGATAAAGCGAAGAGTTTAAATCAAGATATTTTTGAAACTTTATATTATGCAGCAGTTGAAGCATCTATGGAAGAAGCAATTGCGGATGGGACTTATCAAAGTTATGAAGGGTCTCCAATTAGCAAAGGTGAATTCCAACATAATTTATGGGGAGTAAATGAAGATGAACTTAGCGGCAATTGGGATTGGGCAAAATTAAGAAAAGAAGTCCTTAAAAATGGAGTAAGAAATTCACTACTTGTAGCCCCAATGCCTACGGCAAGTACTTCACAAATACTTGGAAATAATGAGTGCTTTGAGCCATATACATCAAACATTTATACAAGACGTGTGTTATCTGGAGAATTCATTATTGTTAACAAACATTTACTTGAAGACCTAGTAAATCTTGGGCTTTGGAATGATGGTTTAAAACAAGAAATAATGAGAGCAAATGGCTCGATTCAAGACATTGATATAATTCCAGATGATATTAAAGAGCTATATAGAACCGTTTGGGAATTAAGTATGAAAGACATCATTGATATGTCTAAAGAAAGAGGATATTTCATTGATCAATCTCAATCTTTAAATTTGTTTTTAGAGGGTGCTACAATGGCTAAACTAACCTCTATGCACTTCTATGCTTGGAAGAGTGGTTTAAAAACTGGAATGTACTATTTAAGAACTAAAAGTGCAGTTGATGCAATCAAGTTTACATTAGATACAAAATCAACTACTGAAACTAAAAAAGACACTCAAACTAAAACTGAAGTTGTTTCAAAAGTAGAAGTTAACCCTGAAGTTGTTGCAACTAAAAAACAAGCTGCAGAGAAAACGGCTCAAAAATTTGCAGAAACAAAAGATGTTGATGTTCAACCAATGACTGCAGATGAAATGAAGCAGTTAATAGCACAATCTAAAGATGGTCAAGGAGATGATTGCTTGATGTGCGGATCTTAATTAAAATTACTTCTATTATATAAAAAAAGCTCCTAATATATTAGGAGCTTTTTTTGTGCTAAAAACTTTTATCTATCAAGCTTTGCGGGCTTAATTGAAGAGTCATGAGATTCATTATAATCAGATAATAGATTCATAACTGAATTTAATAAATTTTTAGTTTCTTGTAAAAGGTTGAAGTATAAAGTTGTATTTTTTGGACTCTTTTCTTCACTTCTAGTTCTACTCACTTGCGCAAGAATTTTGTCTTGAATTAACCCGTACAAGCGATCTTTTTCTTTAATAATATTTTGAATTTCATCAAAAGATTTATTTTTATATAATTCATTTACTTCATTAAAGAAATTACTAACACTAGAATTAACTTCGATTAACTCTCTTATTTGAGTTAATTTCAATTTACTATGATTATTGTTAACATGCTTATAACTTCTGTTGTTTATGTATTCTAACGACTGAGTTATATCCTGTAGATGTCCAAGTAGATTAATATAAAAGTTACTAGCATTTAAACTTGATTCATCTAGATTTTTTATAAAATAAAAGAGGTTATCCCTTAATTCATCAACTGCTTTTGAAAGTTTAGTGGTTTGTTTTTTGTTCTTTTTCAATAAATCTAAATCTTGTTTAGACAATCCCTCAATAGCATTAGTGTAAACCTTTTCTCCACGACTAATGACTTTAGAAATGTTTTTAGCACTCTCAAAAATAACACCCTGTAATGAACTGCTTTCATCAAATGATAATTCATCATCCTCATCTTGTTCTGTTATATTTTTAGCTTTTAAATAATTTTTCACACCCATTATTATTATTCCAAATAATAATACTGCAATAAATAAATCTGAAATATTAATTAAAAATGCTATAACTGCCGCAGCGCTAAAAGCAACTATGGCTGTAAAGAACCAACCTCCAATTACTGTTAATACACCAGCAACCCTATAGACTGCACTTTCACTTCCCCAGGCTCTGTCAGCTAAGGAAGTTCCCATTGCTACCATAAATGTTACGTATGTAGTTGATAGGGGTAACTTGTAAGAGGTAGCTATAGAAATTAAAATACCTGCTACCATTAAATTTACAGATGCTCTTACTAAATCAAAAGCAGGCTTTTCTTCATCACTTATCGTAGAAGCTTTCACTTCTTTTTCTTCAAATTGCTTCTCGATAAAATCATTCACTACAACAGGAGTAAACCTCTCTACTAATGCAGATGTATTACTCGCTGATCTAACTAATAGTCTAGATAGAAAATTTGGATTAAACCTCTCTTTAGTGTTTCCTTGTTTCGATAAATCTATAGAAGTTTTTACAACCCTTTTTGCTTTTGCGGAAAACCAAAGTGTTAAAACCATAATTAAACCTGCCGCTAACAATAATGCATTTGGTGTAGGGACTTTAGACGCTAATACTTCCATACTAAATGCATTAGCAGGAACTCCAGATACTGCCCATGCTTCATAAGACTGCCATGCTGCAATAGGAACTCCAATAAAGTTAACTAAATCATTACCGGCAAAAGCTAGCGCTAATGCAAAGGTCCCTACTATTATGATTAGTTTATAAATATTTGTTTTAAAATAGGCGATAAGTGAATAAGAGAATAACGACCAGAAAATAGAGCTAAAAACTATTATTGAAGTCACTTTTGTTTCTAAAAATTCTTTGATTGTTAGCCCACCAATTAGGTCAAAACTTAGTTTTGCATATGGAGTGCCTTTAATTCCTTTCATTAAGATAAAATAGGTAATAGCTGTAAGCGCTAAACCACCAAATACAGCACTTATCCAAGTTGCTTTATTTTCAAAGTCATATGATAAAAGTAACCTAGATATCCATTGTACAATTGCACCAACGGAAAAAGCGACTATTACCGACAGCAGAATCCCAAATATTATTTTAGTTGCAGTAGATGTATTTATATAGATAACTAAGTCAGAAAAACTTTGAGTGTCATTGGCAGCAATTTTTATTAAGGCCATAGCTACAGCTGCACCCAATAATTCAAATACAATTGAAACGGTAGTAGAGGTTGGCATACCGATTGAGTTAAAGAAATCTAATAACAAAATGTCTGTAATCATAACGGCCATAAAGATTATCATTATTTCACTAAACATAAATGCTTCAGGGTTAAAAATTCCCTTCCTTGCAACTTCCATCATCCCACTTGAAAATACAGCGCCAATAGCAATTCCAACACTAGCAACTATCATTATAGTCTTAAATGATATAGCTTTTGATCCAATTGCCGAGTTTAAAAAATTCACAGCATCATTACTTACGCCAACCACTAAATCTGCAATAGCCAAAACCGCTAATGCAACTATCATTAATAAATAAATATTATCCATTTTTTTCTTTTTTAAAGTTTAAATTCTGCATTAAGATAAATTAATGAAGAGTCATTTATATTTGAATCAGTATAATTAAAAATTCTTGAATTTAAAGAGAATTTAACTCCTTTAACAGCCTTGTACTCAACACCTATCATATTTAAAGCCCCATCATTTTCATAATTCCAATTTGAGTTGCTCCCATCAATTGTGTTAGAGGAAAGTTTATCGTATCTAATAAATAGTTCAAACTTATCATTTAAAATATAACTACTGTAAAACGACAAACCTTTCAGGGTATGATTTTCAGAAGCTGTTTTATACGTTTCACCGTTCTGCATTTCATTATATTCTGCACCAAATCTGAATTTATCAGATTTATAACCTGCAAAAATTCCAATATTATTTATTGCTTTTGAATCTACCACTGCATGTGTATCGTAATAAATCTTTGTTGTTATATTCTTATTTAATTTGTAAATTAAATTTGTTCCAAATCTTTGATTACCGTCTTCACCTTGAACATTTTTATATCCTTCACCATTAACAATAAATACATTTGAAGTTAATTTATCAGAAATTTTTATTTCTGCATTAACTCCTAAATCTGCACTACTTCCAAATTTATATTCATCTTGTAGAGTTTTATAAAGGTATCTATATCCCCATATTTTTTCTTGATCATTAAATTGCTTACCACCAATCATCCCCATGCTTAACTTAAATTTTGAATTTACTTTCCAATCTAATTGAGCAATTTTTAAAAAAGCTGTATGAGAGCTTCCTGCATTGTTTTTGCCAATATCATAGGTAATTTTCGCAGAAACAGATTCATTAAACGAATATTTATAGCCTAAGTAAACTCTTGACAATTCGAATGCGCTAGTTTGTATAGTGTTTTCTGTAAAGTCATAATGATAATTCCAAAAAGCTTTAAAATGAGGCTCTCCTGATGAAGAAATATTAGAATCCTCTTGTCCGAAATTTAGTAATGGAATAAGTAAAAAACTCATTACAAGAAATTGTTTAATCATAGTATAGATAATTTTAGTCATTACAAATATCTAACTATTAATCATTTTCAATGTTATGTAAATGTTAAGAAAAAAAAAGCTGCCTTGATCAAAGGCAGCTTGTAATCAAAGTAAAGTTGACTAAAACTATTCTATATGATTACGTGTTTGTTAACAGGTATAAATATATTTTAAATAAATTAACCCAATGTAAAGTGAATATTATTTTAATGTTAATTTAAAGTAATTTGAATTTTGTGTTTAAAATTTATAACTATACCCAATAGATATTTCTGTCCCATATTCTCTTAAAGAATAAAGTTGATCAGCAGTATTGAAAGACTCATACACACTTTCTTTCTTATTATTTAACAGGTTTTTAATTTTTAAATCTATAGAAGTATTATTGTCTTTGCCAACCGTCTTATTTAAATTTAAATTTAAACTGTGGAAAGGACTTGAATATACATCAGGAACAATTCCTGTCCCAACTACCTCAAGAGTTTTTCCTTGTACATTGTAATATATACCTGCTTCAACACCTAAATCTGTATTTTTATAATTAAAGCTAGAGTTTATTAGAAATGGAGATTGACCTTGCAAGTCTCTAGTTTTAGAAATTATTTCTCCATCTCTTGCGGCTAAAACTCTTCTATTATATTCATCCTCATACATTTTTAAGGATGACTTTATATATGAAGCATTAACTGTGAATTTTAATTTTTCCTGTTCATTTGACAAAAAGGTTAAAGGTTTTCTAAATTCAAATTCAAATCCATATACATTAGCAGACCCTAAATTTCTTGGAGTTAATTGATTAGGTGCAGATGCAAAAAATGAAAGCTCGATAGGATCCTTAAAGTCTTTATAAAAGCTACTGAAAGCAATTATCTCTTCTTTGTCTCCAAAGATCTCGTACCTTAAATCAAAGTTATTTATATAAGAAGGTCTTAAATCTAAATTTCCAATGAACATCCTCCCTGTTATTGCATCAAAAATCTGAGCTCTGGAAGCTTCCTTAAAAGATGGTCTTGCTGTAGAAATTGAGTATGATGTTCTAAAGTTTGTATTATCATTAACAGCGTAAATAAAATTAGCTGATGGGAATATGTCTAATTTATCTATAATTTTAGTATTGTTAAATATTTCACTCCCGCTCTGATTTTGGCCTGTATAAAATGATTGAAAGTTTTCAGCTCTTAGCCCAATGATGGATTTAAGTTTTTCAGAAATATTAAATTCATTGGAAGCATAAACAGCTAAATTTCTTTGCTCACCCTCATAAGAATTTGCTGGTTTATAAGAGTCCCCAAATACCATATGTGTCCCTGACTGATTTGAGGTAGTCCATAAATTTTCTGTTAATAATAAATTATCAGCTATACCATTTTCAACATTTTGAGTTGTTGAGGTAAAGGAAAAATTATCTATCTCAAAATCACGAGTTTTATATGTGAATGCTCCACCGAATTTTAATTTAGCAGGCTCATCAAAAAGAGTGTACTTTTTTAAAAAACTTAACTTTGAAGAAATATTAATTTCCATTAAGTCTCTCCAAATTCTTACAGGGTACCCTGATGAACTAGGCCTTATACCATAGCTTCCCTCATCTGTTCTCATAAAAGGAGTTATTTTGTGATCAAGATCTTTTACTATAGAAATTGTTGGAGATATTTTCCACTCTGTTTTCCATCCATCATCTCTTGTATGAGTTCCAACTATTAATGCATTACTTACAGATCTTTGAGTATATAAAATAGCATCTTTAAATACATCTACAAAACCACTTCCACCTCCGCCTTGAGCTACTTGTTGGTAATAATATCCGGCTGTAGATTCTCCATTTTGAATATGTAATAAAGTTAGCTTATATTTTGATCTATCCCTTTTGTAAACAACTCCTAATAGACCATTTAATAACACATTATTGATCCCCTCGTCTCCAACACTAATTCTCTTTGCTTCTAATTCATTTATTGAGGAATCATTTTCATTTTTAATTAAATTATTGTCTACTCTATCTTTAAAAAATGTAGTTGTATTCTTGTATGACATGGACAATTGATAGCCTAATCTGTTATTACCAACTTCAAATTGATTTCCAGAGGTAAATCCAAAGCTAAAATCACTATTACTAGTTTTTCTTTGAGCTGACAACTGTGGATTAAAGGCCGATGTTAATGTTGTTAAAGTAGGAGAATTGTCAAAAGTCCCTGGGATAGGCTGATATCTATTTATTGGTAAATTCCTGTATCCATTATCAAACCCAAAGATATCTGTTTTACTCTTTTTTGATGTTAGATAATTAGAATTATTATGCATTGTTGGGTTGTATGCATGACCAATAGAAAACGAATTTGTTTTTTTTGACGGAAAATCTTTAGTAACAATATCGATGACTCCGCCTGTAAAGTCAGCAGGATACTCAGCTGAAGCAGATTTTATAACAATTATATTGTCTAATATATTGGTAGGAAAAATATCCATCTGAATTGTATTCCTATTAGGATCTAATCCAGGGATATCCATACCGTTAAGTATTGATTTTGTGTATCTATCGCCTAGTCCTCTAACATACACATATTTCCCCTCTTGAACTGAAACACCAGGAACAGATTTTATTGCAGATGCAATGTTGCTAGCTCCCGATTTTTTAATACTTTGACTTGAAAGACCATCTAACATTACAGCAGATTTTTTTTGTAAATCAAGAACAGCAGACTCTGTATTTTTTCTTAATGTTGTTGTTATTACAACAGTTTCTAAAGAATTAGTGTTTAAAGTTACATCGACATTTGTTACTTGATTGCTTTTTACAACAACATCTTCAATTTCTACAGATTGATAACCAACGTAAGAATATGTCATTGTATAGGTACCCTCACTTAGTTCTATTTCGTAATTTCCATCAAAATCTGATGAAACTCCTTGGGTAGTTCCTTTAACAATAACACTAGCAAATGCCATTGGTTCATCATATTCACCATCCATTAATGTTCCAGTTATTTTTCCAGACTGTGAATAAGATATAAATGTTAAAAGTAGAAATGTTGATAAAGTTAAAGTAGTTTTAGTCTTCATTTTTTTAATTTATTTGCAAATATCTATTTCAAATGTTAACTAAATGTTTTCTAATATTAACTAATTGTTAATTAATAAAAAGAGCAAAACCTACAAATTTGACTTGTAGGTTTTGTTATTTTAATTCTATTGCTAGTAATAATTAATCATTATAGTTTGTTCAAATAATTACCAGCCTAAAGCAGCAGCAGTATTTGAATAAGACCATGCAAGGTTTGCTGTATTTGCCCCAACTGTATTTTCGTCAGCAGCTATTGAAGATGCTATTGATCCAAATCCATCCACAGTTACATTTTCAGATCTGTTATTAAAGATACTTTCTAATGTTGCTCCTTCTGGAACTACAATTTCAAATGTTCCAAAAGATAATAGCCCTGAATTGTAATTATTAGCAACACCATCATTATCAATTTCAATATCAGAACTAGCTTTAAAATTCACGGCATATAGATTTGTTGTATAACCCATTGCGTTAGACCTGTAATCGGCATATTCACCATCTTCAGTAACTTGACTTCCAATGATAGTAATATTTCGTAACTCAAATTGTCCATTCAAAGATCCTTCAGGACCATCTATTTCTAGTGCATGGTCAGAAACATCTCCTAAAACTACAACAGCATTATCTATTGTTCCAGAGTATGCTTGATCTATGTCAAGACCATCATCTCCTTGACCCCAGACAAGTAGATTAGATGCGTTTACAGTTCCTCCAAAAAACTCAATTCCATCATCAGTATTAGCAACTACTTCAATATTATCTATAACAGTACCATTACCAACTCCACCTAAAGTTAAACCATTGATCTCATTGTCTTCCCCTATCAAAGCTCCTCCGTGTCTTATAGAAACATAGGTTATAGACCCAGAATTATCTGACGCATCATTGCCTCCGTAAAGTCCAAATGTGTCATTTGCAGGAATACCTTCAATTTGTACTTCAGAAACATCCCCTGAAAATGAAGATGGAGCATATCCTAAGACTATTAGCCCTCCCCATAAACCTCTATCATTAATTCCTAAGTTTGTCCCAGCAGTTTGTCCTACTTCAATATTATCACTCTCTGATGTCATAATAATTGGGCAATCGGCAGTCCCATTAGCATTTAGTGTTCCTCCTCTTGCTACAACTAAAGCTGATGCTAAAGACCCTGTTCCAGCACTACCTTTTATTATCGTGCCACATTCAATATTTAAAGTAGCTCCAGCATCCACAACAACTTTTTGATTTAACACATATATATTATCACTTGTCCAGTTGTTAACACCTGTAAGCATTCCTGTGACATTAATGTTTTCTGATACAGGATCCGGATCAACTGCTACCACAGGAGGATTGTCGTCATTATCACAAGCGGAAAATGTAAATAATGTGATCATTAGTAAAGAGTAAGTTAAATTTTTCATAGATATTTTTTTTATTAATTATATAGTGCAAAGAAATACCTATGATTCTAATTTGTATTTACTAAATGTTTAACGAATTGTTATTTAATTGTTAAGAGACTATTTAACTATACATTGAAGCATTCTTTTTTGATTTTTAATTATATTGCTATTTGAAAAATAATTCAACATGAGCTGGGAACAATTACTTTCACTAAAACGTCAGGGAGATCAAACAAAGCGAATTAGAAAAGAAGAAGATGAGACCAGATTAGGTTTTGAGGTGGATTACGATAGAATTATATTCTCATCTGAATTTAGAAGTCTTCAAGATAAAACTCAAGTAATCCCTCTTTCAGATAACGATTTTGTACATACTAGATTAACCCATAGTTTAGAGGTAAGTGTTGTAGGAAGATCATTAGGGAGAAAAGTAGGCACCAAAATATTATCTAAATATCCACACTTAAAAGCTATTCATGGCTATCAAGCAAATGACTTTGGAGCTATTGTTGCCTCTGCATCGTTGGCACATGACATAGGAAACCCACCTTTTGGCCATAGTGGTGAGAAATCGATTGGACAATATTTTAGAAAAGGTAATGGAAGTAAATTTTTAGAAGATTTAACAAAAAAAGAATATCAAGATTTATGCGACTACGAGGGTAACGCTAACGGATTTAAAATACTTACTCAGTCCAGAATTGGAAGGGAAGGTGGTTTAAGGTTAAGTTATGCAACTCTTGGAGCATTTATTAAATACCCAAAAGAATCTTTACCTATCAGGCCGACAAATAATGTTTGCGATAAAAAATTTGGTATTTTTCAAAGTGAATTGCAAATATTTAATGATGTTTTTAATGAGTTAGGATTGATTATAAATAAAAAAACAATAAGACATCCTTTAGCCTACCTAGTTGAGGCTGCAGATGACATTTGTTATACTATTATAGATTTTGAAGACGGTATCAACTTAGGTCTTATTGAAGAAGAATTCGCTCTTGAATATTTAATCAATCTTGTTAGAGATAGCATTAATACCAGTAAGTATAATTCACTTACAAATAAACAAGACAGGGTAAGTTACTTAAGGGCATTAGCTATTAACACATTAATTAATGAAGTTGTTGAAATTTTTATCGCCAACGAAGAAGCTATTTTACAAGGTGTTTTCACCTCTGCTTTATTAGATAAAAGTAAATTTTCTGCACAAATTAATGATATAATCAAGCTTAGTGTAACTAATATTTATCAATCAAGAGATGTGGTTGAAAAAGAAATTGCTGGATATAATATTATAAATAAATTGTTAGACATATTTATTATCTCTTTAAATAACAGTGAAAATGGTAACGCTAGTAGCTATGATAAATTAATTTTGAAATTGCTGCCTCAAAAATTCAATTTAAGAGGGGCGAATCTTTATAATAGACTAATAGGCGTGTGCCATTATATTTCATCAATGTCAGACACTCAGGCAGTAATGACTTATAAAAAAATTAGTGGGAATCATTTTTAAACTTTTCAATTTCTTTTTTTAAACCTATACTATCAAGTCCAATTGATTCTTTCAGCTTGTTCGTTGCCCCATGTTTAATGAATTTGTCTGGAATTCCTAAAAGCTTGATGTTATTAGTGTAATTATTGTCAGCCATAAACTCTAAAATAGCACTACCAAAACCTCCGGCTATAACTCCATCTTCAATAGTTATTATTTTATCACCACTTTGACATACTTTATGTAAAATATTTAAATCCATAGGTTTTACAAACCTCATATCATATAAACTTAAATTTAATTCTTTAGCAACATCTATAACATTATTAATTATTGTGCCAATACATAAAATAGTTAATAACTCCCCATTATGAATTAACTCACCCTCACCAATATTTATTTTGCTATAATCTTTTTCCCAATCCAAAATTAAACCTCTTCCTCTAGGATACCGAATAGCAATCGGACCTTCAAGCTTTAGTTGAGCGGTATATAAAATGTTTCTTAATTCTAATTCATTTCTAGGTGCGAAAATCATCATGTTTGGTATACACCTCAAGTAAGCAATATCAAAGACTCCATGGTGAGTGGCTCCATCATTACCAACCAACCCTGCTCTATCAACGCAAAAAACTACTGGTAATTTTTGTATTGCAACATCATGAATAATTTGGTCATATGCCCTTTGTAAAAAAGTTGAATAGATCACACAAAAAGGAATTAATCCCTGGGATGCAAGTCCAGCTGCTAATGTTACTGCATGCTGCTCGGCTATACCAACATCAAAGGCTCTTTCTGGAATCTCTTTTATTATATATTTTAATGAACTACCAGTTGGCATTGCTGGAGTTATAGCAATAATTTTTTTATTTTTCTTTGCTAAATCTAATATTGTTAAACCGAAAACATCCTGAAATTTCGGAGGTATTTTCCCGTTTTCATTTTTAATAATAACTCCGGTTTTATTATTAAATTTTCCAGGAGCATGATATTTGATTTGATCTTCTTCTGCCAGTTTTAAACCTTTTCCTTTTTTGGTTATTACATGAATTAGTTTAGGACCTTTTTTAATTTTCACCTTATTAAACATTTCTATCAAACCCGAAATATTATGTCCATCAACAGGACCGAAGTATTCAAAATTTAAAGATTCAAATATATTATCAGTTTTATCACTATCTAAACTTACTGAACTTAGATAATTTTTAAGAGCACCAACGCTAGGGTCTATACCAATTGAATTATCATTTAAAATAACGATTAAGTTAGAGTCAGTGTTCCCGGCATGGTTTAATCCTTCAAAGGCCATTCCGCTTGCAATTGATGCATCTCCTATGACTGCTATATGTTGTCTGTCAAATTCTTTTTTGACACTTGAAGCTAAGCTCATCCCAAGAGCTGCTGATATTGATGTAGAAGAATGACCTACTCCAAAACTATCAAATTCACTTTCATTTATTTCTGGAAAACCACTAATCCCACCAAATTCTCTGTTAGTATGAAAACTATTTTTTCTACCGGTTAATATTTTATGACCGTAGGCCTGATGACCAACATCCCAAACTAATTTATCATTTGGAGTGTTAAATACATAGTGAAGAGCAATTGTTAATTCAATTGTCCCCAAACTTGAACCTAAATGCCCTTCTTTTTTAGAAACAACATCGATTATAAACTCTCTAAGATCTTCAGCTAATTCATATAAGTCAACTTCAGGAAGTTTTCTTAGATCATTAACACTATCGACTTTATCTAAAAACTTTAAGGACATTTTATTAAATATTTATCTTGAATGAACTCTATTACTTAGCTATCCATTAGCAGTATTAAGGGTGCTGAAGGAGTGATTACAAAAATAGCATAATTAAATTTATGAAAATAATTATCAACTAGAGTTAGTAGAATAAAAAACTATTTTACACATAACTATTTTAATTTTTTTAAGTAATTTAACCAGATAATTGAAACCTCAATTAATTCATCTAAAATAAGAATATGCAGAATCTCTTTTTTTTCCTTTTAATTTCTTTTTCCACTTTTTCTCAAAATCAATCAACAACAATAATCGAGCAGTATTTACAAGATACTAAGTCTAGGTATTTGTTAACAGATTCTGATGTAGATGAGTTTAGTATCAATAACGAAATTGATTCAGAAAGCATGAATATGAAAATTGCATACATTAATCAGATGCATAACGGAATAAAGATTCATAATGCAATTTCTACAATTTCCATAAAAGATAATGAGGTGTTTTACTACACAAATAATTTTTTAAAAAATATCACAGAAAAAATTAGTACTAGTACTCCAATTATAAGCCCACAGGAAGCTATTCTTAATGTGATAAATTACTATGACTTGGGTGATGTTACCAATTTAAAAGAAACCAGTTCAGAATTCAATAGTTTTGTTTTTAGTTCAGGTGGAGTTTCACAACACGATATTCCTGTTGATTTAGCTTATTTCAACAATAGCGAAAACTCTATTAATCTAGTTTGGGATTTAAGTATTCACACCATAGATGGAAAGTTTTGGTATAGCGTTAGAGTTGATGCTTTAGATGGAACGATTCTTAATAAATCTGATTGGATTATAAACTGTAGTTTTGATTTAGATCACAATTTAACAAATAATTTAAAAAACTATATTCAAGAAACTGAAACGAAATCAATCCTTTCAGACGGATCATCATATAATGTTTTTTCATTACCAACTGAAAGTCCAATCCACGGTCCAAGACAACTTTTATATGAACCATCCAATGACATAGCATCTCCTTTTGGTTGGCATGATACAGACGGGAGCGATGGAGCTGAGTATACTATAACTAGAGGAAATAATGTTTGGGCTAGAGAAGACGTTGATGGATTAGGAGGGGAAGGGTACTCACCTGAAGGAACTTCTGCACTAAATTTCGATTTTGAACTAAATTTTGAACAACAACCAATAGGTTATCAAGATGCTTCTTTAACTAATTTATTTTATATGAACAATATGATGCATGACATATGGTATCAATATGGTTTTGATGAGGAAAGCGGAAATTTTCAAGAAAATAATTACGGAAATGCTAGTACCCCTTGGGGAAGTGGAGATTCAGTTTTAGCTGACGGTCAAGATGGTGAGGGAATGAATAATGCAAGCTTTGGAACTCCACCTGACGGAGGCAATCCATCAATGACGATGTACTTATGGAATGGACCTTCTGGAGAACCATTATTAATTAATAATGGAACTATGGCTGGCGCATACTCTGCAAGACCAGCTGGGTTTGGAAATGATTTACCAAGTGAAGATCCTTTAACTGCAGATTTAGCATTAGTAACTGATGAACCAATAATTGGAGGAGATAGTTACGATGCGTGTCAGAGTATTACAAACGGTAGTGAAATTGCTGGAAAAATCGCAGTTATTAGAAGAGGTACGTGTGAATTTGGGTTTAAAATTTTAGCTGCTCAAGCTCAAGGGGCTGTAGGAGTTATTATGGTAAACAATGTCTCTGGAGACCCTATTAGTATGGGAGAGGGTGCTGATGACGCAAGTAATACTCCTCCATCTGTTATGGTTAGTCAAGAAGTTGGTGAAGCATTAATAGAGGAACTTCTGTTAGGAGAAACTATTAGTGCCTCTTTATTATTAGATACATATAACTTAGACGGTAGCTTTGACAATGGTATTGTTGCTCATGAGTATGGGCATGGCATTTCAGGAAGGTTAACTGGTGGAGCTAGCGCTTCAGGATGTTTGAATAATGCCGAACAAATGGGAGAAGGTTGGTCTGATTGGTTTGGACTTATGATAACAATTGAAGAAGGAGATACTGCTATTGACCCTAGAGGTATTGGCAATTTTGCTTCAGCAAGACCTGCTGACGGGAACGGTATTAGGAATGCTCCATATACTACAGATTTTTCGATTAATAACTATACTTATGGGGATTCAAATAACGAATCAACCATTAGTCAACCTCATGGTGTTGGGTTTGTATTTGCTACAATGCTTTGGGATTTAACATGGGCATATGTAGATAAATATGGGTTTGACTCAGATATGTTTAATGGAACAGGAGGGAATAACAAGGTAATGCAGTTAGTCTTAGATGGCTTAAAACTTCAACCTTGTAGTCCTGGATTTATAGATGGTAGGGATGCAATATTGGCTGCAGATATGGCTACTACAGGCGGGCAGGATCAATGCCTTATATGGGAAGTTTTTGCAAATAGAGGGCTTGGGTACAATGCATCTCAAGGAAATAGTGGAGACCGAACTGATCAAATTGAAGATTTTAATTTACCACCAGAAGAAGATCCAACCTTAGAGAACTGTGAAGTCTTAAGTGTTAATAATGTCGAAAGTATGACAAGAGTTTACCCTAACCCAGCTAACGGATCAGTTAATATTGTATCTCAGTTTATTGATGGGGATACAACTGTTAAGCTAATTGATTTAAACGGCAGGGTAGTTTTTGAAGGGAATTATAATTTTGAAAATAAAATCAATGTTAATTTACAAAATATTAGTTCAGGGGTTTATATATTAAACTTAAAGAACAATGGTGTGAAGTATAATCACAAACTAATAATTAATTAACACATTAAATGCTTTTAAATTACGACTCCAATTATTTTATGCAGAAAGCTATTGAAGAGGCCAAATCTGGCTTAAATAAAGGCGAGGTTCCAGTTGGAGCTGTAATTGTAATAGATAATAAAATTATTGCAAGAGCCCATAATTTGACTGAAACACTTTGTGATGTTACCGCACATGCAGAAATATTAGCAATAACTGCAGCATCAAGTTTTTTAGGAAGTAAATTCTTACACGAATGCACTCTTTATGTCACTCTTGAGCCATGTGCAATGTGTTATGGAGCATTATATTGGAGTCAAATATCAAGGGTAGTATATTCAGCTGTGGATAAAAAAAACAATCCCAATAACCTTAGGTCAAAAATTCATCCAAAAACTAAAATAGAAAGCGGTGTATTAGCTAATCAAACAGAGATAATGTTGAATGAATTTTTCAAAAATAAAAGAAGCTAATTTCTTTTTTTAGTTTTATTCATTTTATCAACATTTTCTTGGGTAAGCATGTAATCTCTTACATCTTTATCTTTCCAACGGTAATAAGAAAAAACTGGAAATACAATAAAAAATAAAATTACCACACCAGACCCTATTACTTGATCACTTTTGATTTGAAAATTAATGTTATGATTAAGAAATTCGAAATCAACATTAATACTTTTAAACAGAAGTCCAAAAAAAATCAGGAACAAACTAATAATGGTTGTACTTATAATTAGTTTTTTCATGTCCTGTTATAAGTTAACATTTAGATTCAGTTCATCTAATTGTTTTGAGTCAAGTTTAGAAGGTGAGTTAATCATTACGTCTCTACCTGAGTTGTTTTTTGGAAATGCAATAAAATCTCTGATGGATTCTTGCCCACCTAATATTGCTACTAATCTATCAAGACCAAATGCAATACCTCCGTGTGGTGGTGCCCCATATTCAAAAGCGTTCATTAAAAATCCAAACTGTTCAATTGCATCTTCTTCTGAAAAACCAAGGTGTTTGAGCATTAATGCTTGTATTTTTTTGTCGTGAATTCTAATTGAACCGCCACCAATTTCATTACCATTCAATACTAAATCATATGCATTTGCTTTTACATCACCAGGATTGGTTTCAAGTAATTCAAGTTGATCTAGCTTAGGAGATGTAAATGGATGGTGCATTGCGTGATATTTGTTAGAATCTTCATCCCATTCAAGAAGAGGAAAATCAGTAACCCATAATGGCGCAAATTCATTAGGGTTTCTAAGTCCTAAATTTTCTGCAACATGTAATCTTAAAGCGCTTAATTGAGCTCTAACTTTATTTGAGTCTCCATACAAGATAAACACTATATCCCCTTTTTTTGCTTCTGTTATATTAACCCAGTTAATTAGATCTTCTTGACTATAAAATTTATCCACTGAAGATTTAAATGTACCGTCTTCATTACATTTGACATAAATCATTCCTGAAGCTCCGATCTGTGGTCTTTTAATCCAATCAATATACTTGTCGATATCTTTTCTTGAAAATGAATTACCTCCTGGGACTGCAATGCCTATAATTTCTTCTGAATTATTAAAAACATTAAAATCTTTATGTTTGGCAACATCATTAAGGTTCCCGAATTCCATTCCAAATCTTATGTCAGGTTTATCACACCCATATTTTCGCATAGCTTCATCATAGCTGATTCTTGGAAAACTTGAAACATCAATATTTCGCACTTTTTTTATTAAATGTTTCACTAAACCTTCAAAAGTATTTAAGATTCCTTCTTGATTTATGAAAGACATTTCACAATCAATTTGTGTAAATTCAGGCTGTCTATCAGCTCTTAGATCCTCATCCCTAAAACATTTCACAATCTGAAAATACTTATCTAATCCACCAACCATTAACAACTGTTTAAAAGTCTGAGGAGATTGAGGTAAAGCATAAAATTCACCTCCATTCATTCTAGATGGAACAACGAAATCTCTCGCTCCCTCAGGGGTTGATTTAATTAAATATGGTGTTTCTACTTCAATAAAATCACTAGATGACAAATAACTTCTAACCTCTTGTGTTACTTTATGTCTTAAAATTAATTTATTTTTTATTGTATTTCTTCTTATATCAAGATATCTATACTGCATTCTTAACTCTTCGCCTCCATCAGTATTGTCTTCAATAGTGAAAGGTGGTACTTTAGACTTATTAAGTATCTTTAAATCAGACACTAAAATTTCTATTTCACCAGTTACAATATTTGAATTTTTAGAACTCCTTTCAATTACCTCGCCAGTCACTTGAATTACGAATTCTCTTCCTAGAGCCTTAGCATTTTGTAAAATCTCTTTTGTTGTTCTTTCTTCGTCAAATATTAATTGAGATATTCCATAGCGATCTCTAAGATCCACCCAAACCATAAACCCTTTATCTCGAGATTTTTGTACCCAACCAGATAGAGTTACTTGTTTTCCTAAATCTGTGATTCTTAATTCTCCACAATTGTGAGTTCTATACATAGCCTTATTGTTATAATTACAAATTTAATAAGATATTACTTATATTTTATTCTTATCCACAATTTAAATTTCTCAATCATTAAAAATAATGATGGGACAACAAATAGAGTTAAAAAAGTAGCAACGACTAAACCTGCAATAACAGTTTTAGCTAGAGGACCCCAGAAAACAAAATTATCTCCACCCATGTAAATGTTTGGATTGAAATCACTAAACAATGTGTAAAAGTTAATATTAAACCCAATTGCTAGTGGTATTAAACCTAAAATTGTAGTGATTGCTGTTAATAATACTGGTCTTAGTCTTGATTTACAAGACTCGACTATAGATTCGAATTTTAATTCTATATCACTCTTAGTGTTCTTTGGATTTGCTTTTTTTCTTGCCAACAGAATTTCAGAATAATCTAGTAGGACAACTCCATTATTTACAACTATCCCTGAAAGAGCAATGATCCCCATCATAGTCATCATTATAACAAAAGGATTGCCACTTAAAACAAGGTGACCAAAAACACCAATCAAACTTAAAAAAATAGCAATCATAATAATTGTTGGCTTGCTTATTGAATTAAACTGATAGATAAGTAATAAAAATATTAGACCAAGGCCTGTGAAAAAAGCAGATAATAAGAATTTTCCATTTTTATTTTGTTCTTCAATTTGGCCTGTGTAATCTATATTTACATTACTTAGCCCTTTTTGAAAATTTGACATTTCATTTTCAATTTGAGAAACAATTGCTCCAGCATCCGTATACCCAGAAGATAATCCTGAATAGATTGTGACGATTCTTTTGAAATTTTTATGTTTTATTTCACTAAAAGTTGTGGTTAACGATTTACTTGTAATCGAAGAAATTGGCACCTCTTTAGTTTTTCCATCAGAAGGATCTTTAAATGTCAAGTTTTGATCATATAGAGATGTTTCTGAATATCTATCTCTATTGTTAAATCTAATATTTATATCATAATCCTCCCCATCATATTTGTAAACACCCACTTTAGATCCAAACAATGCCGTACGCAATTGTTGTCCTATTTGACCAGTACTTATCCCTAGCTCACCAGCTTTAATTCGATCTACATTAATTAAATTAATAGCTCTTGATTTGTTTACATCAATTTTCAACTCTTCAATTCCTAAAATATTTCTTTTATTAATAAACTCAGTAATTTCTTCTGCTTTTTCGATAAGTAAAGAATAATCATCACCAGTTAATTCTATATTAATTGGATACCCAACTGGAGGGCCGGATTGGTTTTTTTCTACAGCTATCGACACCCCTGGATATTTGTCTTTAAGGGCGTCTTGTATTTCTTTTCTAAGCATCCTTGAGCTAACTCCATTTCTATACTTAAAATCTCTTAAAGTTAATGTGATTTTAGCTCTATTGGGCATTTCTGATGCCATTCCAAGTTCAGTTTCAGGATTTTCTGAACCTTCTCCCACTTGAGAAACAGTACTTTCTACCATGAAATTATATCCTAAATCATCATTATATTTGTCGGAATCTATTATTTTGTAAACTTCCTTTTCAATTTTTTTTGCTATTACATTTGTTTTATCAATATCAGTACCCTCTGGATATTCAATATAAATCATAATTTGCCTAGGGTCTTCAGATGGAAAAAACTCTATACTTGTTCTCTGCGATTCAATTGATTTTCCGAACCCTATAAAAGCTAGTACTAATAATAGAGTAGTGGATAAAATAATCAAATACGTTCGTTTACCTCTTAGTATTTTTTTTAATACTTTTTCATATATAGCGTCAATTTTTGGCAATAATTTCTGTTGAAAATTATTTGCTGCTTTTCTTAAAAATAATCTGTATATCCAAAAATTTATTGCTATAAATATTTGTATAGCACCAACGAACCTGTAGGTTGCTCCAGAATCCCAATCATAGAGTCCGTAACTTAAAAAAGAGACCCCAAAAATTGATAATACACTAGTAATCTTGATAATTCTTTTCAAAGGCATATTTGAGTCTTCAATCTTCATCATTTTTGAAACTAACACAGAATTAAAAAAGATTGCTACAAATAATGATGATCCTAATACTACCGATAGTGTTATTGGAAAAAAGACCATAAACTTTCCAATTCTTCCTGGCCATAATCCTAAAGGTATAAATGCAGCTATTGTTGTAGCTGTAGATATTATTATTGGAAATGCAATTTCTGATATTCCTTTTTTTGTAGCTTCAATTCTATTTAGCCCTTCCTTCTCCATTAGCCTATAAACATTTTCAACTACTACTATTCCGTTATCTACTAGCATTCCTAGTCCCATAATCAGACCAAACAGTATCATTGTATTTAATGTAAACCCTAGTGTGTCTAATATAAATAATGACATAAACATTGACATGGGTATAGCAAATCCAACAAATAACGCATTTTTAAAACCTAGAAAAAACAGAAGAACAGTTACCACTAATATTATTCCAAAAATTATACTATTTACTAAATCAATTACTTGATTTTCTGTCAATTCTGACTGATCATTAGTTATGCTAATTTTTAAATTTTTAGGAAATACATCTTTTATAATTATATCAACGATATTACGTGTTTTAGCAGCAGCTTCAATCATGTTTTGTCCAGACCTTTTTTTAACGTCTAACATTACAACAGCTTCTCCATCTTCTCTTGCGAACGTAGTAGTCTCTTTTTCTTTAAAACTTACAGTAGCTATATCTTTCAATAAAACAGGGCTATTAAATTCAGATTTTACGACAAAGTTTTCTAAATCTACTGGAGAGCTAATCTCTCCAATTATTCTTAGTGTTTTCCTTTGCCCACTTTCTCTTAGATTTCCAGCAGAGATAGATATGTTACCATTTTGTATTGAACCTATAACATCATAGAAGCTGACTTTTGCCGCCATCATCTTGTAAATATCTACAGCAACCTCCACCTCTTTGTCTAAAGCCCCTCTAATATCTACCTTTTTAATTTCACTTAGCCCCTCTATTTCTTTTTGTAGTATTTCAGAATATTGCTTTAGTTTATCCGTAGTGTAATCACCAGATATATTAACATTTAAGATTGGCATTTCTTCTGTAAAAGTTAAATTAAAAACACTTGGGTCTACTTTTACATTATTAAACATTGGCCAATCTTCAGTAGCTGTAGCCGCCTCAATCTCATCCTTTACCTTAAGCTTTGCTTCTAAAAAACTTATTTCATCATTAAACTCTATAATTATAATTGAAAAATTCTCTTGCGAGGAAGAGCTAATTTTTTCAATATTATTAAGAGATTTCAATTTGTCTTCTAACGGCTCGGTGATTAATTTTTCTACATCTTCTGATGTATTGCCTGGATAAATTGAGCTTACAAAAACTATATTTTCTTTTATTTCAGGATAATCCTCCCTTGGCATATTAAAATAAGAACTAACTCCTAAGAATAGTATTAGAGCCATTAAAACATAAATAGTTACACTATTATTAATAGCCCATGAAGATGGTTTAAATTCTTTTTCTAGATTATTTTTCAATTTCTTAGATTTAGTTATTAATTATCTTTACAACACTATTATTAGTTAATTTTCTTGCCCCTTCACTTACGACCTCATCATTAATACTTAGCCCCTTTATGACTTCAACATAGTTTCCATTATTTTTACCAGTCTGAATTACAGTTTTTGAAGCATAAGTTTTTCCTTCTTTTTTTATTATTTTATAAACGTATTCATCATTATTTCCGTCAATATTAATGTAGTTCAACTTTATTAAAACAGCTTCTTCATTCGTGTAATCATTTACCTTTATTTTTACGTTTAGATTAGGTTTTATTTTATAATTATTTTCTGGAATGTCAGCTTCAATTCTATAAGTTCTATTCAAGGGATTTATAAAGTTAGCTACTAATCTAATTTTAGATTTTAATGTAATGTTAAGCATCGGAGCTTCTATTGTAATGTCTTTCCCTACCGTAATTGAATTAATATAATTCTCTGGGACATTAGACTCTATAAACATCTCATCCATATTTACTAATAACATTAAATTTGATCGTGCAGGATACACAACCTCTCCCTCCTTAGCAATTACGTTATCTATTACTCCCTGAAAAGGAGCTTTAATTATTGTTTTGTCTAATTGCTTATTCAATTGCTCAATAGCCTTATTTTGAGCTTCAAACATTGATTTAGATTCTAAATATTGAATCTCACTTCCAATTTTCTGATTCCACAACCTCTCTTGTCTTTCATATGTAGTCTTGGCCAAATTATATGTGATTTCAAGTTGCGACAGCTGTTGCTTTAAACCACCATCATCTATTGTAGCTAAAACCTGCCCTTCTTTAACATTTTGACCACTTTTTACATAAATTTTATTTATAATTCCTGAAAACTCAGGATATATAGAAATGATTTTATCAGACTTTACGTCCCCTTGTAACTCCACGTAATGCTTAAAGGTTTCACCTATTATACTAACAGTTGAAACAATAGGGTACTTTGAATTATTTTCTAACTCATCAAGTTTTACGTCAATTAAATTGATTTCTTTATAAAGAATTTGTTGCTTTTTCGTGATTTCCTCTCTTTTTAGTTTGATTAAATCAATATCATTAGATTTAATTACTTCTTCAATAGATTTGTTTTCACTTTGACAAGAGAAAATTAAAGAACTGATTATTATAAATATTTTTTTCATAATTAAATTAATTTTGATTGTTTTCAGATGTTAATGATTCTAATTTAGCCTTTGAATTTATTATATTCAACATAGATAATAAATAGCTTTGTTGTGATTTGTAAAGTTGAGTTTGAGCATCTCTTAAATCAAAACTAGAAGCTATTCCTTCTGTAAACTTAATTTGATTTTTTTTCTCAATTCTTTCAGCCAATTCAAGATTTCTCTTTTTATTGTAATAGTCTTCTATTGCAAATTGATAATTCCCTTTAGCGAGATTAACTTCAATACTTAATTTTTTTTCAAATTCGTCTAATTGTAAAATTGCTTTTTCTAAGTTGATTTTTGCCCTTGTTATTTTAGATAACTGCTCTCCTGAGCTTAAAATAGGAATATCCATTTTAAGTCCAAAAATTGTTGAACCGTACCATTTTTGAGATTTATCAGTAAAATTAAATTCATCTGAATATCCTGAATAACCTGCATTTATAAAAGCTTTTAATGTTGGTAATAGCTTTGTCTTTTCATAAAAAACTAGTAATTCTTTAGATGTTTTGTCATTTTGTTTAATAATATAATCTGCAGATTTTTTAATATTACTATTTTTTGAAACTACTGATAGATCTATATTTTTGTTTATTAAATCATCAAAATTTTCAGTTAAGGTTACTTTTTGATTAATTTCTAATCCTAGAATAAGGTTTAATAGCTGCGAAGCCAATTTATGTTGTAAAACCCCATTTTTTAAATTGCTTTGTAAGCTTGATAATGTAATTTGTAACTGCTCTATGTTTTCTTCTTCAGTAAGGCCATTTTCGTATATTTTTATTACTTCATTTAGTGTTTTCTTTACTATTTTTATGTTTTCATTTATAATACGAACACTCTCTTTAGCTAATAATACGTTACTGTAAGATTCAATGGTGCTTTTTCGCAACTCAATAGATGTTTTATTCCTTATTCCTTCTTCAATATCAACATAAATCTGTACGGATTTTAATCCTACAAAATAAGAACCATCAAACACTAATTGTGTTAAGCTGACGCTTCCTTCAACTGACTGTTTTGTGCCAAACTTTAGTGGAATTAAACCCTCTGCCTGATTAATGTTGTTATTATTTTGATTCACATTAAAATAATTATTAACAACATCTACAATGTTTTGTGTGTTATCAAATGCAGCAGCAGGTATTAATGATACTTGTTGTTTTATCCAATTACTGTAATTTATACTAGCATTTATTTTTGGCAATCCAACGGAAATTGTTTCCCATTTAATTGCCTCCGCTGCTTTGATTTGAAGGTCGGCAGATTTTAAAGTTGCATTATTAATTTGCGCATAATTAATTGCTTCCTCTAAACTTAAATTCATTTTATCAGTCTGAGAATAGCCGAAATTATACACAATTATAAAAAAGAACAGGATATTTTTCATATTATACTTTTGTTTGATTTGATAAAAATTTCTCTAATTTTTTTAACCCTAGTCTGGTAACAATAGCTCGAAGATGATATTCTGAATAGTTTTCCATTAAAATAACTGGCTTAAATGTTTCTGTGGGAAATATTTGAAGATCTCTTATACCTATAATTCCATTAAAATATAACCTTGAAATAAATTCTACATTTATTTTTTTTCTATATATTCCAAGTTCAACTCCCTTTTCTAAACTTTTTTTAGTGGATTCCAATATAAATTCAAATTTCTTTTTTTTAAGCTCTTTATGAATTGATGGATAATATTTTTGCAACTGATAATAAGGTGATGTTTTTTCCCCTTTTAGAGAATTCATTAAAAATATTTTTATATCATGAAGTTCAGTAATTGGATCTAATGACTTTATTTTAATTTCATTTAAACCATCTGTAATTTTTTTAAATAGACGTGTAGTTATCTCTTCAACTAAACATGTTTTGTTTTCGAAATAAGTGTAGATAGTTTTCTTCGAAATACCTAAGTCATTGGCAATATCATCCATGGTTACGCTTTTGAAACCAAGACTTAAAAAAAGATCTGTTGCTTTATTAATTATTTTATCCTTCATTTTAATATAATTATTTGTTTGGAGTCTTTTATTAATTTAAAAGATGCATTTTTAAATGTTGGTTTCCCTAGGAATCCAACTGCATTATTTGAAAACCCATATTGTTCGGTCGGAATTCCAATTAAATTTTTATCTAGTTTTTTATTTCCGTTAGAATCTATAAATAAACTTATAGCATATACCCCTTCTTCTATTTCTATTCTTTTTATGAACCTTTCAGTATTAACTTTTTCAACTATACTTTTTATGTACATTTGTTTATCTGCACTTTTTTTTCCATTATCTTTTTCAAATGATTTTGAACCATTGTAGATAGCGATATAAGCTGTTCCGCTATTTTTAATGTTTTCTATTTCTATTTGAATTTCATGTAGTTGACTATATACATTTACTAATCCTACAAAGTAAAAAACTATTAATACGAATCCTTTTTTCATATTTATCTAAGTTGGGGTGCAAATATATAAGGAAACTTTATATACTACAAAAGTTTTTTAGGTTTTTTGATAATATAATTTACTCATGTAATTAAATACATTATTTTTGCATGATGCTTACAGTTAGTCAATATCGAGAAGTTTTTGTAGATTATCTAAAAAGATTCCCAAGAGATAAGGAGCCTTTAAATCTATACGACCCAGTATCCTATATTTTAACTCTAAAAGGGAAAAGACTTCGCCCTATTCTAACTTTAATGGCGGCTGATATTTTTTGTGATAACTACAAGCCTGGTTTAGACGCTGCGTTAGCTGTTGAAGTTTTTCATAATTTCTCCCTAGTCCATGATGATATTATGGATTCAGCAGACTTGAGAAGAGGTAATCAAACTGTGCATAAAAAATGGAATATTAGTACAGGTATATTATCTGGAGATGTAATGCTGATTCAAGCTTATCAGCTTTTTGAAAACTATGAGGGCAAAGTTTTTGTGGATTTAGCTAAGCTTTTTAGCAAGACGGCAATCGAAGTTTGTGAAGGACAGCAATATGATGTAGATTTTGAAACAAGGGATGATGTTAAGGTAGAGGATTATTTAAAAATGATTACGTACAAAACAGCTGTTCTTTTAGGTGCCTCTATGAAAATGGGAGCTATAATTGCTCAAGCAAATAAGCAGGATCAAAATAAAATATATGATTTTGGTAAATACTTAGGCATTGCATTTCAACTTCAAGATGACTACTTGGATGCTTTCGGAGATGAATCAAAATTTGGAAAAAAAATAGGTGGTGATATTCTAGAAAACAAGAAGACTTACCTTTATTTAAAAGCAATAGAATTTTTACCTGAAGAAAAAAAGAATCAATTACTGAGATTATATTCTAATGATAATAATTCTCAAGTCAAAATAGATCAATCAAAACTTTTATTTAAAGAGAGTGGTTCAGTTGATTTTACTATTAATGAAATAAAAAAGTATACAAATTCTGCTTTTCAAATTCTAGATTCTTTAGACATTTCAAAAGAAAAAAAGAAATTATTACAAGAATTTGGAAATTCATTAATGGATAGAAAAATATAAAATCTATTTCTTAATTTTGAGTAGCTTATTTAGTAAATATTTATTTTTTTGATTAACTTTGTTGCTAAGAAAATACTTCAAAAAAAATATGGATAATTTTTCTTTTTTAAATGCTGCACACTCCGGTTATTTTGCTGATTTATATGATCAATATCTGGAAAATCCAGATTCCTTAGAGCCAAGTTGGAGAGCTTTTTTTCAAGGCTATGATTTTGGAAGTAACAATAACTTTATTGAAGAAATAGTTGATGGAGTAACAAATCAAATACCTCAACATGTAAAAAAAGAATTTAACGTTATCAATTTAATTGATGCGTACCGAGGTAGTGGTCATTTATTTACTAAAACTAACCCTGTTAGAGACCGAAGAAATTACCTGCCTAATCTTGATATTGAAAATTTTGATTTAAATGAAAGTGATTTGAATAACACTTTTAATGCTGGTGATATTTTAGGTTTAGGCCCACAGCCTTTAAAAATAATTATTCAACACTTAGAAGCTATTTACTGTGATGCTACTGGTGTAGAATACATGTATATTAGAAACCCAGAAAAAAAGAAATGGATTCAAGGCTGGTTAAATAAAAATGACAACCATCCAGTTTTTAGCGTAGATCAAAAAAAACACATATTAAAAAAATTAGTTCAAGCTGTTTCATTTGAAAATTTTTTACACACCAAATATGTTGGTCAAAAAAGATTTTCACTTGAGGGGGGAGAATCTTTAATTCCTGCTTTAGATACACTACTTGAAAGTGCAGCAAACTTAGGGGTTGAAGAGTTTGTAATGGGTATGTCACATAGAGGTAGACTTAATACTCTTACAAATATATTTGGTAAATCACCCAAAGCAATATTTAGTGAATTTGAAGGTAAAGATTATGAAGAAGAAGTGTTTGATGGCGATGTAAAATATCACTTAGGTTGGACAAGTCATAGAGAAACTGATTCAGGAAAAAAGGTAAATATTAATATAGCACCTAATCCATCTCACTTAGAAACTGTGGGCTCTATAGTAGAAGGTATTGTTAGGGCAAAGCAAGATAATTATCATATTAATAATTTCGAGAAAGTACTACCAATAATAGTCCATGGGGATGCTGCAATTTCTGGACAAGGTATTGCTTATGAACTAGTTCAAATGGCTAATCTAGAAGGTTATAAAACCGATGGCACTATACATATTGTAGTAAATAATCAAATAGGTTTTACTACAAACTATCTAGATGGGAGGTCAAGTACTTATTGTACAGATGTTGCCAAAGTCACTTTATCACCAGTTATGCATGTGAATTCTGATGATGTTGAAGCTGTAGTCCATGCCGTATCATTTGCTTTAGACTTTAGAATGAAATTTAAAAAAGATGTTTTTATTGATTTGCTCGGCTATAGAAAATATGGTCACAATGAAGGGGATGAGCCTAGATTTACTCAACCAAAATTATATAAAGCCATATCAAAACATCTAAATCCTAAAGAAATATACACTAACAAACTTATAAGTGAAGGGATTATAGATTCAAATTATACCAAAACCCTTGAACACGATTATAAAGCTAATTTAAACGACTATTTAGAAGACTCAAAAAAAGACAATCAAACAGTCGTAACCGAATTCATGAGTTCTGAGTGGGTGAATTTTGAGAAAGCTAATCAAAATAAGATGATGGAAGTAATTGACACAACTTATCCAAGATTAAAAATGGAAAAGATTGTTAATGTGCTTTCAAAACTTCCTAAAGAAAAAAAGTTTATTAATAAAATAAAAAAATTAATAAATAGTAGATCAGTTATGTTTGAACAAGACAAGCTAGACTGGTCAATGGCAGAACATCTAGCTTATGGATCTTTGCTTGAGGAAGGATTTAATGTTAGAATATCAGGTCAAGATGTTGAAAGAGGGACTTTTTCTCACAGACATGGAGTGGTTAAGGTAGAAGATAGCGAGGAAGAGATAGTACTTCATAATAACATAAGTGATGACCAAGGAGTTTTTAGTATTTATAATTCATTATTATCCGAATATGCTGTATTAGGTTTTGATTATGGATATTCTATGGCAAGCCCTAATACATTAACAATTTGGGAAGCTCAATTTGGAGATTTCAGTAATGGAGCTCAAATTATAATTGATCAGTATTTATTTTCAGCAGAAGATAAGTGGAAAACTCAGAATAGTTTAGTTATGTTATTACCTCATGGGTACGAAGGGCAGGGGGCAGAACACTCTTCAGCTAGAATGGAAAGGTACCTGCAGCTATGCGCAAAGGATAATGTTTATATCGCAAATTGTTCTACGCCTGCAAATATGTTTCATATTTTAAGAAGGCAAATGAAAGCAACTTTCAGAAAACCATTAGTAATTTTCACTCCTAAAAGTTTGTTAAGACATCCAAAAGTTCTGTCAACTGTGGATGAGTTTACTAAAGGAAGTTTTAAGCCTTTAATTGATGATGATACTGTTGTAGATTTAAAAAAAATCAATACGGTAGTTTTTGTGACAGGAAAATTTTATTATGATTTATTAGATCAAAAAGAGAGGTTAGGAAGAGATGATGTTGCGCTTGTTAGAGTTGAACAACTTTTCCCATTACCGGTAAATTTAATCAGGTCAATTATTTCAAAATACTCTTTAGCGGATGATTTTGTTTGGGCTCAAGAAGAACCTAGAAATATGGGTGCATATACGCATATTCTAATGAATTTAGATGACGCAAGGAATTTCAGAGTCGCATCTAGAAGAACTTACGGAACTACAGCTGCAGGGAGTACTGTTAGATTTAAAAGAAGACATCAAGAAGTAATCGACTATGTCTTTGATAAAGAAAAAAATAATCAAAAGAGTAAAAAATAATTAAGATATTTATATATATAAAAATGTGAATTTATATCGTCAGTTTTATTATATAGAAGAAATTGTTTGGAATTGTATGTTTATATTTAGATATAATAGAGTTAATAAATTAGGTAAAAAGTTTTTATATAAGTTTGATTTAGAAATTGAACAAATTAAGGTTTTGAATTAGGTAAATAAAGTAAGTGTATATGTTAAAAAAGTGTTTAAAAAATAGGTATTACATTATAGGTTTAATTATTATTGGGTATATTTTAATTGTAGTTACTGCAAATAGTTCTATATAAAAGACAAGATATTATGATTTTAGAAATGAAAGTTCCATCTCCTGGAGAATCTATCACAGAAGTAGAGATTGCTACTTGGCTAGTTTCAGATGGAGATTATGTTGAAAAAGATCAAGTAATAGCTGAGGTTGATAGTGACAAAGCTACATTAGAACTACCAGCGGAAGAAAGTGGATTGATAACTTTAAAAGCTGATGAAGGTGATGCGGTTGAAGTAGGTCAAGTAGTTTGTTTAATTGACACAAGTGCAGTAAATGATAGTAAACCTAAAACAGTTATTGAAAATACCGCTAAAGAAGTAAAAAAAGAAACCTCTATACCACAATCAAATACTAAATCACATATTGCGAGTCCTTCAGCTAGAAAAATAATTACTGAAAATAATTTAGAAATTTCTGATATTACTGGTACCGGTAAAGATGGAAGGGTCACTAAAGAAGACGCTGTAAACTCTAAGCCGTCAATGGGATCTCCATCTAATAAGAATGACAGAAGTGAAAGCAGGACTAAACTCTCAATGCTTAGAAGAAAAGTTGCCGAAAGATTAGTTACAGTAAAAAACGAAACAGCTATGCTAACTACATTTAATGAAGTTGACATGTCTGCAATATTTGATTTAAGATCAAAATATAAAGAAGAATTTAAAAGTAAGCACGCAGTTGGCTTAGGTTTTATGTCATTTTTTACTTTAGCGGTTGTGAGAGCCTTAAAGCTATTTCCAGCTGTTAACTCAATGATTGATGGTAAAGAAATGATAACTTACGACTATTGTGATATAAGTATCGCTGTTTCTGGCCCCAAAGGATTGATGGTTCCAGTTATAAGACACGCAGAAAAAATGTCCTTCAAGGAAGTTGAATCTGAGGTTAAGAGATTAGCTATTAGAGCGAGAGATTCTAAAATAACAGTTGATGAAATGACTGGAGGAACTTTTACAATTTCAAATGGTGGAGTTTTTGGAAGCATGCTTTCGACCCCAATTCTTAACCCTCCTCAAAGTGGCATTTTAGGAATGCATAATATCATCGAAAGACCTGTTGCAATTAACGGTAAAGTTGAAATTCGTCCAATAATGTATTTAGCACTTTCTTATGATCATAGAATTATTGACGGAAGAGAAAGTGTAGGCTTCTTAGTAGCTATCAAGGAAGCATTGGAGAGCCCTGTTGAGTTTCTAATGAATGATAAAATTAAAGCTTCTTTAGAACTTTAATTTATTTTTACCCCCTCTCTGTAAAAGATATATGATATATAAATCAAAAATAAATAACTGGAGGCTTTGCTACTTGTAAAAATACTTGCACATTATTTAGTAAGTATATATATCTTTACTAAATGATGATTACGGACACTCACACTCATTTATATTTAAAAGAATTTGCTGGCGATATTGACGCGGTTATTGAACGTGCATTAGATTTAAAAATAAATAATTTTTTTCTTCCTGCTATAGACTCGTCCCACACGGAGTCTATGATTGCACTAAAAACTGCATACCCAGAAATTATGCACTTGATGGCTGGCCTTCACCCTTGTAGTGTTAAGGGCAACTATTTAGATGAATTAAACCATGTTGAAAAAGTTTTGGAAAATCAACTTATTGTGGCAATTGGAGAAATTGGGATTGACTTATATTGGGATAAATCAACATTAGATATTCAAAAAAAAGCATTTGCATTTCAAATAAAATTAGCTAAAAGGTTAAACCTTCCTATAGTAATTCATTGTAGAAATGCTTTTGATGAAATTTTCGAAGTATTAGAAAATGAAAAATCAGAAAAACTTAGGGGAATATTTCACTGCTTTAGTGGTAGTTATGAACAGGCTCTGAAAGCAATTTCTTTTAATATGAAATTAGGTATTGGAGGAGTTGTTACTTTTAAAAATGGAAACATCGATAAATTTTTAAAAAACATTTCATTAGATAACTTAGTTCTTGAGACAGACTCTCCATATTTAGCACCAACTCCATTTAGAGGCAAAAGAAATGAGAGTTCTTATTTATCAATAATTATTAAAAAGCTAAGTGAAGTTTATGATATTTCTGAAGAGAAAATAATAGAAGTTACCACAAATAATGCAATTGAATTATTTAAAATCAAAGCATGACAAAATCAAAAATATTATTAATATATACCGGGGGTACAATTGGTATGATTAAAGAAGCTAATCAACCTTATTTGAAACCTTTTAATTTTGAAAATATTTTAGATAACGTTAAGGAAATTAAACTTTTAAACTGTCATATTGATACCATATCTATTAAAAACCCTATCGACTCTTCAAATATTTGCATCAATAATTGGATTGAACTAGTTGAAATAATAAAAACTAATTATAACTCTTTTGATGGGTTTGTGATATTACATGGAACTGACACTATGAGCTATACAGCCTCAGCGTTAAGTTTTTTAATTCAAAATTTATCAAAGCCAATTATTCTGACAGGATCTCAATTACCATTAGGCGACTTAAGAACTGATGCAAAAGAGCATTTAATAACTTCAATCCAATTAGCAAGATCAGTACATGATTTTGATAGTGCTTTATTATCAAATAATCAAGAAAATGTAATTAAAGAAGTTTGTTTGTACTTCAATAATAAGTTATATCGAGGTAATCGAACTACAAAAGTAAATTCTGATCAGTTTAAGGCATATGCGAGTTTTAATTATCCTGAAATTGCACAGTCTGGGGTTGATTTAAAGATTAATTATAACAATGTCTTTAAACCAGTAAATAATAACACTGTTTTTTATGATACCCTTGATGATAGAGTTTCTTTGTTGAGAATTTTCCCAGGAATATCTAAAAAAATAGTTAAACATATTTTATCAGATGATTATTCCAAAGTAGTGATTATTGAAACTTACGGCTCTGGAAATGTATTAAACTCAGAATGGTTTCTAAAAGAAATTAAATCTTGTATTGAACGTGGTAAATATGTAATTAATGTTTCACAATGTCCTAAAGGAAGTGTTAAAATGGGGCAATATGAATCTTCGATTAGACTAGTTGATTTAGGGTTAATATCTGGAAAAGACATTACTATTGAATCTGCAATTTGTAAATCTATGTTTTTACTAACTAAAAATACTAACTTAAATGATTTTAAGAATTTGTTTGAACTTAGCATAAGCGGAGAGATATCTTAAAATAACTTATAATTTGTTTTAAGATTAGTTTTTTTTTCAGTTTATTTGTGAGAATGTAATTTTGATTTTAGAGAGGTGGCCGAGTGGTCGAAGGCGCACGCCTGGAAAGTGTGTATACACCAAAAGTGTATCGAGGGTTCGAATCCCTTCCTCTCTGCATAAAATATTTATTATTTAAAATTGCATTTTTTTTATATCTTTAAACCCTTAAATAAATTAAAAGAAAAAATAAAATGAAAAGATTATTATCTATCCTTACAGTTTTATCAATGTTAATGATAACTAGCTTAAATGCAAAAACTTCTCTGTTACAAGATGAAACTCAAGAAATTACTGAAGCAGTTGCTGACTCTAGTGTAGTTGAGGCTACTCCAGTAGTAGAGGCTGTTGAAGAGACTCCAGTTGTTGATGAGGTTGCTAGCGCAAACTTTCATCAAGAACTAAAAAAGAGATTTATCGAAGGAGGCCCTGGTTTTATGGGGATTGTTCTTCTTTGTTTAATATTAGGATTAGCAATAGCTATAGAAAGAATTATATATTTAAATTTAGCTACATCAAACTCAGACAAATTGACTAATGATGTAGAGGATGCATTAAAATCTGGAGGCTTAGATGCAGCGAAAGAAATTTGTAGAAATACTCCTGGCCCAGTTGCTTCAATCTTTTACCAAGGGTTAGATAGAGCAGATGAAGATTTAGAATCTGCTGAGAAAGCTATTGTCGCTTACGGCGGAGTCCAAATGGGACAATTAGAAAAGAATGTATCTTGGATATCTTTATTTATTGCATTAGCACCTATGCTTGGATTTATGGGTACTGTTATTGGGATGATTCAGGCTTTTGATAAAATTGAAGCTGCTGGAGATATGCAACCGTCATTAGTAGCCGGTGGTATTAAAGTAGCACTTCTTACTACAGTCTTTGGCCTTGTTGTTGCTATTATTTTACAAGTTTTTTATAATTACATTATATCAAAAATTGATAGTATTGTAAATGATATGGAAAACGCTTCTATATCTCTTATGGATTTATTAGTTAAAAATAAAAAATAATTATGAATTTATATAAAGGAACATACTACACAGCTGGTATCCTATCTATAATAGGTATACTATTGGTTGGTTTGATTATTAATGGAAATAATGGTCAAATAGGAACTCTATTGTATATAGCTTATACAATTCTAACATTAATTATTTCTTTTGTTTTATTTTTTACATTAAAAAATATCACTTCCAATAAGGATTTATTGGTAAGTACTTCGAAAGTGGTTGGTATATTTATTGCAACTGCCTTAATCTGCTATTTTGTTTTGTCTTCTGGTGAAGAAACTCCATTGCGAGATGGAAATATTCTTTCAGAATCTGGTTCAAAATTAATTAGCGCTGGTTTATTTATGTTTTATGCATTAATACTAGCGGCTTCATGTATTATGGTTTTTTTCGGAATAAAAAATATGAAAAAATAAATTATGGCTAAAAGATCTTCCCCTGAAGTCAATGCAGGATCAATGGCTGATATTGCATTTTTATTATTAATATTTTTCTTAGTAACAACAACTATAGAAACTGATTCTGGTATTAGTAGAAAACTACCTCCAATAGAAGAATCTGAAGAGGATGTTATAATAAAACAGAAAAATATTTTCACAGTTATATTAAATGGTAAAAATCAGCTTTTAGTTGAAGATGAAGTAATGGAACTCGAAGAATTAAGAGAAGCTGCCATTAAGTTTTTAGATAATGGCGGAGGTTCAGGAGAGGACAAATGCAACTACTGTAAAGGTGCTGCAAACCCAAAGTCATCTGACAATCCTGATAAGGCAATTATTTCATTAAAGAATGAAAGAGAAACAACTTATGCTACTTATATTTCTGTTCAAAACGAATTAGTTGCTGCTTACACATTCCTTAGGAATAGAAGAGGTGAAGAATTATTTGGAACCTCATACACTGAGATGCAGAAAAACTATAAAGATGTTAATTGGCCAGGAAGTAAGGCTAAATTAAAAGAAAATATAACCCAAATTAAACTAGAATATCCTCAAAAATTATCTGAGGTTCAATAAATATTATTATTATGTCTAAGTTCAATAACAAAAAAAAAGGGGAGCTTCCTGCGGTAAACACGGCTTCATTACCTGATATAGTTTTTATGCTATTATTCTTTTTTATGGTTGCGACCGTTATGAGAGATAATGAATTAAAAATTAAGAATGAATTGCCTGCAGCTAATCAAGTTGAAAAACTAGACAAGAAAGATCTTGTTATGTATATTTATCTAGGAAAGCCAAATGATGGTTTTAAAGACCAGTTTGGAGAAGAAGCTAGAATACAGTTAAATGATAAGTTTGCTGAAGTTGGTGATGTTCCAGCATTTATATATTCTGAGAGAGAGTCTAAACGAGAAGAGCTTAGGCCTTTCCTTACAACAGCCTTAAAAGTTGATAAGGATGCTTCTATGGGTATCGTAGGCGATGTTAAGCAAGAACTTAGAAAGGTCAATGCTCTAAAGATTAATTATACGACTAGAATCGGTGATGTTTCTCTAAACAGCAATTAATTTTTATTAAAGCTGTTTTCTTAGCCTAGCTACTGGAATATTTAATTGTTCTCTATATTTAGACACCGTTCTTCTTGCTATTTTATACCCTTCTTTAAATAAAAGCTTAACTAAAGAATCATCTGTTTCAGGCTTGCGTTTATCTTCATCAAAAATAATTTTTTCTAATATTTTTTTTATCTCGATTGTAGATATTTCTTTACCATCATTATTAGTCATAGACTCACTAAAAAACTCTTTAATCAATTTAGTTCCATATGGAGTGTCTACATATTTGCTATTAGCAACTCTAGAAATAGTAGAAACATCCATATTGATCACATTAGCAATATTTTTTAATATCATCGGTCTTATCTTCTTTTCATCTCCTGATAAAAAATAGTCTTGCTGATACGTCATGATTGCCCTCATTGTTAGCATTAATGTTTGCTCTCTTTGCTCTATTGCTTCTATGAACCATTTTGCAGAATCTAACTTTTGTTTTATAAACTGAACTGCATCTTTTTGAGATTTTCTATTTTTCTCTAAACTATAACCCTTTAACATTTCTGTGTATTCTCTTGAAACATTCATCACTGGTTTGTTTCTCCCATTTAAACTTAATAACAATTCGTTATTTATGATCTCTATCTTAAAATCAGGTATAACTTGTTCAATTAATTTTGTACTATTATTTGACAGAGAGTTCCCAGGTTTTGGATTTAATTTTTCAACTTCTTTAATTGCTCTTTTTAACTCTTTTTCTGAAATATGGTATTTTACTAACAGTTTCTCAAAATGCCTTTTTGTAAATAAATCAAAAGAATTATCAATTAGCTCTAATGCCAATATCGTATCTAAGTTATCAGATTGTTTTCTTCTTAATTGTAATGATAAGCATTCTTGAAGTGTTCTTGCACCTATTCCTGCAGGGTCAAGGTTTTGAATAGTTTTCAAAATATTATTTATTGTTTCATATTCAACTATAATATTTTGAGTAAATGCTAGGTCATCTATAACATCTTCTAAACTTTGACGGATGTACCCTCCTTCATCTATGCATCCAACTAAAAATTCAGCAATCCTCATTTCAAATTCATCTAACCTTTCTGTATGTAGTTGATTTAATATTAGCTGGTTAAATGATATTCCAGAAGCATAAGGTATCGTATTCTCTTCATGTTCTGAAGAGTTATAGGACTTTAATTTGTAATCTGGTATTTCATCATCGTTGATATATTCTTCTACATCAATATTTTCATCTTTATTAAACTCATCGTCTGAAGGAGCAGTTTCAACAATTTCTAAAGCTGGATTTTCTTCAATTTCTTGTTTTAATTTTTGTTCAAAATCTAATACAGGTAATTGTATTAGCTTCATCAATTGTATTTGTTGAGGAGATAATTTTTGAGATAACTTTAATTTTAGTGATTGCTTAAGCATTTAGCTAATTTTTAAAACTCAGCGTTTTGGGGAGTCCTTGGGAAAGGGATCACATCTCTAATGTTTGACATTCCTGTAACAAACATAATTAATCTTTCAAACCCTAGTCCAAATCCAGAATGCTTAGCTGTACCAAATTTTCTTAAATCTGTGTACCACCATAACTCTTCAGGATTTACCCCTATATCTTTCATTTTATTATTTAGAACATCTAACCTTTCTTCTCTTTGTGAACCACCAACTATTTCCCCAATCCCTGGGAATAGAATATCCATTGCTTTAACAGTTTTTTTGTCCTCATTTAACTTCATATAAAAAGCCTTAATGTTAGCTGGGTAATCATATATTATTACCGGGCACTTAAAATGTTTTTCTACTAAATATCTTTCATGCTCGCTTTGTAAATCTGCACCCCAATTTTCAATCAAATATTTAAATTTCTTCTTTTTATTTGGTTTACAACCCTTAAGTATTTCAACCGCTTCGGTGTACGTTATTCTTTTAAAATCATTGTTAATAACAAATTTTATTTTCTCTATTAAGGACATTTCATTTCTGAGATTCTGAGGTTTTGTCTTATCCTCATTAATTAATCTTTCTTCCAAAAATTCTAAATCACTAGTGTTGTTTTCAATTATATAATTTAACAGATATTTTAAGAAATTTTCTGCTAAATCCATGTTGCCATCTAAATCCATAAAAGCAACTTCTGGTTCAATCATCCAAAATTCTGACAAATGTCTAGATGTGTTAGAGTTTTCTGCTCTAAATGTTGGTCCAAAAGTATATACTTTTCCCAAAGACATTGCATAGCTTTCCGCCTCTAATTGCCCAGATACGGTTAAACTTGTTTCTTTTCCAAAAAAATCTTTAGAGTAATCAACTTCGTTTTTGTCATCTAATGGAGGGTTTTTAGGATCAAGTGTAGTTACCCTAAATTGTTCACCCGCACCTTCTGCATCACTTGATGTAATGATTGGAGTGTGGACATAATAAAACCCATTAGAATTGAAATAATTATGGACAGCAAAAGACAAGCTTGATCTTAAGCGCATGACTGCACTAAATGTACTAGTTCTAGTTCTTAAATGTGCATTCTCGCGTAAGAACTCAAATGAGTGTTTTTTTGGTTGAATAGGGAATTTCTCAGAATCACAATCTCCTAATATTTCTAAATCAGAAACTATAATTTCGAATTTTTGCCCACTACCTTGACTTTCTACAAGCGAACCTGTAATTTTTAAAGAAGTCCCAGTATTAATTTTCTTTAAAATCATCTCATCAAAACTCTCAAAATCTATAACACATTGAATATTATTAATAGAAGAGCCATCATTTAGTGCTATAAATCGATTAGCTCTAAACGTTCTCACCCATCCATTAACTGTGACGATTGAATTTGTCTTTGTATTTAGTAATAGATCTTTTACAGAGTTATTTTTCATTTTGATTCTAAAGTTATATTATCAAAGATAAAGTATTAAAATATATTTAATTCACTAGGTTATCATCTTCAATAATTTTTATTGAAGGTTCTTTTAAAACTTTTTCATTTGCAATTGAGCCCTCAAGAGATAACAACATTGATGGTAGTAGTAAGAGGTTCGCTAACATCGCAAACAATAGCGTAGCTGAAACTAACGCACCAAGTGCAACTGTTCCTCCAAAATCAGAAACTGTAAACACTGAAAACCCAAAAAATAAGACTATTGAGGTGTAAAACATACTAACTCCAGTTTCCCGAAGAGCGTTATAAACAGATTTATGAACCTCCCAATTATTTGCGATTAATTCTTGCCTGTATTTAGCTAAAAAATGAATAGTGTCATCTACAGCTATCCCAAAGGCAATACTGAATATTAATATCGTTGATGGTTTTATAGGAACACCTAAATACCCCATTAACCCAGCTGTCACTATTAATGGCAGTATATTTGGAATTAATGAAATAAATATCATTTTTATTGACCTGAACATATATGCCATTAATCCAGCTATTAAAAAGATAGCTAAAGAAAGAGATAAAATTAAGTTTTTAACCAAATATTTAGTTCCTTTTTGAAACAAGTAGGCTTTGCCTGTTATTGATACTTCATAGTTTTCTGAAGGCATTATTTTAGAAATCTCATAATTCAACTTTTCTTCAATTTCCTCCATTTTTTCAATCTCCATATCTTTCATAAACGTTGTAATTCTAGTGTATTGCCCTGTAGAATCGACGTAATTTTTGATTAAATCAACATCTGAATCTGAAGTTGAATTCTTTGCATAGGATAATATAAAGCTGTTTTCTTGAGAAGTTGGGACTTGATAATATTTTGGATTACCATTGTAATAAGCTTGTTTAGAATATTTAACCAAACTAACCATTGAAATAGGTTTTGATAATTCTGGGATTTCTAAAATAACATCCTCTATTTGACTCATTTTTTTAATGGTAGAGAGTTTTGTGACTCCTTTCTTACGTTTAGTATCAATCAAAATTTCTAACGGCATTATCCCATTAAATTCTTTTTCATAAAACATTATATCATCAAACCAATCTGCTTTTTGTGGCATATCGTCTATAATACTTCCTGATATCCGTATTTGATATATTCCAATAATACTCGTTACAAGTAACATTATAGAAATTATGTATATATTGATTTTACTTTTCTTTACAGTATTCTCAATCCAATCACCAAGTGAATTAATCCAGTTTTTATTTAAGTGTTCTAAATGTTTTTCTTCTGGAATAGGTAAAAAACTATAAATTATTGGAATGATTAAAATACATAACACGAAAATTGCTAAAATACTTAGAGAAGCAACAATTCCAAACTCTTCCAGCAGTTTACTGTCTGTAATTATAAATGTAGCAAATCCTGAAGCAGTAGTTACATTAGTCATCAAAGTAGCATTACCTATTTTAGTAATAACTCTCTGAAGTGATTTAGCTTTATTACCATGCTCGTTAACCTCGTGTTGATATTTGTTTATTAGAAAAATACAATTTGGGATCCCAATTACTATTATTAAAGGGGGAATAAGACCTGTAAGAACGGATATTTCAAAATCCCCAGCAGGAGTGTTAATAATAAAAAGTCCAAGAATTCCGACAGTCCAAACCACCCCAATCATTACCACAAATAATGAAATAAAAGTTGCTCTAAAAGATCTAAAGAAAAGGAAAAAAATTATTGATGTAATTATTAACGCTAAAATAACAAAAGTAGAAATTTCACTTTTAATGTTATCTGCATTTTTTGTTCTTACATAAGGCATTCCTGATATCTTAATATCCAATCCGTATTTGCTTTCGAAAGCTTCAACCTGAGGAATTAAAACCGTATTGATGTAATCTTCTCTGCCAACTTCATTTACAATAGATTTTTTTAAATGTATTGCAGTTCTTACTGCTTTTGATTTAGTATTGAATAGAAACTCATCATAAAAAGGATATTTTTCAAATAATTCTTTTTTTAATGAAATTAATTCAAGGTCTGATTTGATCGTATCTTGGATAAAAGGTTCAAGGTAAAATTGTTGCCTTTTTTTATCTTTTTTAAGTTTTTGTAGATCACCAATTGCTATAACTGATTCAACAAAGTTTGTATCTTTTAATACCTTTGATAATTTATTCCATGCATTAAAATTTTTAAGTGTAAATAACAGGGAATCTTTAACCCCAATTACAATTAAATTACCTTCTTCACCAAATTTATCAGTAAAATCTAAATACTGAAGGTTGACTTCGTGCGTGTCTGGTAGTAAGTTTGCCTCTGTATTTGAAAACTTAATATATTGCCAATTATTAACAAAAAATGAAGTAGCTAAAATTAATAAAGTGATTATTAAGAGCCTATTCCTTAATATCAAGTTCGAAACAGAATCCCAAAAACCCACTAAAAATACTCTAGCCATATGATTATATTATATCCAATTCATAAAGATATTAATTACTGTGATATTATTTACAGTAATTAATATATTATAAAGTCATAATTTCTTTTTCTTTAACTTCAAATATTGAATTAATATCATCAATATGCTTATTAGTTAGGTCTTGAATATCTTGCTCTGCATTTTTTTTTAGATCATCAGAAAATGCTTCTCCTTTTTTAATTTCGTTATTAGCTTCTTTTCTTGAGTTTCTAACAACTATTTTTGCTTCTTCTGCCTCACTTTTAGCTTGTCTTGCTAAATCAATTCTTCTTTCTTCAGTTAATGCAGGTACGTTTATAATTATGTTTTCTCCATTATTCATAGGGTTAAAACCTAGATTTGCATTCATAATGGCTTTTTCTATTTCTGCAAGTAAACTTTTCTCCCATGGTTGTACTACTATCGTTCTACCGTCCGGCGTGTTTACATTTGCAACTTGAGTAAGTGGTGTTAAAGAACCATAATATTCAACTAAAACACTTCCAAGCATTGATGGGTTTGCTTTACCTGCTCTAATATTCAATAATTTTTTATCCAAATGTTTTATTGCATTTGACATTGATTCTTTTGCTGACTCAAAAATAAATTCTAATTCTTCTTCCATCTTATTTAATTTAATCTAAAATGATTTATAAGTTAACTGTAGTGCCAATTTTCTCTCCAGAAATTAATTTTAACAAATTCCCTCTTTTGTTCATGTCAAATACAATTATTGGTAGTTTGTTTTCTTGACTAAGTGTAAATGCAGTAGTATCCATCACTTTTAACCCTTTTTTTAATACTTCTTCAAAGGATATATTATCAAATTTAATAGCATCAACATTTTTTTCAGGATCTTCATCGTAAATCCCATCCACTCTTGTTCCTTTCAAAATAACATCAGACTCGATCTCAATAGCTCTTAAAACTGCGGCTGAATCTGTTGTGAAATATGGGTTCCCGGTTCCTCCACCAAAAATAACAACTCTACCCTTATCTAAATGCCTAATGGCTTTCCTTCTGATAAATGGTTCAGCAACTTCATTGATTTTAATTGCTGTTTGTAATCTAGTTGGAGCTCCAACATTTTCTAATGCACTTTGAAGTGCTAAACCATTAATTACGGTTGCAAGCATTCCCATATGATCACCTTGAACGCGATCTATTTTATGTTCATTAGCACCATCGAAACCTCTAAAAATGTTTCCACCGCCAATAACAATTGCTACTTGCACCCCGAGGTCTACTATTTGCTTAATATCTTGAGCATAAACTTGTAGTATTTCAGAATCAATTCCAAAATTTTTACTGCCCATTAAAGCCTCACCAGATAATTTAAGTAATATTCTTTTGTATTTCATGCTTAATTTTGAAGTTAAGCAAAGATAATGTAGATTTTTTAATTATGTAATAAAAAATTTAAAAGAAGAAATTAACCCAGTGCTACTCTTTTGTATTCCACTACGTGTAAATCTTTGTCATAAGAACTGACATAGTTTTTTACACTTTGCTTACTATCTTTTATAAAGTCTTGGTTTACAAGTGTATTATCTTTAAAAAACCTCTTTAATTTACCCTTTGCGATATTGTCTAACATTGCCTCAGGCTTACCTTCAGATCTTAACTGATCTTTAGCAATTTCAATTTCTTTTTCAATTATATTTGAATCAACACCATTCTCATCTAATGCGATAGGGTTCATTGCTGCAACTTGCATGGATACATCTTTTGCAGCAACATCAGAACCATCAACACTTGCAGATAATCCAACAACTGAAGCTATCTTATTTCCTGCATGAATGTAAGACCCTACAAAAGCAGCGTTTATTTTTTCAAATGCTTTAATCTCTATTTTTTCACCAATAACACCTGTTTGTTCTATTAGCTTTTCTTCTACAGTTACTTCACCAATTTTAGCTTTTAATAGTTCTTCTTTAGTATTACATTCAAGAGCTATATCAGCTAATTTATTTGCCAAACTAACAAAATCCTCATTTTTACCAACAAAATCTGTTTCGCACCCAAGAACAATAGCAACCCCTGCCGTATTACTCTCATTTGTTTTAGTGATAGCTGCGCCTTCTGCTGAATCTCTGTCCGCTCTTTTAGCAGCAACTTTTTGCCCTTTTTTTCTTAAAATTTCAATAGCTTTTTCAAAGTTACCATCAGATTCTACTAATGCTTTTTTACAATCCATCATTCCAGCACCTGTAGTTTTTCTCAGGTTGTTTACTTCTGAAGCAGTTATTTTCGACATGATTTAAAATTAAGTAATTGTTGTAGTATATATTTTTGTTATTCCGATTTACTTTCAGCTTTTACCTCAGCTTTTACCTCAGCTTTTACTTCAGCTTTTACCTCAGCTTTTACCTCAGGTTTTACCTCAGCTTTTACCTCAGGTTTTACCTCAGCTTTTACCTCAGCTTTTACCTCAGCTTTTACCTCAGGTTTAGAAGTTTTAGTTTCTTCCTTACCGTTCTCTTTTTCAGAATTTCTTTCTGCTAAACCTTCTTGGATTGAAGGAGTGATATTTTCTAAAATCTTAAATATTGACTTAGATGCATCATCATTTGATGGGATAACATATTCTACTTCTCTTGGATCAGAATTAGTGTCCACCATTGCAAAAATTGGAATGTTCAATTTTTGGGCTTCTTTTATTGCAATATGTTCTCTGATTATATCAACTACAAACAAAGCGCCAGGTAATCTTGTCATGTCAGAAATGGAACCAAGATTTTTCTCTAACTTCTCTCTTAATCTATCAGTTTGTAATCTTTCTTTCTTAGATAAAGTGTTGAATGTACCATCTTTTTTCATTCTATCGATAGCCGCCATTTTTTTAACAGCTTTTCTGATAGTAACAAAGTTTGTTAACATTCCACCAGGCCATCTTTCAGTGATATATGGCATGTTTACTTTTGAAGCAGCTTCTGCAACAATTTCTTTAGCTTGTTTTTTTGTGGCTACAAATAAAATTTTTCTTCCAGAAGCCGCAATTTTCTTTAAAGCTTCAGCAGCTTCATCGATTTTAGCTACAGTTTTGTAGAGGTTGATAATGTGAATCCCATTTCTCTCCATGTAAATGTAAGGAGCCATGTTAGGATTCCACTTTCTTGTAAGATGTCCAAAATGAACACCCGCGTCTAATAATTCTTTTACTTCTAATTTTCCCATTTTGTGATAGTTTACTTTCTGTTGATTAGCAATGCCAAGCAGTTTATTTCTTGATCATTTAGATGCTAAACTAAATCTTGAATAAATTCATAGATAACAAAAACTGGTTATTGATTTTATCTTTTAGAGAATTGGAATTTCTTTCTAGCCTTTTTCTGACCGAATTTTTTCCTCTCAACCATTCTTGGATCTCTTGTTAATAATCCTTCAGGTTTAAGAATTTCTCTATTTTCTACTTTTAACTCACACATAGCTCTTGATAGAGCTAGTCTAACTGCTTCAGCTTGACCTGTAGAGCCTCCTCCAAAAACATTAATGCTTATGTCAAATTTCTTTTCATTGTCAGTCATGACAAGAGGTTGATTTATTTTGAATTGTAGAGTTGGAGTAGGAAAGTAAACTTTAGAATCTTTTTTGTTCACTGTTATTTTTCCTTTACCTTTTTTTAGGTATACTCTAGCTACTGCTGTTTTTCTACGTCCAATTTTATGAATGGTTTCCATTAATTGACTTCATTTAAATTAATAATAGTTGGTTTTTGAGCTTCATGATTGTGTGCTGAATCTGTACTCACGTGTAGGTTTCTAAAGAGTGCTGCTCCTAGTTTATTCTTAGGAAGCATTCCTTTTACTGACTTTTCTACAATTATTGATGGATTTTGATCGTATAGTTGAGTAGCAGATTTAAATCTCTGTCCTCCAGGGTACCCTGTATGTCTAACATACATTTTCTCTTCCCACTTGTTTCCACTCAATTTAACTTTAGAAGCATTGATTACAATTACATTATCACCACAATCTACATGGGGTGTAAAGTCTGTTTTGTGCTTTCCTCTTAATAAGATAGCCACTCTTGAGGCTAACCTTCCTAGATGTTGATCAGCTGCATCTACAATAACCCACTGTTTGTTCACAGTTGATTTATTTGCTGAAATAGTTTTATAACTTAAATTATCCAATTTATATTATTTTCATTAATAATTAACTTCTCTCGAAAAGAGTGTGCAAATCTACAATTATATATTTGATTAGCAAATAGAAGTTTAGAAATATTTTATAGCAGTAGTATTTAAACTTTAAATTTCAATAGATCTAATGAGCTTCTAACCAGTTAATACCGTAGTCTATGTCTACGGTAAGTGGTATATTTAAATCGTATGCATTTTCCATTTCTTCTTTAATCATCGAAATTGCTTTATTTAATTCAGGTTTATAAACATCAAACACTAACTCATCATGGACTTGTAGCAGCATTTTACTTTGCATTTTTTCTTTTAGTAACCTTTTATGTATACGAATCATGGCTATTTTAATTATATCTGCTGCAGTACCCTGAATTGGTGCATTCACAGCATTTCTTTCAGCCCCGCTTCTTACAAGCCCATTACTTGAATTAATATCTTTTAAGTATCTTTTTCTTCCAATTAATGTTTTTACATATCCGTTTGATCTAGCAAAAGATATTTGATCACTAATGAATTTTTTTAAATTTGGATATTTATTATAATAGGTTTCAATTAAGTCTTTTGACTCGGACCTTGATAAATCTGTTTGATTACTAAGTCCAAAAGCCGACACGCCATATATTATTCCGAAATTGACTGTTTTTGCATTAGATCTTTGTGCTTTAGTTACTTCATCAACATTGATATCAAAGACTGCTGAAGCTGTTGAACTGTGAATATCTTCATTATTATTAAAAGCTTTAATCATATTTTTTTCATCACTCATTGATGCTATTATTCTTAGCTCTATTTGAGAATAATCTGCTGCAAGTAATAAATATTCTTCGTTTTTAGGAACAAACGCCATTCTTACCTTTTTACCTCTTTTAGTTCTTATTGGTATATTTTGCAGGTTAGGATTTACACTACTTAATCTACCCGTAGAAGCTACTGTTTGCAGGTATTCTGTATGGACCCTATTAGTTGAATCAAGGACCTGATTTGGAAGAGAATCTACATATGTGCTCATTAATTTTGTCAAGCTTCTGAACTCAAGTATTTTTTTTGCAAAGCTGTGCTTTTTCGATAGTTCTGTTAAAACATCTTCTGAAGTTGAATATTGCCCAGTTTTAGTTTTTTTAGTTTTTTTACCAAGCTCCATTTTTTCAAACAAAATTTCCCCCAATTGTTTTGGAGAAGATATATTAAAAGTTTCTCCTGCTTCTTTGAAAATTATTGTTTCTAAAGTCAAAATATCAGCTGCTAATTCCGTCTTTAAAATCTCAAGAAACTTTATGTCTAAATTTATTCCTTCGATTTCCATAGAGGCTAAAACTCTTAAAAGTGGAATTTCAATTTCCTTGAACAGACTTGATAGACTTGTGTCATTTAGCTCTTTATTAAATAGTTTTTTTAATTGTAGATTTATATCTGCTTGCTCACAAGCAAGATCTTTAAGTTGAATAGCTTGTAAATCTGATAGAAGTTTTTGGTTTTTACCTTTACCAATTAATAATTTTAGATCTGTTAAAGAATAGTTTAAATAGGTTTCCGATAATTGATTAATAGCATGATTAGTGTCAGGGTTAATTATGTAATGAGCTAAAGTGGTATCAAATATCCCCCCTTTAATTATAATATCATATTGATTTAATAACTTGATATCATTCTTTATGTTATCGCTAATTTTTTCTATTTTTTCGTTTTCAAAAAACAATTTAATTTCAGCAATTTTAAACTCTTCTGAAAAAGATAAATAGTAGGCCTTACCTTGTTCCCAGCAAAAAGAAACTCCAATGACCTTATCACTTAAATGGTTTTTTTTATTTGAAATAAGCTTGTAACTAACAGCAGAGTTATTATTTAATTTTTTCAACAATAAATTAAGTCCTAAAGATGAATCAACAATTTGATAATAATTCGATGAATTAGAAACATCTTTCCTTTTAAAGATTTCACTCTTTTCGACAGTATTAGTGCTATCTTCAAATAAAGAGAACTGACCTGAACCAGCACTTTCTGTTGGTTTTTCCTTTATTAACGCTGTGCTGCTCTCTGTAGTAGGTTCTTCATTAATCTTAAAAACTCTATCCACGCTATCAACTAGTCTTCTAAATTCTAAATCTCTAAATACATCTTTAACTTCTTCGCAATCATTAACTTGAAATTTGAACTCATTTGCCTTAAATTCGACAGGTACATCAAGAATTATAGTGGCTAATTTTTTTGACAACAACCCTAACTCTTTATTTGCTTCAATTTTCTCCTTTAATTTCCCCTTTAAGAGACCAGTATTAGCTAATAACCCCTCCATACTTCCGAATTGAGCTATGAATTTTTTTGCAGTTTTATCGCCAACTCCTGGTAATCCAGGAATATTATCAGCCGCATCCCCTTTCATGCCTAAAAAATCTATGACCTGTAATGGATCTGTAACCTCAAATTTGTTTTTAACTTCATCAACCCCCCAAACTTCATATCCTCCACCAAACATTGGTTTGTACATAAAGATGTTTTCACTCACTAGTTGTGCAAAGTCTTTATCTGGAGTAACCATGAAAGTTTGATAACCTTCAAGTTCAGCTTTTTTTGATAGAGTACCAATTATATCATCAGCTTCATATCCCTTTTTAACCATAATAGGAATATTTAATGATTTCAGGATTTTTTCAATATAAGGAACAGCAATTTTTATAGCTTCTGGAGTTTCATCCCTATTCGCCTTGTATTCTGAATACATCTCTACTCTATCTTGACTGCCGCCTCTGTCAAAACACACGCCTAAATAATCTGGCCTTTCTCTTTTTATTACATCAAATAGAGAATTGGTAAACCCTAATATAGCAGAAGTGTCGACCCCCTTAGAATTAATCCTTGGATTTTTTATAAAAGCATAATAACCTCTAAAAATTAGAGCATATGCATCAATTAAAAATAATCTTTTGCTGTTCATTAATTAAGCTAGTTTATTCAGAAATTAATTGTTAAAATAATCAGACTCGTAGTTTTGATTAGTATCATTATTATATTTAGTCATGCTGAAACCTTTGTGGATTGAATAACTACCAGTTTCTCCTTTTTTATTTATTGCTATATACGCTACTTGAAAATCTTTGTAGTTACTGTTTTTCTTAGAAACTATTCTTTTAATTGCTTCTTCACAAGCCTTTTGAGGACTATAGCCGTTTTTCATTAGCTCTACAACTAAAAAACTACCAACTGTTTTAACTACTTCTTCTCCTAATCCAGTAGCTACCGCACCTCCAACTTCGTTATCAATAAATAAGCCAGATCCAATTATAGGAGAATCTCCAACTCGACCAGACATTTTATATGCTAACCCGCTAGTAGTACACCCCCCAGCAATATCACCATTCTTATCAATCGCTAACATCCCTATAGTATCGTGATTTTCAATATTAATAATAGGCTTATATTTTGAAGTTTTTTTCCATTCTAACCAATTAGTCTTAGATTTTTCAGTTAATAGATTTTCTTTTTCATAGCCTAGAGAGTATGCAAAACTCTCTGCACCTTCTCCTGCTAGCATAACATGAGGAGTATCTTCCATTATCTTTCTTGCTATTGAAATAGCATGAGTAATATTTTTTAAAAACACAACCGATCCACAATTTCCAATAGAATCCATGATACATGCATCTAAAGTTACATTTCCATCGCTGTCAGGCAGCCCTCCTTTTCCAACTGACTGATTGTTTTCGTCAGCCTCCTCTATCATACAGCCTTGTTCAATTGCATCTAATGAACTTTCTCCATTTTTTAAAAAGTCCCATGCTTTTTTAGTAGCATTTTTAACATCCCATGTTGCAATTACAACAGGGGAATTTTTAATAACAGTTTTGGGCTCTTTTAAATTTAAAGAAAAGGAACTAGGAATGCCAATTGAGATACCTAGTAAAGAACTTTTTTTAATAAACCCTCTTCTTTCCATTTTCATTTTTTAGTTTTCGATTTGATCTCCCAAGATTTTTTTAGTTAAAAACGCATAGAGTATAAGGTAAGCAAAACATAAAACAGCGACCCAATAGGATGATTGAATTGTAAATATGTCTGCAATTTTCCCCTGTAATGGAGGTATTATAGCACCACCTAAAATCATCATTACAAGAAAAGAAGAACCTTGTGAAGTGTATTTTCCTAAGCCAGTAATACTTAGTGAGAAAATACAGGGCCACATTATAGAGCAAAATAAACCTCCACTAATGAAAGAAAATAGTGCAATTTCTCCAGTTGAAAATAATCCAATTAACATTGCAATTAATCCAATTAGGCTAAATATTTTAAGCGTAGCAATTGCATTGTCTTTTGCTAAGTAAAAACCAGCTATTTGAATAGCAACTATTACAGAAAAAATTAATATTTCATTTTGAGTATAACTACCGTTGTTAACTAGTAAAATAACACCAAAAGCTATGTAAGGGACAAGTATTAGTAATACTTTTTTGAGACTTTTACCTGGGCTAAAAACACTAATTGCGCCAGTCCATCTTCCAATCATTAGACCACCCCAGTATAAGGATATATATTTTGCAATTCCAGAATCACTCATAACGTCCAACCCTAATGCATTTAAATTGTTAACTTTATCAGTAACATTTTTCAGTAATTCACCTAAGTTACTTTGAATAGTAACTTCTACTCCAACATAAGTAAATATTGCAATCATACCTAATGCTAATTGTGGATATTGTAAAGCGCCCCATCCTTTAGAATCAGAAGAAGATTTTAAATATGCGTAATAAATACATCCAATTACGCTAAACAATGATATCACAAGTGCTATTAATCTTTTGTACTCTAACTCTTCAATACTGCCGCTAAAACTATATGAATCCGTATAAGTATAAAATACCCAACCGAAACACAATATCATAATTAAAGTTAGCGAGATTAACAGATTCTTAGCTTTATTAGCTGGCTCAAAGGCATCTTCTGTTTTACCTTCTGGTAGACTTTTGGAAAAATAGAAAAATGCAGCACAAGCTAAAAATAAAGCCCCGACTCCAAGATATAGACTTTGTATAGTAGTTAATTGGATTTCACCATTTTCTACCATTAACTTTAACTCATCTCCACTTAACGGAGTGGATCCGAAAATTATAAATGCAACAACTAAGGGTCCAATAGTAGTTCCAAATGAATTTACTCCACCTGCTAAGTTTAGTCTAGATGAGCCTGTAGACGGATCTCCTAAAGATACCGCAAATGGGTTTGCACCTGTTTGTTGTAAAGAAAACCCTAACCCCACTATAAATAAAGCTACTAATACATAGTAAAAAACTTCTGTTTGACCAGCGACTGCTCCGTTAACAGCAGGGAACATTAAAAATGCACCTACAGCAGAGATTATTAATCCATAAATAATACCTCGTTTGTACCCCCAATTGTTTAAAATATCTTTTTTCTTTTGGCTTGAAATAATAAATAGCATTAGCGCACCAATATAATAGGCGCCATAAAATGCAAAATCTACTAATTGAGACTGGAATTGATCAATATTGAAATAAGTTTTACAAAATGGAATAAAAACACCATTTGAAGCGGCTATAAACCCCCAGAAAAAAAATACACTTACTAATGTAGCAAGAGCAGAATTGTTAGTTTGAATTTTCATAAAATAGTTAGTTTAAAATTTGATAGTCGTCTAAAATAAGTAAAGCAATTAAGATTATTTAACATTTTTTTAAATAAATTTTAATTAAATATGAACATTTATAAACATATATTTACATCCAATCATGAACTGGATATTATTTTTATTATTTGTTATTTTTATTGATTATTATTCTTATCAATTAATTAGGAATATTATTAACAGTAAAATTTCAAAATACTTATATTTTATTATTTCTTTTTTAGTTGTCAGTTATTTTTTTTACGAATATAAAATTCAAACAAACAATTATAATAGATCCCTATCTTTGGGTCTTTTTGTCTCTTTTTTTAGCCCAAAATTAATACTTGTCTTAGTTAACCTTCTAGAAGATATAGTGAGACTAATTACAGTTATTTTTAAATGGTTTTTTAATAATGAAGGTAAAATAAAAATATCTTCAAGAAGAAAATTTATTAGTAAGCTAGGTCTTGGATTAGCATCTATTCCTTTTTTTAGTTTAAATTTTGGAATGTTATGGGGTAAAAACAATATTAAAGTACTTAACTATACTTTATTCTTTGACGATCTCCCTAGCTCATTCGATGGATATAAATTAACTCAAATTAGCGATTTACACGCGGGGAATTTAGACAGCTTAGATAAATTAGAAAGTGCTATTCAATTAATTAATTCTCAAAATTCTGACTTAATTTTATTTACTGGAGATTTAGTTAACAATGAAGCGAATGAATTAACTCCATGGATAACTGCCCTTTCTAAGCTAAAAGCTAAAGATGGACTTTACTCAATATTAGGTAATCATGATTATGGAGATTATCGTTCATGGCCATCTGAAAAAGAAAAATTAGATAATTTTAATAAAATAAAAAAAACTCAACAGCAAATAGGCTTTGACCTTATATTAAATGACAGTAGGTATATTTATAAAGGTGCCCAAAAGCTAGCGCTAATAGGAGTCGAAAATTGGAGCAATGTATTTAAAAAAAAGGGGGATCTATCTAAGGCCGTTAAAAATATAAGAGCAGAAGATTTTAAAATATTACTTAGTCATGATCCAACTCATTGGCAAAAAGTAGTTTTAAATGAAAAAATCAACTATAACCTAACTCTCAGTGGACACACTCATGGGGGGCAATTCGGAATTGAAATTCCTGGATATTTAAAATGGAGTCCAGTTCAGTGGAGGTATAAATACTGGGCAGGAATTTATAAAAACAAAAATCAATATTTAAATGTCAACAGAGGCCTTGGAACTACAGCTGTTCCGGGTAGAGTTGGTATTTGGCCAGAAGTTACTGTAATCACCCTAAAATCATCAAATGACGTATAATCCTTTGGAAATGTTATATTTGTATAACCTTAATTGATTTAAAACTTTAAGTTATGTCAAAATTTGGAGAATTAATTGATGTGGAAATTCCAGTTCTACTTGAGTTTTTCACACAATGGGATGAAACTTCTATCGATATGCATCCTGTATTAAAAGATGTTGCTGCAGCTGTTGGAGATAAAGCAAAAGTTATTAAGATTGATGTTGATAAAAACAACGATTTAGCAGAAGCATTAAGAATAAAAGGATTGCCCACTTTCATTATCTATAAAGATGGAGAAATGAAGTGGAGGCAAAGTGGTATTGAAGATGCCAATACTCTAATTGGTAGAATTCAGGAGTATATTTAATTACTCTTTTCCAATAAATAATTCTAAATAAGAATTAAATTCTTCCATTTCATCTTCTAAAAACACCCCGTTTTCATGCGATATAATTACACCTACTAATGATCTGTACCTTTCAATATCGGTATAAATATCTTGAGCATATTTATTTTTATTACTCTCAGTCAGATTGCTGTAATAAAAGAGATTTTCCTTGTATTTATTTGAGATTTCTAAAAATAAATCTCTAGCCTTTTCAGCATTACCAACCATATAATAAGACTCGATATAAGGCTCTAAAAGTGTATAATATCCAAATATACTAACAGGTATGTTTTCCATTACAATATTGGTTATCTCTTCTGCCTTATCTTTTTTATTTTCCAGAATAAGCTGATTAATTAACCTGGAAATATTACTTCTGTATGTAATACTATTTTTTCTGGACTCAACATCAAAATAAACATTCATGTCCCCTTTTGTTCCCCAGTCCCAATTTTTAACCATAGAGTACATTTTTTCTGTATTTACTCTCCCCATTTCATAAGGATTTGACTGGTCAATTGGAGTTTTTACAGGAATTAATTTATAGCATAATCCCTCAAGTTGTAAATAATCTTTCATCCATAAATAATCATCATCTCCAAAAGAGCCGCCAGTAAAGTAAATGGGCCTTTCCCAATTATTTTCAGCAATAATATCTAGCATCAACAATCTATTTTTATATAGTGCCTGTCCTTTAATTTTAATAACTATTTTATCTACAACCTGGTCAGTTAAACTACTATCTACTATGTTGTTTTTAAGTACGGATTCTTTATCTACTGGAATACTAACACTTTCAGTAGGTAGATAATTTGCGTTTAAGTCTTGATCTCTTAAATAACTAGTTTCGTAGCCCTGCTTTTTAAGCAAACTCTTGTATTTATATTTTTGATCGTCTTGAGTGACAAATTTTATGAAAGTTTTTATGTCGATCGTATCTAAAGTAGTAACCTCTTTTATAATATAATCCCTAGTGCCATATTTGTATTTATCATGATTTAAAGATGATGGAATCGGCTCACTATCGTATGCTTTTCTTTTCATCTGATCTATGTACCAATCCGTATTGAAAAGACTTGTGTTTAACACTCTCACATCTGTTCTAATTCCTTCAATTTCTTGCGCATACCACAAAGGGAATGTGTCATTATCTCCAATGGTAAATAATATGGAATTTGGCTCACACGATTCTAGATATTTAACTGCCATTGAATATGCTGTATATCTACCAGACCTATCGTGATCATCCCAATTACTACTAGCAAGGTTAATTGGAAGTATTAAAATAAAAATTGGAACTGCTAAGATTTTAACGAACTTTGAATTAAAAAGGTTGTTTAGGTAGCTGGCGATGCTAAATACTCCAAACCCTATCCACATAGAAAAAACATAAAATGAACCAACAACGGAATAATCTCTTTCTCTTGGTTCAAATGGTCTCACATTAGTATATACCTGAATTGCTATACCAGTAAAAACAAAAAACACTAACATCGTCCAAAACAATTCTTTATCTCTATTGTATAAAAAATAGAGTCCCATTAAACCTATAATGAATGGCACCATGTAGTATGTGTTCCTTGATTTGTTATTGGAAACATCACTAGGTAAATTATCTTGACTTAGTCCAAGGTGAATTTCATCAACAAAATTAATCCCACTAATCCAGTTTCCGTGCATATCCATTCTACCTTGAATGTCATCTTGTCTTCCGCTAAAATTCCACATAAAATACCTCCAATACATATACCCTAATTGATATTGAATTAGGTATGTAATATTACTAATTAGAGAAGGTTTTTCAATATCGAGATATTGCCCATAGGTTTTTAAAAACTTGTGATGATCTTCATAATCTATATCCCCTTGATAAGTTCTTTTTTTAAAATCATTAATAAGCTCTAATAATTCTTTAGCTTCTGGCTGACTTTTGTATTTGTTTTTTATGTTGAAATTTAAAAACCCAGTGTACCTTAAGTAATTGGAAGCGTGTTCTGAACTCCACATTCTAGGTAATATAGAAGCCTGTTCACTGTTAAAATTTTGCGTGGCATTTTTGTAATTATTTACAACAATATATTTGTTGTTAACTAAATCTTTTTCATATTTAGGCTTATCGTCTTTATAGGGATTTTCTTCATCTAGACCAGAATATTGATCGGTAAATAAAGGTCCATAAAACAAATGTGTTTTGGGATATTGTTCCAGGTTGTAATATGCTAATAGCTCTCTTGCATTGGAAGGGTCATTTTCATTTACAACTACATCGGCATTTGCCCTAATTGGAAGCATAATCCATGAAGAAAACCCAATTAATATAAATAAAACACAAAGAGAAATTGTGTTTAGTGTTTTTAAATTATTTTTAATTGTGTAGGTAATTCCATAATAGAAAAAAGAGATTAGCAAAACCCCAGCAATTATGGTTCCTGAATTAAAAGGAAGCCCTATAGAGTTCACAAAAAACACCTCCATCACACTGAAATACAGTAAAATATTGGGGGCTAAAAGCTTAAATACAAACATTAAAATTGCAACTACTGCGACGTTAGCTATAATAAACTTCTTTAATGTAATTGGTTTGTAGTTTTTAAAAAAATAAATTAAACCGATTGCAGGGATTGTTAATAAGCCCATAAAATGAACCCCAAAAGATAAACCTACAACAAAACTAATTAATATAAGCCACCTGTTACCTCTTGGTAAATGCATCTCTTGTTCCCATTTAAGCCCCAAATAAAACAGCACTGCCATAATTAAAGTTGCCATTGCATAAACTTCTGTTTCTACAGCATTAAACCAAAAAGTATCGGTAAACATAAATGTTAAACTTGCGATACTAGAACTTAAAAGAATTGTAAGATTATTATCTGTTTTAGAATTAAAATTAAATGATATTTTTGAAAGTAATATACTGATTGACCAAAACATGAATAGTATTGTAAAAGCGCTAGCAACACCACTCATTAGGTTCATTATATATCCAATTTTTGAAGGATCAACTGCGAAAATTGAGAAAAAGGCTCCAAGCATTTGAAAAAGAGGAGCTCCTGGAGGGTGTCCAACTTGTAACTTGGAAGCGGTCAGTATATATTCTCCTGAGTCCCAAAAGCTCACAGTAGGTTCTGCTGTAAGACCATATACAATTACTGCAATAGTAAAGCATAGCCAACCTAAAATATTATTCCATTTTTTAAAGTTGTAATCACTCATAAAAATTATTTTGAGAGCCAAATTTAAGGATAAAAATTGTATGATATATTTAATAATTTTCTTTTAACAATTATTTAATCAAATTTATTATTTAAAAAATCTTGTTAAAATAAAAGATTATTATAAATTTGCACGCTCAGCAATTGGCCTATGGTGTAACTGGTAACACGTCTGTTTTTGGTGCAGAAGAGTCTAGGTTCGAAACCTAGTGGGCCAACTGATTATGTTTTAATTCTTTTCTTCTTGAAGGAAATTTTTAAGAATAAAAATTAAATTTGTATATTTGCATCTTTAATTATCACAATTGATCATGAGGGGACTAAAAGTCCCCTCTTTTTATAGAATTATGTTTAAAAAAATTGTTGAACAATTACTCGATGAAAGTTTACTAGAAAGAAAAGATTTGTTTCTAATAGATTTTGATATACTACCTGACAATACAATTACAATTGTTATTGACGGTGATAAAGGTGTTTTAGTAGAAGACTGTATGTATGTAAGTCGCGCTATAGAACACAATATTGATAGAGAGGAACATGATTTTTCTCTTGAAGTAAGTTCAGCAGGCGCATCGGCTTCTTTAACTATATACAGACAATTTGTAAAGAACATAGGAAGAGTTTTACAGGTTAAAACAAACGATAACGACTATGAAGCAGAATTAGTAGATGCCACTGATGATGAAATAAAATTAAAGTGGAAGCAACGTGAACCTAAAAAAATAGGTAAGGGTAAAATCACAGTTTTAAAAGAGATAAATATTTTATATAAAGATATAAAAGAAGCAAAAGTTAAAATTAAATTTTAATATTATATTATGGAGAATATAGCGTTAATAGAGTCTTTTTCCGAATTTAAAGACGATAAATTAATTGATAGAGTAACTTTAATGACCATCTTAGAAGAGGTTTTTAGAAGTGCTTTAAAAAGAAAATTTGGAGATGATGATAATTTTGATATTATAATTAATCCTGATAAAGGGGATTTAGAAATCTGGAGGAATAGAGTCGTAGTTGCTGATGGAGAGATTGAAGATGAAAATGGAGAAATATCATTGACAGAAGCTAGATTAATTGAACCAGATTTTGAAGTTGGAGAAGATGTTTCTGAAGAAGTTAAACTTATTGACCTTGGAAGAAGAGCTATTTTGGCATTAAGACAGAATTTAGTAGCTAAAATTCAAGAACACGATAATACTAATATCTATAAACAGTTCAAAGATTTAGTAGGTGAAATATACACTGCTGAAGTGCACCACATTAAACATAGAGCAATAATTTTATTAGATGATGATGGTAACGAAATTATCATGCCTAAGGAAAAACAAATTCCTTCTGATTTTTTTAGAAAAGGAGATAATATTAGAGGCGTTATAGAAAGTGTAGAATTAAAAGGATCAAAGCCTTCAATAATCATGTCTAGAACATCACCTGCATTTTTAGAAAAATTATTTGAACAAGAGATCCCGGAAGTGTTTGATGGCCTTATAAATGTTAAAAAAGTAGTAAGAATTCCTGGAGAGAAAGCGAAAGTGGCTGTAGATTCATATGATGATAGAATTGACCCTGTGGGAGCTTGTGTAGGAATGAAAGGCTCTAGAATTCATGGAATTGTTAGAGAGCTTGGTAATGAAAACATTGATGTTATTAATTACACCAATAACCTCCAACTTTTTATTACACGATCTTTAAGCCCTGCTAGAATTACTTCAATTAAAATTGATGAAGAAAATAAAAGAGCTGAGGTTATTTTAAAGCCTGAAGAAGTTAGTAAAGCAATCGGGCGTGGTGGTCATAATATTAGACTAGCAGGTCAAATCACTGGCTATGAGATTGACGTTTTCAGAGAAGGTGTTGAAGAAGATGTGGAATTAAAAGAGTTTAGTGACGAGATTGAAGGGTGGGTGATAGATGAGTTTGCTAAAGCTGGACTAGATACTGCGAAAAGTGTTTTAGAGCAAGAAGTTGCTGATTTAGTAAAAAGAACTGATTTAGAAGAAGAAACTATTGCAGAAGTAGTTAGAATTCTTAAACAAGAATTTGAAGATTGATAATATAAATTAAACCAATTTATGGCTGAAAATATTAGATTAAATAAAGTACTTAGAGAGTTGAATATTTCAATAGATCGTGCTATAGATTTTCTTGAATCTAAAAGTATTGAAATTGAGAAACGTCCAACAACTAAAATTTCTTTAGAGATTTATGATCTATTATCGAACGAATTTCAGACAGACGCCAATAAAAAGGTTGCGTCCAAAGAGCTAGGAGAGGCTAAATCGAAAGAAAAAGAGGCTATCAGAGTTAAAAGGGAGGCTGAGATTGAATTGTTGTTAAAGAAAAAAGAAGAAGAAAGTAAGGTAATTATTGCTGCGTCTAAAATTAAAGAAATAAAAAAAGTAGGGAAAATTGATTTAGAATTATCTAAACCAAAATCTAAGCCTACTCCTATGGAGCATCAAAAAGCAGCTGAACCTGAAATTAAATCAGAAATACCAGCTGTAGAACCACCTGTAGAAACTAAAGTGGTTGTTAAAGAAGAGAAGAAAGTTGAAAAGCCTATAGTTGTTAAAGAGGAGCAAAAAGCTGAAACTCCAGTCGTTGCTAAAGACGAAAATAAAGTTGAAGATGAAACAAAGTCTGTTGATTCTGATAAAGTTACCACTCAATACAAAAAGTTATCAGGTCTTAAATCAACTGGCGAAACTATTGATTTGTCAAAATTTAAAACTGAGAAAAAGAAAGAATCTCCAGTTTCTATTCATTCTAAGAAAAAAAGAAGGAGAATTAGTAAGCCTAATGATACCGCAAAACCTGGGCAAAGACCGGCGTTAAGACCAGGTCAAAAACCAGCTCAAAAATCTAACTTTAAAGCGAAGCCTTCCACAACAACAAGAGAAGAGCCTAGTGCTGAGGAAGTCCAAAAACAAGTTAGAGAAACCCTTGAAAAACTACAAGGCAAAGGCTCTAAAGGTAAAGCTGCTAAATATAGAAAAGATAAAAGAGATCAGCACCGTCAAAAAACTGAGGATGATATTGCAACTGTTGAGGCCGATAGTAAGTTGCTTAAAGTAACAGAATTTGTTACAGCAAGTGAAGTTGCTACGATGATGGATATTTCTGTGACAGAAATTATTTCTGCATGTATGACTCTTGGTATGATGGTTACTATGAATCAACGTTTAGATGCTGAAACACTTAGTATAGTTGCAGAAGAGTTCGGATATAGCGTAGAGTTTGTTACTGCAGATATTGAAGAAGCTATAGAAGAAATTATTGATAGTGAGGAAGATTTAAAACCAAGAGCTCCAATTGTTACAGTAATGGGGCATGTTGATCATGGGAAAACTTCTTTGTTAGATTATATCAGAAAAGAGAATGTAATTGCTGGAGAATCAGGAGGAATTACTCAACATATTGGAGCTTACAGTGTGGAATTATCTGGTGGTCAGAAGATCACTTTTCTAGATACTCCAGGTCACGAAGCATTTACAGCAATGAGAGCAAGAGGTGCACAGGTAACCGATTTAGCAATTATTGTTATAGCTGCAGATGACACCATTCAGCCGCAAACAAAAGAAGCCATTTCTCATGCTCAAGCAGCAGGAGTACCTATAGTTTTTGCAATTAACAAAATTGATAGACCTACAGCGAATCCAGATAAAATAAAAGAAGGTCTTTCTCAAATGAATTTACTGGTTGAAGACTGGGGAGGAAAAATACAGTCTCATGATATATCAGCACTAAAAGGTGACGGAGTTGAGGATCTACTAGAAAAAGTATTGTTAGAAGCTGAGCTTTTAGAGCTTAAGGCTAACCCTGACAGATCTTCTTCAGGTACGGTTGTGGAAGCCTTTTTGGATAAAGGAAGGGGTTATGTATCAACCATTCTTGTTCAAACTGGCACATTAAACGTTGGTGACTATGTTCTTGCTGGAAAAAACAGCGGTAAAGTTAAAGCAATGCATGACGAAAGAGGAAATAGTGTTGAAAGCGTCGGTCCATCATCTCCAATTTCAATTCTAGGTTTAGATGGTGCACCACAAGCTGGTGACAAATTTATTGTTTTCTCAGACGAGAGAGAAGCTAAACAAATTGCGGTTAAAAGAACTCAACTGCAAAGAGAGCAATCTGTTAGAACACAAAGGCATATTACTTTAGATGAAATAGGTAGAAGAATTGCACTAGGTGAATTTAAAGAATTAAACATTATTCTTAAAGGAGATGTAGATGGTTCGGTTGAAGCATTAACAGATTCCTTCCAAAAATTATCAACAGAAGAGATTCAAGTAAACATTATACATAAAGGTGTTGGTGCTATAACTGAAAGTGATGTATTGTTAGCGTCAGCTTCAGATGCAATTATAATTGGATTTAACGTTAGGCCAACAGGTAATGCCAGACAAATAGCTGATAAAGAAGAAATTGATATTAGAATGTATTCTATTATCTATGATGCTATAAATGAGTTGAAAGATGCAATGGAAGGTATGTTGTCTCCAGACTTTAAAGAAGAGATAACAGGTACTTCTGAAGTTAGAGAAACTTTTAAAATATCTAAAATTGGAACAATTGCTGGTTGTATGATAACGACTGGTAAGATATTTAGAAGCTGTGGAATTAGACTAATCCGTGAAGGAGTGGTAATTTATTCTGGAGAATTATTGTCATTAAAAAGATTCAAAGATGATGTTAAAGAAGTTTCTAAAGGTTATGATTGTGGAATGCAAATTAAAAACTATAACGACTTAAAAGAAGGGGATATTATTGAAGGATTCCAGCAAGTAGAAATAAAGAAAAAACTTAAATAGTTTTTTTAATCAATTGTATTTAAATCAACTTCATTATTTTTAACTTTAGGTCTAAAAATAAATGCCTCAGGATATTTTTTTTTGATCAACAGTAATTTTTTATCCGCTTGAAGTTGTGTAAAAAAATTACCTACCCATACTTTGTAATTTGGTGTTTCATAAACAAGCTCTATGTTATTGCCCGGATAGCTGTTTTTTATGTGTGTTAAAATCAACTCTTTAGCCTCATCTCTTTTGCCGCTAAATATTTGAATTTTTAAATTGGATAAACTACCCTGAACTTCTTTTTTAAGCCTAATTAATGTGTCAATCTTAGGGTCCTTATTTATTTTAATTATATCAGATTGAGAAAATGAAACTTCACAACTAATAAATATACATAAGCAAAGGGTTATTTTATTCAATTTTTTTATATTTTTGAACTACAAATGTATACTTATTTTTTATAAGGTCTAAATTTATTATTTAGAATGTTTATAAATTATAATTTAAAAAAAAAATTACCATATTTGATCACTAAATAATCGACTTTAAGTCTTATTTTTGTGCTTGATTTTTATAAACGATTTTTTCTCTTTGAATGAACAAAAAATATAAAAAAGTAAACCCTAATTCTTACTTCATTAAAAATTCAACAAATTTTTTAACCACTACTGTTGGAAAAATAATATTAACTTTTGCTCTTATATTCAGTGTATCTTCTTTCGCTCAAGATCTAGATCTTGTTCAAGGAAAAGCATTATTTAACGCAAATTGTGCTGCTTGCCATAAGCTTGATAAAAAAATGACTGGCCCAGCTCTTAGAGGAGTACAAGATAGATTGTTAAAAGATGAAGGTCTTGATAAAGAATGGATGTATTCTTGGATTAGAAATAGTGCTTCATTAATCAAATCAGGAGACGATTACTCTAATAAAATTTATGCAGAATACAACGGGTCTGCAATGACTGCATTCCCACAACTATCTGATTCTGAAATTGATAACATCTTAGCTTACACTGCTCAGGAGAAAGCTATTCCAGTTGTAAATACAGTCCAAGCGGTACCAGCAAACGGAAATAGCTCTAGCGGGATTTCAAATGAAATAATATTAGGCGCGTTTGCTTTTGTTTTCTTGCTCTTAGCTTTAGGGCTATTCTTAGTAAATAAAACACTAAGAAGTTTTGCTGTACAAAGTAATATAGAACTGCCAAAAACAAATAAATCATCTAGAAAGCCACTATGGAAGGCCTTTGTAGATAATCAATTCTTAATGTTGTGTAGTGCTATTTTAATGTTACTTGTTAGTGCGTATTTTGTGTATGGATTCTTAATGCAAATTGGAGTTAACCAAGGTTATGAGCCAGTTCAGCCTATTCACTATTCACACAAAATTCATGCAGGAGACAATGAAATTGATTGTAAGTATTGCCATTCTTCGGCTCGTGTTAGTAAGCACTCTGGAATTCCATCTCTAAATGTGTGTATGAATTGTCATAAGACTATTTATGAGTACAACGGCGAAACTACTGAAGAGTATTCTAAAGAATTTTATGACGGTGAAATTCAAAAGCTATATAAAGCTGTTGGATGGGATGATGAAGAGCAAGAGTATACTGGAGAAACCCAAGCTGTAAAGTGGGTTAGGATTCACAATCTTCCAGATTTCGCATACTTTAATCACGCTCAGCATGTATCAGTAGCTGGTATTGAATGTCAGACTTGTCACGGACCTGTTGAGGAAATGGAAATAATGTATCAGTATTCTCCTCTAACAATGGGCTGGTGTATAAATTGTCATAGAGAAACTAATGTGAAAGTTAAGGATAATCAATACTATGAAAAGATTCATGAGCAATTGTCCCAGAAATATGGAGTTGATAAACTAACTGCCGCACAAATGGGTGGATTAGAATGTGGAAAATGTCATTATTAATATTTTATATATAATTATTTATGTCATCAAATAAGAATAAGAAATATTGGAAAAATTTAGCAGATTTAAATCCGCTTAACAACAGTGCCTTAGAGTCTTTAGAGCAAAAAGAATTTATTGAAGAAATTCCCGTAGATGAATTTTTAGGTGATAAAGAGAGTTTATCTAACTCTTCAACAACTAGAAGAGATTTCTTGAAATTTGTTGGATTTAGTACTGCTGCGGCATCTTTAGCTGCTTGTGAGGGTCCAGTAATTAAATCTATTCCTTATGTGGTTCAACCTGAAGAAATAATTCCAGGTATAGCAAATTATTATGCTACAACTATTGGTAATGGTTATGATTTTGCAAATGTTTTGATTAAGACTAGAGAAGGAAGGCCAATTAAAGTTGAAAAAAACAAACTAGCTCCTTTGTCTGCGTCTGCTAATGCTAGAGTTCAAGCTTCTGTATTAGATTTATACGATAGTTTTAGATTAGCTAAGCCCTACAAAAATCAAGTGGAAAGTTCTTGGACTGAGTTTGATAATGATACTAATAAAAAATTAAATTCTCTTAAAAACAGCTCTAAGTCAATTGTATTGTTAACTCAAACTTTTGCTAGTCCATCTACTTACAAGCTTATAAGCGAATTTAAAAAGAATTACTCTAATGCAAAGCATGTTGTATACGATGCTATTTCAGAGTCTGCTGCATTAGATGCGTATGAAGCTAAATATGGTACAAGAGGATTATCTAATTATGATTTCTCGAAATCAGACTTAATAGTGTCTATCGGTGCTGACATCTTAGGTGATTGGCAAGGTGGTGGTTTTGACTCAAACTATGCCAAATCAAGAATACCGACTAAAGGTAAAATGTCTAGGCATATTCACTTTGAGGCTAACATGTCTTTAACTGGTGCTAATGCAGATAATAGATATCCTGTAAATCAAAATGATCAAAAACTTGTACTACTATCTATTTACACCAAATTATTTAAATCAGGTTCTGATTTAAATTTAAGCGATAGGCTTAATAAAGTTGTTGATAGTTTATTTAATGAGCTACTAGAAAGCAAAAACCCAGTTGTTGTTTCTGGAATACAAGAAATTGAATATCAAAGTTTAGTTCTAGAGATTAATCAAAAATTAAACTCTAAAGCTTTTCAGCCAAATAAAATTATTTTAACAAGACAGGGTAATGATAATGATGTAGAGAGTTTAATTAAAGATATGATTAATGGCAAAGTTGGAGCTATTATAATGTCGGGAGTTAATCCAGTCTATACTTTGCCAAACTCAGACTCTTTTATTGAAGGGTTAAAGAACACAGGCTTATCTGTTTTGTTTTCAATGAAAAATGATGAAACAGCTCAACATGTAAATTACCTTGCTGCAGCTCCGCACTACTTAGAATCTTGGGGAGATGTTGAAATGACTCAAGGAGAATATTCAATTACACAACCAACAATTAGACCTATATTTGATACTAAGCAGTTTCAAGACTTATTGCTTTTGTGGAATAACAGTAGTGTCACATATCACGATTACTTGAAGTCTAATTGGGAGAAAAATATTTTAAATGATAAAACTTGGAATCAAGCTTTACATGATGGTGTTTTTGAAAACAAAAAATCTATTAGATCTAGAGCTAGCTATATAAATAGTAAAAATAATTTTTCTGCTTCAATTACATCTCTAGCGAACTCAATTACAAAGAATCCAGAGAACACGTTTGAATTAAACTTGTACTCTAAAACGGGCATGGGTGATGGCCAATGTGCTAATAACCCTTGGCTGCAAGAATTCCCTGACCCTATTACTAGGGCTACTTGGGATAATTATTTAACTGTTTCGGAGGCCGATGCTAAAAAACTTAATCTTTACTTAGAGGCGTCAACCTTTTTTACTGAAAGTAAAAATGGTGCAGATGGTGGATTAAATGGTAAATATGCAATTATAAGTTTAGACGGGACTGATATAAAAGTACCTGTAATGATTCAGCCAGGACAGGCTCAAGGAACAGTAGGGCTTTCCCTTGGATACGGAAGAAATAGAGGAGTTAAAGAGGTTATGATGACTGGTGTTAACGGATACAAGTTCTTTAAAAACTTTAAATCTGTTCAGTCAATCAAAATCATCGCAACTGATGAAATTCATGAATTTGCATGTGTTCAGCTTCATAATACCTTAATGGGTAGAGGTGATGTAATAAAAGAAACAAATCTTGAAATTTTTAATACTAAAGGCTCTAATGTATGGAATGCAGCTGCGGTAGTTTCATTGAATCATGAAGAGACTCCTGTTTCATCTCCATCTGTCGATTTATGGGATGAATTTGATAGATCAATTGGACATCACTTCAACCTATCTATTGACCTTAATGCTTGTACTGGATGTGGTGCATGTGTAATCGCTTGTCATGCAGAAAACAATGTTCCAGTTGTTGGAAAGGGTGAGATAAGAAAAAGTCGTGATATGCACTGGCTAAGAATAGATCGATATTATTCATCAGAAGATTCTTTTGAAAATGATGATCTTAAAAAAGATAATATTAGCGGCTTAGGAAGTTCTTTATCTTCATTTAAAGAAATGGAAAACCCAGCTGAGAACCCACAAGTTGCCTTTCAGCCTATAATGTGTCAACATTGCAACCATGCTCCATGTGAAACCGTTTGTCCAGTAGCAGCAACTACTCATGGTAGACAAGGACAGAATCAAATGACTTATAATAGATGTGTAGGTACTAGATATTGCGCAAATAATTGTCCTTATAAAGTAAGAAGGTTTAACTGGTTCTTGTATAATGAAAATGATGAGTTTGATTACCATATGAATGACGATTTAGGAAGAATGGTCCTGAACCCTGATGTTACTGTAAGGTCCAGAGGTGTAATGGAAAAATGTTCTTTCTGTATTCAAGCAACACAATCAGTTATACTAAAAGCTAAATTAGAAGGTAGAGAAGTAAAAGAAGGAGAGTTTAATGATAAAGTAGCATGTGCAGCTGCATGTAGCTCAGGCGCCATGAAATTTGGTGATATAAACGAAAAAGATAGTGAAATATATAGATTGAAAGAAGATGATAGAGCTTATCACCTATTGGATACAGTAGGAACTAAGCCAAATGTTGTGTATCAAGTTAAGGTTAGAAATAATAAAAATAGTTAATAATAAAGTATTATGGCGTCTCATTACGAAGCACCTATTAGAAGACCATTAGTAAGAGGAGAAAAATCATATCATGATGTTTCTGTTGATATTGCTAGACCTGTTGAAGGTAAGGCAAACAAAGAATGGTGGATTGTATTTTCATTAGCTCTGTTAGCATTTTTATGGGGAATAGGGTGTATAGTTTATACTATTTCTACAGGTATTGGAGTATGGGGATTAAATAAAACTGTTGGATGGGCATGGGATATCACAAACTTTGTTTGGTGGGTAGGAATAGGTCATGCAGGGACATTAATTTCAGCTGTTTTATTGATATTTAGACAGAAATGGAGAATGGCAATCAACAGGTCTGCTGAAGCAATGACTATATTTTCAGTTATACAAGCAGGGTTGTTTCCAATAATACATATGGGTAGACCTTGGCTAGCATACTGGGTATTGCCAATACCTAATCAATTTGGATCGTTATGGGTAAATTTTAACTCACCATTGCTTTGGGATGTTTTTGCTATATCAACCTATTTATCAGTTTCTTTAGTATTTTGGTGGACAGGTCTTCTTCCTGATTTTGCAATGATTAGAGATAGAGCAGTGAGACCTTTTCAAAAGAAAATTTATAGTTTACTAAGTTTTGGATGGTCAGGTAGAGCTAAAGATTGGCAAAGGTTTGAGGAAGTTTCTCTTGTTTTAGCTGGATTAGCCACTCCCTTAGTATTATCAGTACATACAATTGTATCTTTTGATTTTGCTACTTCAGTTATTCCTGGATGGCACACAACTATATTTCCACCATATTTTGTAGCTGGGGCAATATTCTCAGGATTCGCAATGGTTAATACATTGCTTATTATAATGAGAAAAGTATGTAACCTAGAAGATTATATCACGGTTCAACACATTGAACTGATGAATATAGTAATCATGATTACAGGTTCAATCGTTGGGGTTGCATATATAACAGAGTTATTTATTGCTTGGTATTCTGGAGTAGAGTATGAGCAATATGCGTTTTTAAATAGGGCAACTGGTCCTTATGCGTGGGCTTACTGGATGATGATGAGTTGTAATGTGTTTTCACCACAATTTATGTGGTTTAAAAGACTAAGAACAAGTATAATGTTCTCATTCTTTATTTCTATAGTTGTAAACGTAGGTATGTGGTTTGAGAGATTTGTAATTATTGTTACTTCTTTACATAGAGATTATCTTCCTTCATCTTGGACTATGTTCTCACCAACATTTGTTGAGATTGGAATTTTCATTGGGACTATAGGATTTTTCTTTGTGTTATTTTTACTTTATGCAAGAACTTTTCCTGTTATTGCCCAGGCTGAAGTAAAAACAATATTAAAAAGTTCAGGAGAGAAATATAAAAAATTAAGAGATTCTGGAGAATCTTTAGTTGGCACAGGTGCTGATAAAAGAACCTCTAAAATTTCCATAAAAACAAACAAGTAATGGGATCTTCAAAAATCGTTCATGCTATTTACAATGATGATGATGTTTTATTGTCTGCTGTAAAAATGGTCAAAGATGAAAAATTTCATATTGAAGAAATTTACACTCCTTTTCCTGTGCATGGTCTAGATAAAGCTATGGGACTTGAGCCAACTAGAATAGCTATTGCTTCTTTTATTTACGGTTGTATAGGTTTTACAGTTGCGATTTTGATGATGAATTATATAATGATTGAGGACTGGCCAATGGATATTGGAGGTAAGCCTAGTTTTAGTTATATAGAAAACATGCCTGCTTTTGTACCAATTATGTTTGAGTTAACAGTATTTTTTGCCGCACACCTAATGGTAATTACTTTTTACCTTAGAAGCAGAATGTGGCCATTTAAAAATGCTGAAAATCCAGACAAGAGAACTACTGATGATCATTTTTTAATGGAAATAGACCCATCGAATAAATTAAAAGACTTAGAAAAAATTCTTATAGAATCGGGTGCAGTAGAAATAAATATTGTTGAAAAAGAATCACATTAATATTATGCAAAATATATTTAAAATATTAATAATAACTTTAGTTGTAGCAACACTAAGCTCTTGTAGTTCTAAGGATTCTCCTAACTATGAATATATGCCTAACATGTATAGGTCAATTCCTTATGATGCTTATGGCGAATATGATGTTTTTGAAAAAGGTCACTCTGCATTAATACCTCCAGCAGGTACGATTGCTAGAGGGTATACTCTATTTGATTACGAAAACACTACATCTGGTTACGAATTAGCAAAAAAAAATTTAAAAAGCCCATTTTCATCATCTGATATAGATTTAAAGAAAGGTAAAGAATTGTATAATATATATTGCGCCGTTTGTCATGGTAGTAAAGGCGATGGTCAAGGGATTTTAATGAAGAGGGAAAAAATATTAGGAATACCTAGTTATTCAGATGTTGGTAGATCTATTAGTGAAGGAAGTATTTATCATACAATTTTTTATGGTAAAAACTCAATGGGTTCATACGCTAATCAGTTAGATGATCATGAGAGATGGTTGGTAACTCATTATGTATTGAAACTAAAATCAGATTTAGAAAATTAAAATAAAGGTTTAGAAAAATGTATACTATTTCAAACAGATTAAAAATATTTTCTATTTCCCTAATAATATTGGGAGCTTTAGGTTGGAGTTATAGTTATGTAACCTCGCATAAATCATTAGAAGAAGTTAAGGAAATTTTATCCCACGAATCATCTCATGGTGATTCTCATGAAGTTGTTAGTCATGAAATGGAGTCGAACAACCATAAAAATGCTGAGTTATCTCATGAATCAGCGGAAGATAAGCATGCTGAACACGTGATGCATCAAATTCACAATAGACCTTATGCCGCTTTATACGTGGCTGCTTTTTTCTTTATGATGATATCCCTTGGTGTACTTGCATTTTATGGAATACAATATGCTTCACAAGCTGGATGGTCACCTGTCTTATATAGAGTTATGGAAGCTATAACTTATTATTTGTTACCTGGAGCTTTGATTGTATTAGCAATCGCAATCATAGGAGACAAACACATCTTCATCTGGATGGATCCGGAGGTTGTTGCTCATGATGAACTGATTCAAGGAAAATCTAGTTGGCTAAATAAAACATGGTTTGTCATTAGAGCATTAATATTTATTGGTGGTTGGAGTTTATATAGATATTTTTCCAGAAGATTTTCACTAGCTCAGGATACAGATAGTGGGAATAAGTTTTTTAAATTAAATTTTAGAATCTCAGCTGTATTTCTTGTTTTCTTTATATACACGGAATCTATGATGTCTTGGGATTGGGTTATGAGTGTAGATCCCCATTGGTTTAGTACGTTATTTGGTTGGTATTTATTCGCTAGCATGATTGTTAGTGGAATTACAGTAATTGCTTTAATTACTATTTATTTAAAATCTAAAGGTCTACTTGAATATGTTAACGATAGTCATCTACATGATTTAGCAAAATTTATGTTTGGCTTTAGTGTATTTTGGACCTATTTATGGTTTTCACAATTTATGTTAATATGGTATGCAAATATTCCTGAAGAAGTTACTTATTATGTGACCAGAATAGAGCACTATACAATACCATTTTTTGGTATGATTGTAATGAATTTTATTTTCCCATTTTTGGTTTTAATAAATAGTGATTATAAACGAATTCCATGGTTTATAGTTATGGCTGGAATTGTCATATTAATTGGGCATTATGTTGATGTGTTTGTTATGATCATGCCAGCAACAGTGGTAGATAGATGGTTCTTTGGGTTACCTGAAATCAGCGCACTAGCTTTATTTTCTGGATTGTTTATATTGATTGTTTTTTATTCATTATCAAAAGCACCATTATTAGCTAAAGGAAACCCGTATATAAAAGAAAGTGAAAACTTTCATTACTAATATTTAAGTATATATAAATGAATACTTTTTTAACAATTTTAATTTTATTCTTTATCGTGATTGCCATATGGCAAATAGTTAAAATATATGACTTGACTCAAGTTAATATTACTACAGATGATTCAGAAATTGCTAATGATAAAGACAATAGAATAAACGGAAACCTAATGTTAGGTTTCTTAGTTTTTATTTATGTTATAACAATAGTTTGTTTTATTAAATATGGTGATTTTCCATTAATGTCAAATTCAGCATCTGAGCATGGTTCTAAGATTGATAATCTTATGATGATCTCAATGGCATTAATATTTTTTGTACAGACTGTTACCCAATTTTTCTTGTATTATTTTGCTTACAAGTATAAGGGTCAAAAAGGTAATAAAGCCCTGTTTTATTCTGACAATCATAAACTAGAATTTCTATGGACTATTATCCCTGCAATAGTTCTTACAATTTTAATAACTTATGGTTTAGTTACTTGGTCGGATATTATGAATGTAGATCAAGATGAAGACCCGATTGTAATTGAATTATATGCTCAACAATTTAATTGGAAAGCAAGATACTCGGGTGAAGATAATGCACTAGGTAAATCTAACGTTAGATTAATTGATATTGATAGAGCGAATATATTAGGTATAGATGAACACGATCCAAATGCACAAGATGATGTCATTGCTACTGAACTTCATTTGCCAGTAGGTAAACCTGTTTTATTTAAAATGCGATCTCAGGACGTTCTGCACTCTGCTTACATGCCGCACTTTAGAGCACAAATGAATTGTGTTCCAGGAATGATCACTCAATTTGGTTTTACACCTACTGTTACAACATCAGACATGAGGAAAACACCAGAAATGATAGATAAAATTTTGAACATAAACAATATAAGAGATAAAAAGAGTAAGGCTCTTATTGAGAAAGGTGAAGAAGCTTTAGATTCTTATGAGTTTGATTACCTTTTGTTATGTAATAAAATATGTGGTAAATCGCATTATAATATGCAAATGAAGATTGTTGTTGAAACCCAAGAAGAATTTGATAATTGGATTAATCAGCAAACAAAATTTAAAAACTCATTAATAGCTCAAAAATAATATTTATAATATGTCAGAATATATAGAATTTGATCCAACTGAAGATCACGGACATCATCATAAAGAGACCTTTATTACTAAATATATATTTAGCCAAGATCATAAAATGATTGCTAAGCAGTATTTAATAACTGGTGTTTTATTTATGGGTATTTTAGGAATTCTTATGTCTCTATTAATGAGACTACAAATAGCTTGGCCTGAAGAGCCAAATGTTATTTTTGAATTTTTATTAGGGAAATGGGCACCTGAAGGAGTAATGGATGCCGATATATATTTAGCGCTTGTAACAATGCATGGGACTATTATGGTTTTCTTTGTATTGACAGCTGGTTTAAGTGGTACTTTTAGTAATTTATTGATTCCTCTTCAAATTGGAGCAAGAGATATGGCCTCAGGGTTTCTTAATATGATTTCATTTTGGTTATTCTTTGTTTCAACCGTTATTATGGTTATATCAATTTTTGTTGAGGCTGGACCAGCAGCAGCAGGATGGACTATATATCCACCATTAAGTGCACTTCCGTTAGCTCAAGGTGGTTCAGGACTAGGAATGACTTTATGGTTAGTCTCGATGGCTATCTTTATAGCCTCATCTTTACTTGGGTCTCTGAATTATATAGTAACTGTTATTAACCTTAGGACTAAAGGAATGACCTTGACAAGAATGCCATTGACAATTTGGGCATTCTTTGTTACAGCAATTATAGGAGTTATATCATTCCCTGTTTTATTATCTGCAGCCTTGTTGCTTATAATGGATAGATCTTTTGGAACATCTTTTTTCCTTTCAGATATTTTTATACAAGGTGAAGTTTTACATTATCAAGGGGGTTCTCCTGTCTTGTTTGAGCATTTATTTTGGTTTTTAGGCCATCCCGAAGTTTATATTGTATTACTTCCAGCGTTAGGTATAGCTTCTGAAGTAATATCTACTAATTCAAGGAAACCAATATTTGGATACAAAGCGATGATTTTATCAATTTTAGCTATTGCATTTTTATCTACTATTGTTTGGGGGCATCATATGTTTATTTCTGGAATGAATCCATTTTTAGGTTCGGTATTTACATTTACTACTTTATTAATTGCTATACCCTCAGCTGTAAAAGCCTTTAACTATATAACCACACTTTGGAAAGGTAATATTCAATTCAATACAGCAATGTTATTTTCAATTGGTTTTGTGTCAACATTTATAACTGGTGGACTTACTGGGATTATTTTGGGTGATAGTGCCTTAGATATAAACCTACATGACACTTATTTTGTTGTAGCTCATTTTCATTTGGTTATGGGGATCTCAGCTCTCTATGGTCTGTTTGCTGGTGTTTATCATTGGTTTCCAAGATTATTTAATAGAATGCTGAACAAAAAACTTGGTTACTTACATTTTTGGGTAACTGCTGTTTGCGCTTATGGGGTGTTCTTCCCTATGCACTTTATTGGTATGGCTGGTTTACCTAGAAGATATTATACAAACTCTAATTTTCCGTTATTTGATGATTTAGCAGATACAAATCAGATAATAACTATTTTTGCCCTTATAGGAGGTTTGATACAATTAGTATTCCTATATAACTTCTTGTATAGTATTTTTTATGGAAAGAAAGCTGAGCAAAATCCATGGAAATCTAACACACTGGAATGGACAGCTTCTATGAAGCATATTCATGGTAACTGGCAGGGTAAACTTCCAGAGGTTTTTAGATGGCCATATGATTACAGTAAACCCGGTTATGATGAGGATTTTGTACCGCAAAATAAGCCGATGAAAAAAGGTGAAATTGAATATTAATCAAATTTATATTTAATTATTAAAAAAAGCCTTTCTTTTTAGAGAGGCTTTTTTCTTTATATTTGTTTTATGAACGAAAATCTTGATGCATCTTCAAACAGTCTGTCTTCTGATGAGCATGAATTTGAACAAAATTTAAGACCACTGTCTTTTGCAGATTTTACTGGTCAAGATCACATTTTAGAAAATTTAAAAATATTTATTGAGGCGTCTAATCAAAGAAATGATGCTTTAGATCATACATTGTTTCACGGACCTCCAGGTCTTGGTAAAACAACATTAGCTAACATATTAGCCAATGAGTTAAATGTTGGGTTGAAAGTTTCTTCAGGCCCAGTTTTAGATAAGCCAGGCGATTTAGCAGGCCTGCTTACTAACTTAGAAGAAAGAGATGTGTTGTTTATTGATGAGATTCATAGGTTGAGTCCAATTGTTGAAGAATATCTTTATTCAGCTATGGAAGATTATAAAATTGATATTATGATCGAATCTGGCCCAAATGCCAGATCTGTTCAAATTAATTTAAACCCTTTCACTTTAATTGGAGCAACAACTAGATCAGGATTGTTAACCGCTCCAATGAGGGCAAGATTTGGGATTACAAGTAGATTAGAATATTACACAAAGGAAGTGTTATCTACCATCGTTAAAAGAAGTGCTGATATATTAGGAGTTCCTATATCTCATGAAGCTTCAGTTGAGATAGCGGGTAGAAGCAGAGGCACACCTAGAATAGCAAATGCCTTATTGAGAAGGGTTAGAGATTTCGCACAGATTAAAGGGAATGGTGAGATTGATATTGATATTTCTAAAAGTAGTTTGAAAGCGTTAAATGTAGATAAGTATGGTCTAGATGAAATGGACAATAAAATTCTAAATACTATCATAGATAAATTCAATGGTGGTCCTGTAGGGTTAAATACTCTTTCAACTGCTGTTGGAGAGAATGCAGAAACAATCGAAGAGGTTTACGAGCCTTTTTTAATCCAGCAAGGCTTTATCATGAGGACTCCAAGAGGTCGAGAAGTTATGGAAATAGCTTACAAGCACCTTGGTAAGATTAGGACAAATGAACAAAAAGGTTTGTTTTAATTTTTAATAATTCAATTGAATACAAAAACAAAATATACTGAATTAATCAAGTCTGAGGCTAAAAGATTGGGTTTTATCTCTTGTGGTATCAGTAAGTCTGAGTTTTTGGAAGAAGAAGCACCCAGACTAGAAAGTTGGCTTAATAAAAACATGAATGGTGAAATGAAATATATGGAAAACCATTTTGATAAAAGATTAGATACAACAAAACTAGTTTTAGATTCAAAAAGTGTTGTTTCGTTATTGTATAATTACTACCCTAGTCAGATTTTAAATAGTGACAACTCCCCTAAAATATCAAAATATGCATATGGAAATGACTATCATTTTGTAGTAAAAGAAAAAGTAAATGAACTATTATATTTTATAAGAGAAAATATAGGAGAAGTTTCGGGTAGAGCATTTGTAGACTCTGCTCCTATTTTAGAAAAAGCATGGGCCGCTAAAAGTGGTTTAGGGTGGGTTGGTAAAAACTCTAATTTAATCACAAAAAAAGTTGGTTCATTTTATTTTATTACGGAGTTAATAATTGACCTAGATTTAGATCACGATTATAAACAGACAGATCATTGTGGTTCTTGTACAGCCTGTCTAGACGCATGCCCGACTAATGCAATAGTAGAACCTTGTGTAGTTGATGGCAGTAAGTGTATTTCATATTTCACTATAGAATTAAAGGATAGTATTCCAAACTCAATGAAGGGTATGTTTGATGACTGGATGTTTGGCTGTGATATTTGTCAGGACGTATGCCCTTGGAATAAATTCTCAAAAGCTCATAATGAACCTTTATTTAACCCAAATCCAGATTTATTATCGATGACAAAAAAAGACTGGGAAGAAATAACTCTAGAAACTTTCAGTAAAGTATTTTCAAAATCTGCAGTTAAAAGAACTAAATTTAAAGGGTTAAAAAGAAATATAAATTTCTTAAAACATTAACCTATTAAGTTTTAGTTTTAACCATAAGATCTTACATTTGTAATTCATCAATTTTATAATGAAACGAAAAACTACAAGAAAACAAGCTTTAGATTATCACTCTAAACCAACTCCAGGCAAGATTAAAGTAGTTCCAACCAAAAAATATGCTACTCAAAGAGATCTTTCTTTAGCATATTCACCAGGAGTTGCTGAACCATGTTTAGAGATTGAAAAAGACAAATCAAACTCTTATAAATATACCTCTAAAGGAAATCTTGTAGCTGTTATAACAAATGGGACAGCTGTATTAGGACTTGGGAATATTGGCGCTGAAGCATCTAAGCCTGTTATGGAGGGTAAAGCTTTATTATTTAAAATATTTGCTGATATTGATGTTTTTGATATTGAAGTAGATACCGAAAACATTGATGAATTTATTAATACAGTAAAAAATATTGCACCAACCTTTGGTGGAATTAATTTAGAAGATATCAAAGCCCCTGAAGCTTTTGAAATTGAAAGAAGATTAAAAGAAGAGCTTGACATCCCTGTGATGCATGATGATCAACATGGTACTGCAATTATCTCTGCAGCTGCTTTAATTAACGCTTTAGAAATTGCTGATAAAAAGATTGAAGACGTAAAAACTGTTATTAGTGGTGCAGGTGCTGCTGCAATATCTTGTGCTAAGCTTTATAAGTCTTTCGGACTTAACAATGACAATATTATTATGCTTGACAGTAAAGGTGTAATTAGTAATAAAAGAAAAAATTTAAATGAATCTAAAGCAGAGTTTGCTACTTCAAAAAATGTAAAAAATTTAGATGAGGCTATTGTTGATGCAGATGTTTTTATAGGTTTATCTACTTCAGATATTCTAACACCAGACATGTTAAATAAAATGGCTAAAAATCCTATTGTCTTTGCCATGGCGAACCCAGACCCAGAAATTGATTATAAGTTGGCCGTAAGTACAAGAGATGATGTTATTATGGCTACTGGAAGAAGTGATAACCCAAATCAAGTTAATAATGTTTTAGGTTTTCCATTTATTTTTAGAGGTGCTTTGGATGTCAGAGCCACTACTATAAATGAAGAAATGAAAAAAGCAGCCGTTATAGCTCTTGCTGATTTAGCTAAAGAAGCTGTCCCTGAGCAGGTTAATGTTGCGTACGATCAAACAAGATTGGCTTTTGGTAAAGATTATATTATTCCAAAACCATTTGACCCTAGATTAATTTCAGTTGTACCTCCAGCAGTTGCAAAAGCTGCTATGGAGAGTGGAGTTGCTCAATTACCTATTAAAAATTGGTCAAAGTATGAAGATGAACTTATTGAAAGATCTGGAGGGGATAACAAGTTGGTGAGATTAATGCATGGGAGAGCAAAAAGAAGTCCCAAAAAAGTTGTTTTTGCAGAAGCTGATCAACTAACAGTATTAAAGGCTGCTCAGTTTGTTCATGATGAAGGTATAGCAATACCGATTTTATTAGGCAGAAGAGAGACGATACTTCTATTGATGGAGGAGTTAGATTTTGATGATCCTGTCGAAATTATAGATCCTAAGGAAAATAGTCAGGATATGATTGATGAATATGCATCTATTTATTGGAAAAAAGAAGAAAGAAATGGACTTACTCTTTTAGCCTCTAAAAAACTAATGAGAGAGCGAAATTACTTTGCAGCAATGATGTTAAATGCTGGGGATGCTGATGCGCTTATTACTGGTTATTCAAAAAGTTACCCCAATGTTGTAAAGCCAATACTAAAATTAATAGGTTTAGATAAAGGGGTAACTAGAATTGCAACTACTAATTTATTAATTACCGATCGAGGTCCTTTATTCTTAAGTGATACCTCAATAAATATTGACCCTAATGCTAAAGATTTAGCTAAAATTGCTCAAATGACAGCAGCTACAGTTAAAATGTTTGGTATTGAGCCTGTCATAGCTATGACTTCTTACTCAAACTTTGGTTCTTCTAAAGATATTTCAGCTACTAAAGTTAGAAATGCTGTGAAATTATTACATAAATCTTTTCCTGATTTGATAGTTGACGGAGAGCTTCAAACAGATTTTGCATTAAATAACGAAATGAGAAATGATATATTTCCATTTTCAAAATTATCTTCTAAGAAAGTAAATACATTGATTTTTCCAAATTTAGATTCTGCAAATATTACTTATAAGCTTATGAAAGAATTAAATAAAGCTGATAATATTGGGCCCATAATGATGGGGTTAAAAAAACCTGTACATATTTTACAACTAGATGCTTCTGTTGATGAAATCATCAACATGACTGCAATAGCTGTAATAGATGCTCAAATAAAAGAATCAAGAAAATAAATTAACTAAATTTGACTTAAAATTTAAATTATGATAACACATATAAAAGGAAAATTAGTAGAAAAATCTCCTACAAGTGTTATTATTGACGTAAACGGGGTAGGATATTTAATTAATATTTCTTTAAATACATTTTCTGCTATTCCAGACAAAGAAAATTTACAATTATACACTCATCTTCAAATAAAAGAAGACTCACATACATTATTTGGATTCTACGGTTTAAAAGAGAGAGAAATATTTAGATTGCTTATTTCGGTAAGTGGAATTGGGGCTAGTATTGCAAGAACAATGTTATCTTCCCTTTCACCACAACAAATAATTCAAGGAATTTCGATTGGAGACTCAGCTATGATTCAATCTGTTAAAGGAATTGGACTAAAAACCTCTCAAAGAGTTATAATTGAATTAAAAGACAAAGTCTTAAAAATATATGATATTGATGATAATATTTCTTTCCAAAACAACAATACAGCTAAAGAAGAAGCGTTATCTGCTTTAGAAGTGCTCGGAATTAACAAAAAAACTTCTGAAAAATTAGTTGATAAAATCATGTTAGATAATGCAGAAGCGTCGATTGAATTTATAATTAAAGAGGCTTTGAAAAACTTATAATTTACTTTGAATATATTTAAAAATATAATTTTTAATAAATTTAATATACTCTTCCTTAGTGTAATTATACCACTATCTGTAAACTCTATTTATTCTCAGGTTCAAGTAAGTGAAGATTTTTCAACAACAGATATTGAGTTAGAAAACCCTTCAAGTATAATTGAAAATTATATATATGATCCCGCTAGTGACAGGTATTTCTTTAATCAATCTGTAGGTAATTTTAATATAAACTATCCTGTTATTTTATCTCCAGAGGAGTATGAAGAGCTTATTTTAAATGAAAACCTAAAAAATTACTATAAGGACAAAATTAATGCTGCAGAAGGAAGATTAGATGGGTCTGAAGATTTACAAAGAAATTTAATTCCAGAAATATATGTTAACTCTAAATTATTTGAATCAATTTTTGGAGGAAATACAATTGAAGTTGTACCCCAAGGGTCTTTAGAGATTGATTTAGGTATTTTATATACTAAGCAGGACAATCCTTCATTTTCACCCAGAAATAGAAGCAATTTTTCATTTGATTTTGACCAAAGAATTGGGTTAAGTTTACTGGGAAAAGTAGGGACTAGGGTACAGGTAAATGCAAATTTTGACACACAGTCTACTTTCGATTTTCAAAACCTAATGCAAATTCAATATGAGCCTTCAGAAGATGATATTATAAAAAAAATAGAAGTAGGGAATGTAAGTATGCCTTTAAACAGCTCTTTGATATCTGGGGCACAAAGTTTGTTTGGCTTTAAAACTGAACTTCAATTTGGAAAAACTAAAGTTACTGCAGTTTTTTCTGAACAAAAGTCAGAAGCCAAAACAGTGGTTGCACAGGGAGGAGGAACTATTGAGGAATTTCAATTTAGAGCTTTAGATTATGATGAAAACAGACATTTTTTTCTTAGTCATGCTTTTAGAAATAAATATAATGAAGCTTTAGTGAACTATCCTTTTATAAATTCTAATATTCAAATTACTAGAACAGAAGTTTGGATAACCAATAGAAATAATAGGGTAGAAAATGTTAGAAATATTGTTGGATTTCAAGATTTAGGGGAGTCTTCATCTTTATCTTCTGATGTTAATGTTTTTGTAGGGCCTAACTCAAATCCTGACAATGCAAACAATGGATTTAATCCAATGATTATTGGTCAAGCAAATTCACAATTAACTAATTCTGTTCGAGATATCGCAACCATACAATCTGGAATTCTTCTACCAAACGTAAATGAAGGTTTTGATTATGGTAAATTAGAAAATGCTAAAAAATTAATTCTAGGTTCTGACTATTCGGTTAATACTCAACTAGGTTATATTTCATTAAATCAAAAAATGGCAAATGATGAAATACTCGCGGTTGCTTTTCAATACACTATCGGCGATCAAGTATTTCAAGTTGGTGAATTTGCCAATGATGGGGTACAGGCCACTGAAATAGCAGATAATAACGACTCTAACCCTGTAGTTAACAATAATAACTTAATAGTGAAATTATTAAAAAGCACCGTAAGTAGTGTTGATGAGCCCATGTGGGATTTGATGATGAAAAATATTTATAATACAGGGTCATTTCAATTAGACGAAGACGGGTTTAAATTAAATATTTTTTATAATGAATCATCTCCTTTAAATTATATAACTCCAGTCGAAGGAACCCCCTTTCCAAGTAGCAACACGAATGAATTAAACCTTAGTGAAACACCACTTTTAAACCTGTTTAATTTTGATAGACTAAACTCTAATAATGATCCGCAATTAAACGGAGACGGTTTTTTTGATTTTGTTCCCGGGATAACAGTTTTACAAAATAATGGAAAAATTATTTTCACAAAAGTGGAACCATTTGGAAAATTTTTATTTGAAAAATTAAGATTAAATCCCAATGAAAATTATGACGGAAATCAAGAAATAACAGACGATTATAATTTAAATCAAAAAAAATACGTTTACTCCTCTCTTTATAAGTCTTCAAAAACAATTGCCCTTCAAGAATCTGAAAAGAATAAATTTCAAATTACTGGAAAATATAAATCCTCTAGTGGCTCGGGAATACCAATAGGGGCATACAATGTCCCTAGAGGGTCAGTTAATGTTACTGCAGGAGGGAGAGTATTAGTTGAAGGGGTTGACTATACTGTGAATTATCAATTAGGAACAGTCCAAATTCTTGATCCAGCTCTTCAATCTTCAGGAACCCCTATCAACGTCAGCGTAGAAAACAATGCAACATTTGGACAACAAACAAAAAGATTCACAGGTTTTAATGTGGAACATCAGTTTAATGAGAATTTTTTAATAGGTGGTACATTTTTAAACTTAAATGAAAGACCAGTAACTCAAAAAGCAAATTACGGTACAGAGCCTATTAACAATACAATATTTGGCTTTAATGGAAATTTTGCAACTGAAGTACCTTTGTTAACAAGATTGATCAATAAGTACCCAACCATTGAAACGGATGTTCCTTCAAACTTATCTATTAGGGGAGAGGTAGCGTATTTAGTCCCTGGAGCACCTAAGGGGACTGATTTTAAAGGGGAGGTTACGTCCTATGTTGATGATTTTGAAGGGACTCAAAATATTATAGATTTAATGAGTACTCAAGGGTGGTCTTTGTCTAGTAGACCTAAAGATTTAGGATTAATATACAATGATGGAGCTGAAGATGCTAATGGAATTCAGAACGGATATGATCGAGCTCTATTAAACTGGTACTCAATTGATCCGATTTTTTATAGTAGCCTTAGGCCAACTGATATAAATGATAATGATATTTCAAACCCATATACGCGCAGGATTTTTATAGATGAAATTTTCCCGCAGGTTGATATTGTTCAAGGTCAACTTTCTGTAATTAATTCCTTAGATTTAAATTATTACCCAGAAGAAAGAGGTCCATATAATATGAACCCAGAAAATTCTGAAAACAGCTTACTTAATCCTTCAAATAGTTGGGCTGGAATTACTAGACAAATTACTACAACTGATTTTGAGCAATCAAATGTAGAATACATAGAGTTTTGGCTGCAAGATCCGTTTATTGATAATTTAAACAACTCTGGAGGAAAACTTACTTTTAATTTAGGAAACATCTCTGAAGATATTTTAAAAGATGGCAGAAAACAGTATGAAAATGGCTTGCCTGAAGATGGGGACATAAGTTTATTAAATGAAACTACATGGGGTGCGGTAGTGCCACAAAATCAATCTTTAATTTACGCGTTTTCGACATTAGGGGAAGAAAGAGAAAATCAAGATGTAGGTTTAGATGGTTATGATGATCAGGATGAATCAGTTAGGTTTCCTTCTTATTCAGCTCTTGAAGATCCTTCAAATGATAATTATAATTATTTTTTAAACGAGGACGGTGGTATTTTAAATAGGTATAAAAAATATAACGGTGTTGAAGGAAATTCACCAGAAATATTTACAAACACGAATAGAGGTTCAACTACACAACCAGACGCAGAAGATATCAATAGAGATAACACTATGAATACTATTGATAGTTACTTTGAATATGAAGTCAACATTAATCCAAACTCTTTGTCTGATATAAACAATGAGTTTATTAAAGACAGAAAAGAAAAAACTGTAACCTTACCTAACGGAACAACGGAAACAATTAAATGGTATCAATTTAGAATCCCAGTTAATGAGCCTACAAATACTGTTGGAGGTATATCGGACTTTAGATCTATTAGATTTATAAGAATGTATTTGAATGAATTTACTGATAACACAACATTTAGGTTTGGTACACTAGAATTGGTTAGAAGTGATTGGAGAAAATATCAATTAACTCTAGATGAAGAGCCTAATAATAATAACGACATTACATCAATTAATGTAGGAGTTATTGGTATACAGGAAAATGAAGAGAGTTATGTTTCTCCTCCAGGCGTAGAAAGAGAGCAATTTAACAATAACAACACTATTGTAAGACAAAACGAACAATCATTAGTGCTAGACGTTTGTGCTTTAGAAACGGAGGATTCAAGAGCTGTTTATAAGAATATCAATGTTGATATGAGGCAGTATAAAAGATTAAGAATGTTTATACATGCTGAAGAAGGAGCAAACCCAGGGTTATCAGATGGAGATATTGTTGGTTTTATAAGAATGGGTAATGATTTAACTCAAAACTATTATCAAATCGAAGTACCCTTACAGAGATCTTCTTCTAACACTTTAGATCCTCAATCTGTTTGGCCGGAAATCAATGAAATTAATTTACCAATAGAAATTCTTGAATCCATAAAAGCGTTAGGAATTACTAATGGAACTTTAGCTAATGAAGATCCAATTTTCTACAATGTTTTTGGAGATGATTTAGTAGTTGAGCCAGTTAATGAGTTCTCAGAATATCAAATGGGGCAGCACAGGGTGTCTATTAAAGGGAATCCTAATTTTGGTGATATTAGAACCTTAATGGTTGGAGTTAAAAACCCGAGACAAGACAATATGGATGTCTGCGGAACAGTATGGTTTAACGAATTGAGATTGTCTGACATGGATAACGAAGGTGGGTGGGCAGCAACGATTACCCTAGACACTAACATTGCAGATTTTTTAAGTTTAAGCGCTACAGGAAGACAAAGCACTAGCGGGTTTGGTAGTATTGAGCAGGGGCCTAATGAAAGAGATATAGAAGATAAGAGACAATATGATTTAGTTTCAAATATTAATGTTGGTCAGTTACTACCAGAAAAATGGGGAGTTTCTATCCCATTTAATTTTGGAGTTAGTGAAGAATTAATTACCCCAGAATACGATCAACAGTATAAAGATATTAAATTACAAAGTAGATTAAACTCAGCAGAAAATACTGCAGAAAAAAATAATATACTCGAGCGATCAGAGGACTATACAAAAAGAAAAAGTATAAACTTTATTGGCGTTAATAAACAAAGATCAGGGGAGGGAAAGTCAAAATTTTATGATGTTGAAAATTTAACTTTTAACTACTCTTATAATCAAGTAGAGCACAGGGATTATGAAATAGAAGACTTATTAGATCAAAATGTTAGAGCTGGGGCTACATATAATTTTAATTTCAATTCGGTAAAACTAGAACCATTTAAGAAAAATGATTCTTTATTTACTGGTAAATATTTTAAAATCTTAAAAGACATTAATTTTAATTTATTACCCACAAATATTTCTATTAACACTGATTTTATAAGACAATTTAATAGACAAAAGTTCAGAGAATCTGAATTAACAGGTGATAATATTTCGGTTAACGAACTCTTTAGAAGAAATTATAATTTTGATTTACAATATAATTTTAACTATGTCCTAAGTGATGGTCTTAACTTAAGCTATAACGCTTCTAATAATAATATCGTAAAAAATTATTTTTTAGATGACAATATAAATGGTGCCCAAGACTCTTCTCTGGATGTTTTTGATAAATTCTTTGACATTGGAGACCCCAATAGACAAACTCAGCAATTTGCAATTAATTATGAATTGCCTTTAAATAAAATACCAACCTTTAGTTTCTTAAGAGCCTCATATTCATATACAGGTGATTTTCAATGGCAAAAAGGATCTGATTTATTTGGAAATTTAACTTTGAATGGAGAAACCTATGACCTAGGGAATACTATATCTAATGCAAACACTCATAATATCAATAGCTCTTTAGATATGCTAAAATTCTACAGGTATATTGGTTTAGTCAAGAAAAACAGTAGATCATCTGGAGGTAAAAACTCTAGTCCAAGCCAAAGGAATTCACCTTCTAGTAAAAAATTTAATTTTAAAAACACTTTAATTGATTTAATAACGAGCGTTAAAAGAATACAGGTTAACTATTCAGAAAACAATGGTTCATTTTTGCCAGGGTATTTACAAACACCAGATTTTGTAGGCTCTTTTAAGCCTTCGATCGGTTATGTTTTTGGTAGTCAAAGAGACATTAGATATTTAGCGGCAAGAAATGGATGGTTAACGGTATTTCCTGATTTCAATCAACAATACACGGAAGTTACCAACAAAAATTTAACTTTTTCGGCAAATTTAACTCCTATAAGAGATCTGAAAATAGATTTAACTGCAGGGAGAACATATTCTGAAAATCTAACAGAAAATTTCAATACTATAGATGAAAATGGTGATGGATTTAGTGATGATTATAATCCTCTAATCCAAAATACTTTAGGGAATTTCAATATCTCGACTGTACTTATTAAAACAGCATTCTCTACAAGTGATGAAAATAGTTCAGATACATTTGAGGCGTTTAGGGAAAACCGTTTAATTATAGCAAGAAGATTGGCTTTAGATGCTGGAATTGATTTTTCTAACCCTAATAACTTCGAAAATGGAGACTTAACTAGCTTTCCGTTAGGTTACGGAAAAACTAATCAATCAGTTTTATTACCAGCATTTTTATCAGCCTACAGTGGGGCTGACCCGTCTAGTTCTAATATGGGTGCATTTCGAAATGTTCCTATTCCTAACTGGACTTTAAAATACACTGGCCTAATGAAGTTAAAGTGGTTCAAAAAGAACTTTAAAAGACTTTCAATCTCACATGGTTATAATGCGATGTATACTATAAATCAATTCAGGTCTAATCTAGATTATAGCGCTGGAAACCCTGATTTGGAGTTTAGCTCTCAAAATCCAAATGTGTTAGACCAATCTAATAATTATAAAAATGAATTTTTATATAGTAACATCAATTTGATGGAACAATTCAGTCCATTATTTAAGTTAGATTTTGAAATGAAAAATTCAGTAAAGATTTTGGCTGAAGTTAAAAAAGACAGATTATTGTCTTTAAGTTTTGATAACAATCTATTAACTGAAATACAAGGAAATGAATATATTTTTGGATTTGGATATAGGGTAAAAGACCTAAAAATAAATTCTAGTTTAGCGGGAGCTAATCAAATTATAAAAAGTGATTTAAACATGAAATTAGACCTTTCTGTTAGGAATAATAAAACAATTATTAGATATTTGGACTTAGATAATAATCAAGTAACATCTGGTCAAACAATATGGAATTTTAAATATTCTGCAGATTATGATTTTAGCAGGAATTTAACTGGTATATTTTATTTTGATTATTCTTTTTCAGAATATGCTATATCAACAGCATTTCCACAAACAACGATAAGATCAGGATTTACTATGAGATATAATTTTGGTAATTAATTTAATATATATAATAAATGAGCACACCTTTAAATTTAAAATACACTAAAGATCACGAATGGGTATTAATTGAAAATGATATTGCGATCATTGGAATTACAGATTTTGCTCAAGGTGAACTAGGAGATATAGTTTATGTTGAAGTCGATACTGTCGGTGAGAAATTTGAAGCAGAAGAGGTTTTTGGATCTGTGGAAGCGGTAAAGACGGTTTCTGATTTATTTTTGCCACTATCTGGTGAAATTATTGAATTTAATGATTTGCTTGAAAGTGAACCAGAAAAAGTAAATGATGATCCATATGGTGACGGTTGGCTGATAAAAGTCCAAATTAGTAATGCTTCTCAGGTTGAAAGTTTAATGTCTGCTGAAGAATATAAAGAGATGATTGGTGAGTAAGATTAATTTAATTTTCGCATTAGTATACAGTGCTTTAATTATTTTCTTAGGCCTGTCAGAGTCTGAGACCATTAGAGTTGAAGGTCTTCAATTGAATGATAAATTAGCTCATTTTATTTCATTTTTACTTTTTACTTTTTTATGGAAAAATTCTTTCAATTATTTTTTTGAAAAAAAAGCATTATTCTATTTGTTTATTTTTGCTTTGATCTTTAGTATTTTTATTGAATTCGGACAAAAATATTTAACACTCTCAAGAAATGCTGAATTGTTAGATATTGTATTTAATTTACTAGGAATTCTATTAGCATACATATATTTTAGTTTAAAAGAAAGAAAGATTTAAAATTATAATCACTTGTTTTTTATTCAAAAAATTGGTTATTTTACCAAACCACAATCAAAAAAATAAAATATGGAGTCTAAAAAAAATCCAAAAGCAGATATTACTAGAAATGCTTCACTGTATTTTGCACTAGGATTAGCTTTGATGGTGTTTTTATCTTACACAACTATCAACTGGAAAGTATATGATAAATCTGCTATTGATATAGGTACCGTAAACATGGATGAGCTTGATGATGAGGAAATACCTTTACTTGAGCAGGTTGTGCCACCACCACCACCACCACCACCACCAGTAGCTCCTGAAGTTATTGAGGTTGTAGAAGATGAAGAAGAGGTTGAGGAAACGGTTATAGAGTCTACAGAAACTGATCAGGAAGAAGAAATAGAAATAGAAGACCTTGAAATTGATGAGGTTGAAGAAGATATTGAAGTTCCTTTTGCTGTTATTGAAAATGTTCCAATT
>CAJJDI010000001.1 GCA_905182835.1 uncultured Flavobacteriaceae bacterium | reverse complement strand
ACAGTGGAAAGAAAGTCCTGACAGGCCAAAGTATTATCCAATAAACCCAGACCAATGCTTAGAATATAAAAAAGATTGGATAGGTTGGAAAGATTTTCTTGGAAAAGAATAGACTATGGCTCAGTAGCTTTGGAACAAAGCGTGTTGAGAAAACTGCTAAAAGTCGAAAAGAACATAAATGTCTGTCAATTGTCTGCCAGTTTTACTAAATTTAGCTTGTTCTTTGAGATACTTATTGTCAATTAAGAGTAGATGCTTTTAGGAGTCTTTAACAACTGGTTAGAGAAGTGAGAGTAAACAAAAAAAGGCTTACATCTCTGTAAACCTTTTTGCTCCTCCTCAAAGACTCGAACTTTGGACCCTCTGATTAACAGTCAGATGCTCTAACCAACTGAGCTAAGGAGGAATGTCAATAAATAATGAGCGCAAATATATATATTATTTTTTAATCTTTTAAAATAATATGCTAATTAAATATAGCTTTAAAAATATCGTTACCGTTAGCGAATACAACTAATGTAATTAAAATTAAAAAACCGATCGTTTGTGCGTACTCCATAAACTTGTCTGACGGCTTTTTGCCAGTAATCATTTCATATAGTAAAAACATTACATGACCTCCGTCTAGTGCTGGTATTGGCAGTAAGTTCAATACTCCTAGCATAATAGAAAGGAAGGCTGTTATAGACCAAAAACTTGACCAACTCCAATATGAAGGAAAAATATTGCCAATCGCTATAAACCCTCCCAGACCTTTGTAAGCCCCTGTTTCAGGACTGAATATAGCTTTAAATTGATCTAAATAACTTCCAACTTGTGAAGTGAATCTTTTAGATCCTACCGAAAAACTTTCCTCTATATCATAAGTATTTGTAACTAGTTCTATATAATTATAATCAATTAAATCTTTATTTGTGGACCCAAAGATAATACCTAATGCTCCGTCCTGATTGACATTTAATGTTTTTGACATTGGCATTTCATCTCTTAAAATACTAACCTCAATAGTCTGATTTTTGTTATTTTCAAGAATTTCCGTGATCTGATCTCGATAGGGTATCTCAATCCCATTAATTGATTCAATAACATCCCCTTGAAGTAAATTAAAATTTTTATTCAAAGATTCTTCAGTTACTTCTTTAATTATTAATGGTCTTCTAAATTCAAATAAGCTTCTATCTTTACTGGTACTTAACTTCCCTAGAAAATCAACCGGCATGTCTATATCAATTATTTTTCCATCCCTCTCAACTTCATATGTTTTTGCTGTTATAATAGATTTTCGTAACTCATTGTAAGTGAGAACCTCTTCATTATTTGATGATATAATTTTATCTCCAGTTTTAAATCCTGCTTCTGTTAAAATTGGATTGGTAATTAAATACCCACCTTTTACACTTTCGTTAGTTATAAATGTATCTCCGTTTGAATAAGCTAAGCCTATATATATAATTAATGCTAAAATAAAATTAACAGTTACTCCACCTAACATTATAATCAATCTCTGCCAAGAAGGTTTTGATCTAAATTCCCAAGGTTGTGGAGGTTGTGACATTTGGTCCGTATCCATGCTTTCATCAATCATCCCAGAGATTTTAACATAACCCCCTAAAGGAAGCCACCCAATTCCATAAACTGTGTCACCAATTTTCTTTTTGAATAAAGAAAATTTAACATCAAAAAATAAATAAAATTTTTCTACTCTTGTTTTAAACAGTTTAGCAGGGATAAAGTGACCCAACTCATGTAAAACAACTAATATGGATAAGCTCAATAATAACTGTGAACCTCTAATAATAAAATCTATCATTTAATCTAGTATTTATGAAGGGGCTAAAATACAGGAATCTTAGCAAAAAAAAACACTTTAATTAATTTATAATTAAGGCTTTGTAAATAGTTCCAGAATCAGAATAAAACTTAAAAAAATACTGACCTTTGCTTAAATTCTCTAACTGTATGTTTTTTGAATAATTATAAGATGAAACTAATTGTCCATTAATATTAAATAACTCAATATTAGAGATTTTCAAACCATAAGGTTTATTGATTTCTATATTAGAACTCGTTGGGTTTGGGTATATAATTAATTCCTCATTAATTATAGGGGTGTCTGAACTTAAAAGAACAAAATTGTCTTTTGAAATCACATTATAATCTGGATTAATTTCAACAGATGAAACATTAAACCCTACATCATTTATAAAGACTTGATTGTTATAATTGTGATCTAAAACTAAATCTAAGGCCTCTCCTGATTCTCCCAATACTCTTATTGTAATTAACCCTTCGAAAAAATCAACTGATTCATGACTTGATGATTGACTTAAAATTATTTGTAATTCATCAGATGGTTGCCCCCACTCCGCTATATAACTCGGGTAACCTTCATTAAACAACCAATCCTCAAAAAATTCTGCCAGATCCATTTCTGTAGTTGTTTCAACAGATGAGATAAACTCTAAAGATGTCGCATAGCCGTATGCAAATTCAGGAGTTGATAAATAATTCTGTAAGCTTTCAAAAAACAAATCGTCGCCAAGTTTTGTTCTAAGCATATGCAAAACCATTGAACCTTTATTGTAAGACAATCTTCCGCTAAAAATTCTACCTACCGATAATGTGTCTTGAGCAGGCACATATACAGAACCGGATGTCTGACTTGTTATAGAATTAACTTTCTGCTGTTTCCAAGAATTAAAGGAATCACTTCCGTCTAAGTGTTCTATCACTAATCCTGACAAGTAAGTAGCAAAGCCTTCATTAAGCCAGATGTCTTGCCAACTAGCACAGGTTATTTTATTTCCGAACCATTGATGGGCAAGCTCGTGGGCGATTAATCCTCTACTAAAGCTTCCCATAAATGAAACTGTTGTGTGTTCCATGCCTCCTCCCCAACCAAATTGAGCATGTCCATATTTCTCATTTGAAAATGGGTATTCTTCAAATTTTTCAGAGAAGAAATTCATGATATCAACAGTAATTAAAGTTTGATTTTGGGCAGATGAAAAATCCTCTGGATAAACATAATTGACTATATCAAATGGGTTTCCATTATTATTAACCTCATGAGAATATACTTCATAATTTGTTACAGCAATAGCTATTAAGTAAGCTGGAATTGGGTAATTGTGTTTAAAATGAGTGGTTTTTTGATTGTCACTAATCTGCTGGCTAATTTCAATACCATTAGAAACAGCAACATAATCTTCATTATTTGGATTATAAAGAGGTGTATTTATAAAAACATCAATAGAATCAATTTTATCATTCAAATCTTGCTTACATGGCCACCAACCTTTTGCTCCATAAGGCTCAGAAAGTGTCCAAATCACAGGGTCTCCATCATGATTTGACTGCTCAAAAGATCCAAAGCCAGAGCTAACCGGGTTCCCAGAATAAGAAATACTAATAGAGTCTAACACCCCTTGAGCCTGAGTACTCTGCAAATCAATTATTACCTCGTCATCAGAATTTTGACTAAACCCTAAGTTGGTATTTGAACCCAAATGAATTACGCTTTCTACCTCCATGTTATCAGATAAATCAAAGGTAATTTGATTTAAATCTTCAAGGGCTAAAAAATGAGAAGTAATTACACCACTAATAAAGGCCTCTTCTGGGTTTAAATTTAAATCTAATTTATGATACTTTAAATCATAGTTTGTAGTGTTTAAATTAATTTTTTGAGAAAGAATTTTTTTTGCAAATTCTGATTCAGCTATAGGTAAATTATCAATATCATTTTGAGAGAATAACATTATAGGGAAAACTATAGTAAATATTTGAAGAAACTTCATTAAAAATTGTTTTATTATCAATCTAAAATACTAATTAAATGCTAATTGTGTTGTATTTTTGTTTCCACATTTATTTTAATATTTATGATCGGTTTTTTTTCAAATTACAAGTGGATTGGACTTTCTATAATAGTTTGGGGTATAATTTCAATTTGTCTGTTCTACACCATTCTAAAACCAATTGAAAGGCTTCCAGTTTACCAGCCCGCTAGTGTCAACAATGAATTAGTTGATAGTACGATTGTACATAAGATAAATTATCATAAAATTTCTGACTTTAGCCTTACTAATCAAAATGGGGAAATCGTCACTCAAAAAAAATATGATAATAAAATATATGTTGCCGATTTCTTTTTTACAACATGCCAGTCTATATGCCCTATAATGACAAAGAACATGAAGGATCTCCAAGATAAATTAATTGAAGATTCAGAAATTTTATTATTATCTCACACTGTATTTCCTGAAATTGATTCTGTAGAAGTATTGAAAAAATATGCAATTGACAATAGTGTTATTGATTCTAAATGGGACTTAGTGACTGGAGATAAAAAAGAAATATATGATTTAGCTAGAAAATCTTACTTGGCTGCAAAAGGTAATAAATTTAGTGAGTATGATCTGATTCATACAGAGAATTTTGTGTTAATTGATAAGAAAAAACAAATCCGAGGATTTTATGACGGTACTGATAAAGAAGAAATTAACAGACTTATAAATGATATAAAAATATTAAAAAAATCAGATTAGAAAGTTCCTGTTTTTTTTTAGTACTTTTGGTAACTTAAAATCATTCTAAATAACAAATGTATACAATTGCCGACTTAAATAAAGGAGATACTGCAATAATTAAAGATGTTTCATCTATAGATATTCCAATAAAATTATTAGAAATGGGATGTCTTCCTGGGAATGAAATAAAAGTAATTCAACAGGCTCCATTTTCTGGACCTATGTATATAAATATTGAGGGTACGCATCTAGCTATAAGATCAAAAACTGCCAAATTAATAATCGTTGATAAACTCAAAGATGAGTAAGCAAATAAAAGTTTCTCTTATTGGTAATCCAAACACAGGAAAAACCTCTTTGTTTAATGCTCTAACTGGGCTGAATCAAAAAGTAGGTAATTATCCTGGTATTACTGTTGAAAAAAAAGAAGGTATTTGCAAATTAGAAAGAGGTGTAAAAGCGCATATTCTCGATCTCCCCGGAACCTATAGCTTAAATGCATCTTCCATTGATGAAAATTTAGTTATAGAATTGCTTTTAAATAAAAATGATAAAGATTTTCCAGATGTTGCTGTAATTGTAAGTGATGTTGAGAATTTAAAAAGAAATTTAGTTTTATTTACTCAAATAAAAGACTTAAAAATACCTGTAATATTAGCTGTTAACATGGCTGATAGGATGAAATATAAAGGCATTTCATTAGACATCCCATTATTAGAGAAAGAGCTTGATGCAAAAATAATTTTAACAAGTAGAGATGGAAGTTTAGGTATTAGTGAGTTAAAAGAATGTATTGTTAATTTTAAGCAAATTTCAACTAAACCTTCAATTGATTTAAGCTTAATTGATGAAAACTATTTCAATAGTTTGTCCTCTGCTTTTCCAAATCAAGATTTATATAAATTATGGGTTGTTATAAGTCAAGATGCCAACTTTGGTAAAATGGACAGGAACTCTTTAGATATTTTAGATTTTAAAACCAAATCAACTTCTGAGTTAAAAAGATTACAACAAAAAGAAACTATAAAAAGATATCAATTCATTAACAATGCTCTTAGGTTAGGGCAAGTTATAGATAGTTCTAAAGCAGTTGGGTATAGAGCAATTCTAGACAGAATATTAACTCATAAAATATATGGGTATTTAATATTTTTTATAATTCTACTTGCAATTTTTCAAGTAATTTATGACTGGTCTTCAGTTCCTATGGATTTGATTGACACTGCATTTGCAGACCTTGCCAGTTACACTAAAGAGGTTCTCCCTGCTGGTGTAATGACTGATCTACTAGCGGAAGGAATAATTGCTGGAATTGGAGGTATTGTAATATTCATCCCTCAAATAGCTTTTCTATTTATTTTTATATCAATTCTAGAAGAAACTGGCTACATGAGTAGAGTCGTTTTTTTAATGGATAGAGTAATGAGAAAGTATGGTTTAAGTGGTAAAAGTGTAGTCCCATTAATATCAGGAACAGCATGTGCAATTCCTGCTATAATGGCAACCAGAAATATTGAAAATTGGAAAGAAAGGTTAATTACAATTCTTGTAACTCCATTTACTACTTGCTCGGCGCGTTTACCTGTTTATTTAATCATTATAGCCTTAGTGATTCCGGAAGGGAGCTTTCTTGGAGTAAGCTATCAAGCGCTTACTTTAATGATGCTTTACATGCTTGGGTTTGGTATGGCAATATTTTCCGCCTATATTTTAAATAAAATTTTAAAAACAAATAGAAAGTCTTTTTTAGTTATTGAAATGCCTAATTATAAAGTTCCTGTTTTGAGGGATGTTTTAATTACGGTATTTGAAAAAACTAAATCATTTGTGTTAGAAGCGGGTAAAATCATATTAGCTATATCTATAATTTTATGGGTGTTAGCATCTTATGGGCCTGGTGAAAATTTCAATGATGCTGAAAACATTATCACTGAAAAATTTGAAAAATTTGAGAATATAAACATTGAATCAGAAATTGCTTCTCATAAACTTGAACATTCATATATAGGTATTATTGGTAAAAGCATAGAGCCAATAATTAAGCCATTAGGTTATGACTGGAAAATAGGAATCGGTTTAATTGCTTCTTTTGCGGCAAGAGAAGTCTTTGTTGGTACTTTAGCTACAATTTACAGTGTTGGGAATACCGATGATGTAGAGAGTACCATTAAAGAATCCATGTCTTCAGAGGTATACAGTGATGGTTCTAAAGTGTTTACACTGGCTTCTGGTATATCTCTTCTGTTATTTTATGCTTTTGCTATGCAGTGCATGAGTACTTTAGCTATAGTGAAAAAAGAAACCAATAGTTGGAAATGGCCATTGCTTCAATTAATAATTATGACTCTCATAGCTTATGTAGTTGCATTTATTTCATTTCAAATATTAAATTAAATGAACATTATACAAGAAATATTAGTCGGAATAACTTTATTAATATCTGTGATATATATACTTAGAAAGTATAATATCATTGGTGGCAAAAAAAGCAAATGCAGTGATGGTAATGGTTGTGGATGTAACTAAGTCGTTATTACCCTAAAGAAACATCTAAAGTCATCATTATTATAAACCCTCCAATAAATCCAAGGGTAGCAATATCTGTATACTTATCTCTTTGAGTTTCAGGAATAACCTCTTCAACTACTACAAAAATCATAGCACCTGCTGCAAAAGCTAATGCGTATGGCAAAATTGGCAAAAATACTGTTACAGCAAGGGCCCCAATAACTGCAGCTATTGGCTCAACAATTGCAGACATTTGTCCATACCAAAAGCTTTTAAATTTACTTGCACCATTTCTTCTCATAGGCATAGCAACCGCTAAGCCTTCTGGAAAATTTTGTATGCCTATACCTATAGCAAGGGCTACTGCTGCTCCTATAGAAGCTTCAGGGATTCCTGCAGCAACACCACCAAATAAAACACCTACAGCTAGTCCTTCAGGAATATTATGTAAAGCAATTGCTAATACTAAAAGTGTAGTTCTATGCCAGGGTGTATCAGGCCCTTCCTTTTCATCATCACCAAAATTAATATGTAAATGAGGTAGAACTTTATCTAACCCGAATATGAATAATGCACCAAGTCCAAATCCTACAGCAGCAGGGATTACTGATCCTCCACTCATTTCGATTGCAGGTGCTAATAAGCTCCAAAAACTTGCAGCTACCATAACTCCACCTGTAAAACCTAACATACCATCTAATAAAGCTCTATTCATTCCGTTAAAAACGAAAACTAATGAAGCGCCCATAGCGGTAAGCACCCAAGTAAATAAAGAAGCATATAACGCTGCTAATACTGGGTCTATAGATTCAAAATAACTTATTATACTTGATAATAATTCATCCATGAAGATAATTTTATGCAAATATAAAAAATAAAATAATTTTGAATCGTATCTTTGTTTAATAAATCTATAAAAAAATACATATGTATCCTCCAGAATTAGTTAACCCGATGAAAGAGCAATTAACAGTCAATGGTTTTGATGAGTTAATATCTGAAAGTGAAGTTGATAACTTAATAAAGAAAAAAGGGACAACATTAATTGTAGTTAACTCTGTGTGTGGATGTGCAGCGGCTAATGCTAGGCCAGGTGTACTTGCAAGTTTAGCTAACAGCAAGACTCCGGTCTATTTAGGAACTGTATTTGCAGGAGTTGACAGAGAGGCTACAGATAAAGCTAGATACTATATGGCTCCTTTTCCACCAAGCTCTCCTTGTGTGGCGCTATTTAAAGACGGAGAATTAGTTCATATGTTAGAAAGACATCACATTGAAGGAAGGCCTGCAGAGTTAATTGCTGAAAACCTACAAGATGCTTTTAACGAATACTGTTAATTATAGAAAAGCTTATCTAAAGTTATTTTTTGATTTAACTTATTTAGATTTATAAACTTAGTCTTGTGGATCTCATTACCTCTGCCGTAATTCTTATAAACCGTATATTTTAAAAATGTAGGATTAATATCTGATTCTATACTAAAGCTGTCAATGTTGACCAGCCATTCTCCTTTTTGAGAGTCATCTATTATAAACTCTTCGGTATTGTAACCAAATTTTATTTCGTCAACTAACTGCTTTTTATTTTCAAATTTAGTATGAGACCAGTTGAAGAACTTTTTTGAAGGGCTAACAAATTGAACATTAAATTCAATATTTGAATCGCTCCAGTCAAAAACAACTCTATAGTCATAACCAAAATCTTGTGGCTTAATAATAGGTGATAAATTAGCGTTGTTTATTTTTTGAGTTTTATTAAGGTCTAGGTCTGGCAATAATTTTTTTAAAATATTTATCGGGAAGTTTTTAAAATCAAAAGCTTCACGATTCGTTGTGTATAGATGATATGCTTCATTAGCAATTGTTTTTTGAAGACCTAAAACTTCAACTTCATCAATCAAATTAAGTAGAATTTTTTTATAGATATCTGCAGCTAATACATACTTCTTGTTTTTTGCATAAATCAAAGCCAAGTCCCTATAGGATTGTTCGTGAGTAGGTCTTATTTTAAATAAATGCTCATATATCAATTCAGCATCATTATTTCTGCCAATTGTCTCCATTTTATATGCCATAGCTTTTAAAGCCTTTGGATTACTTTTAGCAGACAAAACCGCGCTAGTCAAAATAGCAAAAGCAAAATCTTTGTTCCATCTTACGAAGTAATCGTAGCTGTCAAAATAGTAAGGGATAGATTTAAATTCTAATGATGATGTTTGGTTCAAATATATCTCTTTCGCATTTTCAAAAGAAGAAGCTTGTTCAAGTTCTAAAATATATTTAGAGTTGTTTTCTGAACTAATCATGTTTAGTTCTTCGGCATAGTCATTTCCTTTTATTAGTGCAGAGTCTAAAATCTGAGAAGACCCTTTATACAGGTTATTCATTTTAATTACAAACACACCTCCTCTACCAACGCTTCCATAACGGTTAGTTGCACCGTATGACTTTAAAATTGTCATACTTTCAATTTGTTGTGGGTTAACAAAATATGGGAAGTCTGAAAAAATCAAGCCATCAATATCATAGATGGCATAAGCTGGCGTATTCATTGATCCGGTACCTCCTCTAATTATAATTCTAGGCGTGGTAAATCCCTCTATTTTAACTCCAGCAAATCTACCCCTAATAACATCTAATAAATTGTTAGCTCCTGGAGAAATATCTTTTTTGGTAATTGTTGAGTTCGAAAAGCCAACAGCATCAACATTTTTTTTGCCATAACCAGTATCAACCTCATTGTCTTCGTTTTTTGATGAAGACAAAACGACTTCATCTAAAATTTGAGCTTCCGTTTTTAATAATATGTATAAATCATTAAAATCAACTACTACAGTCTGCTTTTCAGTCATCCCTAAATAATTAATAATTAATACGTCATCAACTTCTGCATCGATATTAAAATAGCCTTCAAAATCAGATTGAGATTCTATCAGTGAGTTTTTTATCCTAATTGTGGCTCCTTGAATTGGTCCAGAAACAGTGAATATTTTTCCAAACAATTTGGGTTGTGCATCTTCAATTGTGCTCAACGATAAATCCTTAACCCAACTATTTATTGTATTTTCTCGTTTTAAATAAAACTTGTTGGTGTTTAACAGAAATTTATATAGTTCGGAGGCTTTTATCTCCTGAGACTTGAACCCTTTTGCATTTATTACAAAAACATCCTCTAGAGAAATTAATTTTTCATCATATTTTAAATTAAAATTACCCGAATTATTTGTAAAGGTACCAACGTTGGTATACTTAAAACTTACGTTTGCTAGACTTACAGGCTTATTAGTCGTGTAGTCTAACACTGTAGCTTCAATTATTATTTCATATTGGGAAAAAATAAAATTAGAGTATATAAATAATATTATAAATAAATTCTTGCGCATGTTTTTTTTTATTTCTACAAAAATAACTAGTAAGCTCTTTTTGATGAGTTAATTATTTCTTAAATAATTTTTATTATAAGTTAAATTCAAAAAAATAACGAGGGGGGAGAGAAATTGTTATTTAAATTTTGCTTTTCTTTTTTCAATAAATGCATTAGTACCTTCAATAAAATCTTCTGATTGAAAACAATTGCTAAATTCATTTATTTCTGTAATATAACCATTTTCACCGTCTTTAAAATTAGAATTGATGCATTTTATAGAAGCTGCAATTGCAGTAGATGAATTGGTTGTCATTTTTCGTGCCAACTCGTAAGTGAATTGTATTAGCTCATCTTGAGTAGTTGTATGGTTTGTTAGTCCTAATTTCTCTCCTCTTTCAGCATTAATCATGTTTGCGCTCAAAATTAATTCCATTGCTCTACCTTTTCCAATTAATTGAGCTAGTCTTTGCGTTCCTCCATATCCAGGAGTTACTCCAAGTGAAACTTCTGGAAGCCCCATTAACGTGTTTTTACTAGCTATTCTAATATGACAGGCCATTGCCAATTCTAGCCCACCACCTAAGGCATAGCCATTAATTGCAGCTATGACAGGCTTGGAGTAATTCTCAATAAAATCGAAAAGATTTGTTTGTCCGTCTTGTGACAATTGATATCCTTCTTGTTTAGAAAATTTATAAAACTCACTTATGTCAGCTCCGGCTACAAATGCTTTAGTCCCTGAACCAGTTATAACTACAACCTTACAGGAATTATCACTAGATAGGGCTTCTAATGCATTATGAAGCTCCTTAATTGTAAGTATGTTAAGTGCATTTAATTTATTAGGTCTATTAATGGTAATTGTAGATATCTTATCCTTAGTTTCTATTAGTATGTTTTCAAATTTCATATTTAATTTTTTGGGAAAGTTAATGAAAATGTGGTCCCTATATTTTTTTTAGTTTCGAAGTCAATTGTTCCATTAAAGGATTTAATAATACTACTAATCATAGATAACCCTAATCCCATTCCGCTAGATTTAGTAGTGAATCTCGGCTCAAATATTTTTAACCTATTTTCTTCTTCAATTCCAGAACCATTGTCGCTAATTTTAATAATTACATTGCTATTTGTACTAGATAAATAAACATCTATAAGCGGAGTTCTTCCCTCAGGAATAGACTGTATTGCATTTTTTACTAAATTGGTTAACACCCTAATTAATTGGGATTTATCTAAGTTTGCCAAAATTTCGTTATTGTCAAATGAAAAATTAATAAAATTCTTGTCAAAAATATCTAGACCAGACTCAATAATTTCCTTTACGTTTAATAATTCTTTTTTCTGTTCGGGCATTTTTGCAAAATCTGAAAATGCGCTAGCAATAGAAGTCAACACATCAATTTGTTGTATCAATGTGTTTGAAAACTCATTAACTATTGTGTCGATGTTTTCTTTATCAGCACTAAAATTCCTTTGAAAAGACTGAATAGTGAGTCTCATTGGAGTAAGTGGATTTTTAATCTCATGAGCAACCTGTTTTGCCATTTCTCTCCAGGCACTTTCCCTTTCGCTTTTTGCTAATTTCACAGCATTCACTTCCAACTCATCAATCATAAGGTTATATGAATTAACCAATTCAGCTAATTCTCTTGGAGGATTTTTAAGAGTAATTTTATTATCATCTTGTGATAGTTTAGTCGACTTCAGTCTGTTGCTTATTTGAAAAAGTGGTTTTGTTATGTATCGTGATAATAAATAAGCAAACAGTGTAGAAATAATAATTATATTAAATAAAACAAGTCCAAGACCATACAGTATTGAGTTTAATTTGTCATAATTGAAGACATCAAATTCGTAATAAGGAATATACAAGATCCCAATTGGTCTTTTATTTTGATCTTTCAGTATATCATATGCTACTTTATAGTTCTTGTTATCTATATTATTTTCCACATATCTATTTATATTCTCACTTTTAAATTTATCAATTATAGTATTGGGTATTTTTAATTCTAACAAATCTACATTAGAGTCTAAATCAGAGTTTTTTATTAAATCCCCATTTAAGCCATAAAGCTTAAACTCTATGTTTTGGATATTAGAAATTTCATCAATCTTACTATCACTGATGTTTTTAATAATATTATCATTAGTAAAAATTGAATTTTGAATTACGTAATTAAGGCTTAATATTAATTGATTTTCTTTTCTCTCTAATCTTTCATTATGATAATATTCAGATTGATTATTATATTCAATTAAAGTAACTATTGCTACGAATATTGATGAAATAACAACCATCAAAATCATAAAAATAAATATTCTAAACCTTAGTGAAATTCCTTTTAATTTCGAGTTATTCATTTCTTGCCTTTTTGTAAAGTTTAATTCCTAAGGCCAAAAAAAATGATAGAGATATTATACCTAAAACTCCAAAAATCCAACTTGTAGCGCTTTTTAAAGTGATTAAAAAAACTACTGAAAATAATATTATCGTTGCCCCTTCATTCCAGTAACGCATAAAATTAGAAGAATAGTTTATTTTATCATTTTGAAGTTCTTTATATATTAAATGAGTTTTTATATGATATAGTATTAACAAGAAAACAAAAATTAATTTAACCTTCATCCAATCAAGGTTGATAAGACCTGGGTTTAATACAAATAGAGCTATTGCAAAACCAATTGCTAAAATAGCAGATGGCCATGTAATGATAAGCCAAAGTCTTTTTGACATAATTTTAAATTGCTCAATTAATATGTCTTTTTGATCTTTAGGTTTGGAGTTTGCTTCAATATGATAAATAAATAATCTAGGTATGTAGAATAACCCTGCAAACCATGTTATAACAAATATTAAGTGTAGTGATTTTAAATACTGATAGTATTCCATAATTAATTAGTAGTTATGATGTGGTTTAAATTATTAGAATTAAAAAGATTATTAAATCCAATAATTTCATCCTCTATTAATTTATCAAATCTTTCAAGACTCTTATTTATTTCTTCTGTAAGAAAGTCTTTCACTTTAATGTCTTGTAAGGTTGGAGGAAAATCACCCATACTTACTAAAGAGTTTAAATGAGCTAGCTTATTTGTAAGTCTAATAGGGAAGTTTAAAGGGTCTTGGCCGCTTCTGTTTTGAGTTTGATATAATTCTTTTTCTATAGATGAGAGCTTGCCTTCCAAAACAGATGCTTTATCAATTAACTCTTTAACGTCATTTTCAGAATAATCTTTAATAAACATTGATAGCTGATTTTTAATATTTCTAATTTTTTTAATAGATTTATGAGCCTTGTCTACTGTTTCATTAATAGAGCTAATAAATTTAAATTGTTCTTCCATCTTTAACGTTGAGCTCTCCGACCTTGGGTCAATCAGAATATTAAACGATTTCGAAATCACCTTTCCATTGAAATTTAAATCAACATAATAACTGCCAGGGACAGCCTTTGGTCCACTTAAACTAGCCCACCAAAGGACCATGCCCTTAAAGTCACTTGCCCCATCATAATACATATTCCAAGAAAATTTATTCGCTCCTTTTTCAACTTTTAAATTCTTTTTTCCTTTTAAATTATTTCCAAAGGAAACTATTGTATCTCTTTTATTGTTTAAATACGTTAAAGTAACCTCATCTTTATCCTTATAGTTTGTAATATTAAAATATGTGATAACTCCATTGTCTAAATTTTCACCCTCAGTCAAATTATTTCTACTAGTTTTACTTCCAGCTGTTCTATATACATTCTTTGGCTTATACAGAATGTTTTCATGAAGGTTATTATATGGCAACCTTTCTTTATCCAAGTTATTTATATATGCTTGGTGCAATACTGTTAAATCGTCAATCATCCATAAACTTCTTCCTTGTGTTGCGACAATTAGACTATTATTTTTTATAGTCAGGTCGGTTATTGGAACAATCGGCAAATTTAACTGAAATGGTGTCCAATTTTCACCTCTATTAAAAGATATATACATCCCTGTTTCTGTACCTGCATATAAAATATTTTTATTCGCTGGATCTTCTCTTAAAACTCTAGTAAAATGTTCTTCATCAATACCTTTAGTTATTTTTGACCAAGATTTTCCATAATCAGTAGTTTTATATAAATAAGGATTAAAATCTCCAGATTTATATCTTGTTCCTGCTACATAACAAGTTCCTGGATCAAAAGTGCTAGGTTCTATACTATTTATCATAGTCCAATCTGGCATGTTTTTCGGAGTTACATTGTCCCATGTTTCTCCCCCATTTTTTGTAACATGAATTAAACCGTCATCACTACCTACCCAAATCAACCCTTCTTTTAAAGAAGATTCCTGAGCAGCAAATATTGTACAATAATATTCTACCGAAGTGTTGTCCTGAGTTATAGGCCCTCCAGATGATTTTAATTTTTTAGGGTCATTTCTTGTTAAATCAGGGCTAATTATGTCCCATGATTGTCCTTCATTTTCAGTTACATGTACCTGGTTTGAAAAGGTATATAATTTCTTTGGGTTATGCTTTGAGAAAATTATTGGAAAATTCCATTGAAATCTATATTTCATTCCTTCAGCTCCATGACCCATAGGGTTATCTGGCCACACACTAATTGATCTTAGTGATTTCGTGTCATGGTTAACTCTTGATAAAAACCCATCGTAACTACCTCCATAAACGATTTCGTTATTTGAAGGGTCTACAGCAATATGAGCAGATTCACCACCTGCCGTTGATTCCCAATCAGATTCACTTATTGAGCGCCCACTAGATCTATGGTTTATTCGTATCGTTGAATTATCTTGTTGGGCCGCATATATTCTAAATGGAAAATGGTTATCTGTTGTAACTCTATAAAATTGTGATGTTGGTTGATTCATATATGTACTCCAATTTTCACCTCCATCGTAAGATACTTGTGCTCCGCCATCATCTCCAATTATCATTCTTTTTGGATTTTCAGGTGAGATCCATAAGTCGTGATGGTCCCCATGTGGAGCATTGTAAGTTTTAAAGTTTTTTCCTCCATCTGTACTTTTATGATATCTAACATTTAAAACATAAACCAGATTTTCATCTTGCGAGTCTGCATAAACTCTAGTGTAATACCAAGCTCGTTGTCTTAATTTTCTTTCAGCATTCACTATGCTCCAAGTCTCTCCTCCGTCATTACTAAGATATAATCCACCTTTATCTTTATTTTCGATAATAGCCCATACTTTATTGTTATTTACAGGGGATACCGTAACTCCAATGATTCCCAAAGTTGAAGTAGGGAAGCCTGCATTTAAAGATATTTCTTTCCAGGTTTTACCGCTATCTACACTTTTCCAAAGTGCAGAGCCATCTCCCCCAGAACTTAAACTATATGGTGTTCTTCTAACGTTCCAAGTTGAAGCGTAAATAACTCTTGAATTAGTAGGGTCAATAATTAGATCTACTATACCTGAATTTTCGTTTGAAAACAATATTTTCTCCCAGCTATCTCCTCCGTTTATACTCTTGTACAATCCCCTATCTTCATTTGCCTTATAAATATCTCCTAAAACTCCGGCATATACAATGTTGTGATCCTTTGGGTCTACTGAAATTCTAGGAATATGTCTAGAGTTTTTTAAGCCTGAAAAAGACCATGTTTTTCCTGCGTCAATACTCTTCCATACTCCATAACCAGACGATACATTTCCTCTGACAGTTTTTTCTCCTCCGCCAACATAAATGACATTCGGATCACTTTTAGACACTGTTACCGAACCTATACTGCCGCCAAAATAACCGTCTGAAATATTTTTCCACTGCTCTCCTCCATTTTCAGTTTTCCAAACACCTCCGCCAGCTGAACCGAAATAATATAAATTTGGTTTATTTGGAACTCCTGTAACTGCAGCGCTTCTGCCTCCTCTAAAAGGGCCCAGTAATCTATATTCTAATGCAGAATATTGATCAGTATCAATGTTTTGAGAAAATGTTTGATCAGAAAATGAACAAGCAATTATTACTAGTATTAACGTTATTTTTTTCATGAGGCGATTCTTTTATTACTACTAAAAATAAGGATTATTTATTATACTAGTCTTTTTTTAATTTCTCTTAATAAAATTAAAGCTGTAATTGCAGTTGCCAATAAGTCTGAAATTGGGAATGATATCCAAACACCAATTTCACCAAAAAACAAAGGTAAAATTAGTATTAAAGGAACGAATAAAATTCCTTGTCTAAGCAATGCTAAAAGTAGTCCTATTTTTGCCTTTCCTATTGCTTGAAAATACGCCGCACCTATTAACTGAATAGCAATTATAGGTGTTGCTAAAAAAACCCACCTCATTGCCGGTGGTGTTTCTCTAATAACATTAACGTCTGTTGTGAAAATTTTAGTAATATTTTCTGGAAAAATCATTAGAATTAAAAACACAATCGTTGCAAAAAAAGATGCGTATTTAATAGCTATGTAAATTACATCTTTAACTCTTTCATAATTATTAGCTCCAAAATTATATCCTGCAATAGGCAAAAAGCCTTGCGTTATTCCATAAACAGGAAATAGAGCAAACATCATTAGTCTTCCAACAATAGCATAAGCAGTTACAGATACTTCACCTCCATAGTTGTAAAGAATATTATTCATCAGCAAATACGTAACACTCACAGTAGCTTGCCTTGCTAGAGTTATTGACCCCAATGAACTTATTTCTTTAACAATAGAATTACTTAAAATTAAATCAGAGAAATTAATTTTAAGCTCTGATTTTTTAGAAGAAAAAAACCAAAAAACAAAGACAAAACATAAAACATAAGAACCTGTAGTAGCCCAAGCCGCTCCACCCATTCCCATGTTTAAGTATTTAATAAAAATAATATCTAAAACTATGTTTCCAACTGAAGGAATCATCATTGCATACATTGCATATTTAGGTTTTCCTTCTGCTCTAATTACAGTGTTCCCCATCATAGATAAGGCTAAAAATGGAACCCCATAAAGCACTATGGTGTAGTATATTTTTGATGGCTCGTATATCGCTCCTTTACCTCCAAACATTGGGACAATAGACTCCATAAAGTAAAGGCCAAAAAACACAAAACTAATTGTGATCAAAATTGTAAGTGTAATCTGATTGGCAAAAGTATGTCTCGCCTTTTTAAGGTTATTCGTGCCTAAGGCCCTAGAAATAATAGATGACCCACCTATCCCTATGGCCATACCTAAAGCTGCAATAAAAAAAGAAACTGGTAGAACTACATTTATAGCTGCTATAGCAATTGAACCTATCCATTGTCCAACAAAAATTGTGTCTACCAATATATTTAACGACATTACAAGAATGCCAATTGATGCTGGTAGCGCTTGCTTAAGTAGGGTTTTAGGAATTGGATCTGTTCCCAGAGCAGATGAATTATTTTTATTCATCTAAAAACATTTGTCTTTTTCTTTCCAATTTTCAACCCAAGATGAAATTAAATGTACCCAGTCTTTATCATCATTTAAACATGGAATTGTAGTAAACTCTTTTCCCCCAACTTCTTCAAAGATCTCTTTACCTTCCATTGCTATTTCTTCTAAAGTTTCTAAACAATCACTTACAAAAGCGGGGGTTGCAATCGCCATATTTTTTATGCCAGATTTTCCTAATCTTTCTATGGTTCTATCCGTGTACGGCTGAAGCCATGGGTCAAACCCAAGACGTGATTGAAAGGAGGTTGAATAGTTCTTTAATTGTAATTTTGCTGCCACTAACTTTGTTACTTCTTTACATTGATGGCTGTAGCAAAATTCATGTGCTTTTGAAGGGGTGTCACAACAAGTCCCGTCAACCTTACAGTGTGATTTAGTAACATCACTTTTTCTAATATGCCTTTCAGGAATTCCGTGGTATGAGAACAGTAAATGCTCAACCTTATCAAGATCAATATTTCTACTAATGGATTTTGACAACACTTCAATATAATCTGAATTATTATAAAAAGGGGAAACTTCGTCTACAGTTAAGTCAGGGAATTTTTCAGAACAAATTTCCCTAACTAAAACACTTATTGTTTCAGTAGTTGCCATTGCAAACTGTGGATATAATGGGAATAACAATATTTTATTAACTCCTTGGTCTACAAGTTCTTGTATCCCTTTTAATATTGTCATGCTACCATATCTCATCGCTAAACTAATAGGTATTGTTGATTTTAATTGTAGTTTTTTCTGTAACCTTTCAGACAGGACAATTAGGGGTGAGCCTTCGTCCCACCATATTTTTTTATATGCCTTTGCCGAAACCTTAGGTCTAGTGTTTAATATTATTCCTTTAACTAATAAGGTCCTAGCCCATTTCGGAACATCTATAACTCTTTCATCCATCAAAAATTCTCCCAAATATTTTTTTACATCTTTAGGTTCAGGGGAGTCTGGCGACCCTAAGTTAACTAATAGCACTCCTTTTTTCATTGGTTTTTGTTAGGATGATAATGACATGAAATATTTTTTTGGGGTTGTTCCATACTTTTTCTTAAAAGCAGCAATAAAATGGCTTGACGTACTGTATCCAATTTTAAGACCAACTTCATTTACATTGTAATCCCCAGATTCTAATAATTTTCTAGCTAATTCCATTTTATAGTCAATTAAAAAACTATAAACAGAGTCTCCATATATTTGTTTAAAACCATCTTTAAGCTTTTTTAAACTTAGTCCAATTTCATTTGCTAAATCAATGAGAGTAGGAGGTTCAGATAGTCTATTAATAATTATGTCTTTAGCTAGCTTGATCTTATTTACATTTGCTTCACTAACTAAAAAAGGACATTGTTCTAAATTAGCTTCGTCACTTGTGTTAAAATATAAGCTAAGAAGCTCAAAAGTTTTTCCTTTAAAATACAATGGCTTAACCGAATTGTTTAAATTAAAATTTAATAATTGAGTTAATACAATAGACATTGAAGGGGAGATAGATTCTTCCGTATAATATTTCTTTAAAATATTCTCTCTACTTAAAAATGTTATATAGCTTGCTTCATCAGAAAAAAGTAAATGAAACTTTTTAATAGAAATCAAAAGAGTAATCACATTTGAACCTGCTTCATTTATTAAATTTATAGGTAAAGTCCTCTGTGGATTATATAATAATAATGATTTTCCTTGAGATAAACTTAACTTATAAGAACCTTCATTAAAAACAAGATCACAATTGCCTTTTAAGCAAAAATGAAACTGAATAAAGTCCTTACTGACTAGCTTGTTAAATTTTTGTAATACGCTTGTTTCATTTTGATGAATTGCAATAAAAATTTCTTTATCAATGGCGGTTTCAGAAGAAGAACCTATATCGATACTTTTTAAAAATTGATTTGAATTATTTTTTTCTTCTTTATTTAGAATCATTATAAATAAATTTAGGTATCTACACCTGTAATTTTTTACAAAAGTAAGTTATTTTATAAATAAAAAAAATTGATTTGTCAAAAAACTATTAACGATACTTAAAGTTCTTTTAGCGTTGTTTTTTAAATAATAGCATACTTATTTTTGCAAAAAAGTATTTAATTAATGCAACTCAACGCTTTAGATTTTTTTATTATTGGAATTAGCTATAAAAATTCAAATGCAGAGGTTAGAGGAAGGTATAGTTTAGACCCCAAATCTAAATTATCACTACTAACTAAAGCAAAAGAATATAGCATTGAGAGTGTAATGGCTATTTCGACTTGTAACAGGACAGAGGTTTTAGGTTTTGTAAAAGATCCTGAAATTCTAATAGACTTGTTATGTGATGTTACAAATGGCTCGAAAGAAGAATTCAAAAAACTTGCGTATACACATAGCGGAAGTACTGCAATTAAACATCTATTTAAAGTAGGGTCTGGTTTAGAAAGTCAAATTTTAGGGGATTTTGAAATTATCGGACAATTAAAACACAGTGCAGCAATTTCAAAAAAAGAAGGCTTACTAAATACCTATTTGGAAAGACTAATAACTTCAGTTATTAGAGCTAGTAAAAAAATTAAAACAGAAACAAGCTTATCAACTGGAGCAACGTCGGTTTCATTTGCATCTGTGCAATACATTTGTAACAACGTTGAAAACATAAATAATAAAAACATATTACTATTTGGTACAGGAAAAATTGGACGAAACACGTGTGAAAATCTAATTAAACAAACAAAAAACAGTCAAATCACCTTAATCAATAGGACAAAAAATAAAGCAGAAAAAATAGCAGGTAAGTTTAATTTGAAAGTAAAAGATATTTCAGATTTAAGTGATGAGATTAATAAAACAGATGTTCTAGTAGTCGCAACTGGCGCACTAGAAAGCACTGTTAGTAAACAACTTATTAAAAACAAAGCGCCTTTATTAATATTAGATTTATCGATTCCAAAAAATGTTTCTGAAGATGTGTCTGGATTAGATAATGTAAGGCTCATACACTTAGATGATCTTTCTAAAATAACAGACAAGACCTTTGAATCTAGAAAAAAAGAAATTCCAAAAGCATTAGAGATAATTGATTTAGTAATAAATGAGTTTGAAAATTGGCTAGAAACTAGAAAATATGCGCCTACAATAAGAGCTTTAAAAAGTAAATTAACTGATTTTAAAAATTTAGAATTAGAGAATTTAAAAAAGAAAAAAGATGGTTTTAATTATGAACATGCAGAATTAATTAGTGATAATATAATTCAAAAAATTACAAATCATTTCGCTCATCATTTAATAAATGAAAATGTCACAGGCAACAATAGTGAGGAGCTAATAAAAAAGGTGTTTAATCTTGAAAAAACACTTTAGATGGCTAATATTAGAATTGGTACAAGAGCTAGTGAGTTGGCTGTCTGGCAAGCAAAAAAAGTTCAAGAAAAATTAAAAAAAATAAATATTTCTTCGTCAATAGTCCCAATATCTTCAAGTGGCGATAAAGACTTAACCAAGCCCATTTATGAGTTAGGTATTACAGGTGTCTTTACAAAGGAAATAGATATTGCTTTACTAAATAAAGAAATAGATATTGCCGTCCATAGTCTAAAAGATGTACCGACTATCTTGCCATTAGGAGTAAGGCAAAGCGCAGTATTGAAAAGGGGGTTAGAAAAAGATGTTATAATAATAAACAAATCTTTGAGTGATGTAAGTAACACAATCGCAACTGGAAGCTTAAGAAGAAAAGCTCAATGGCTAAGTAAATACAATTCAGACAATGTCGTTAGTATTAGAGGTAATGTAAACACCCGTTTAAAAAAACTAAAAGAAAGCGACTGGAATGGCACGATAATGGCGAAGGCGGGGCTAGATAGATTAAATTTACTGCCAAAAAACTACCTTGATTTAGACTGGATGATTCCAGCTCCAGCTCAAGGAGCAATATCGATACAAAATTTAGTTGAAAATGATGTAATTACAGAAATAATTAAAAAAATTAATCATGCTGAGACAGAAATTTGCACGAAGATTGAAAGAGATTTTTTAAATAAATTAGAAGGCGGTTGCACAGCTCCAATAGGAGCACATGCTAAAATAATTAACAACTACATTGAGTTTAGTGGGATTATTTTATCTATTGATGGTCGTGATAAAATAGAAATACGAGAGACAGAAAAGATAGAAAACAATCTAAATATTGGAATAAAATTTGCGGAAAAAATTATTGCGATGGGTGGGAATAAAATATTAAATTCTTTAAAGAATGAGATATGATAAAATTATTATCTACAAAAGTATTAAGCGCTAACAATTATCAGGTAATTGAGAAATCTGGTATAATAATAGATCATTATAATGCGATAGATATTGAAAAAATTGAATTTACTTTTAATTCTATTATTGATAATGCAATATTCACAAGTAAAAATGCCGTAGAGGCTGTTTTAAGTAAAAAAATAAAAATAAAAAACTGTTATTGCGTAGGTGAAAAAACAAAGTTATTGCTTTTAAAAAATGGTCAAAAAGTAGTAAAAAGTGAAGAAAATGCATCGAAATTGGCTATTTTTATAGTAAAATCAGCTAAAAATGATAAATTTTGGTTTTTTTGCGGAAACAAAAAAAGAGACGAATTACCAAAAATATTAACTAAAAACAAGATTGATTTTTCAACTACAGAAGTTTATAAAACACATTTAAACTATAAAAAAATTGATGATAAGTTTAACGGTATTTTATTCTTTAGTCCAAGCGCTATACAAAGCTACTGTCATCACAACAAAATTGAAAATGAAACCTTATTTACGATTGGAAAAACCACTGCAAGTGAGGCCGAAACTCATTCAAAAAAAATTATAACATCTAAATCAAATAGTATAGAACAAGTTATTGATAACGCTATAAAATACTTTACATATGATAAAAAATGATTTATTATTAAGAGCCTTAAAAGGGGAAACTGTTGATAGACCTCCTGTATGGATGATGCGTCAAGCAGGTAGATACTTACCAGAATTTATAAAAATTAGAAAAAAATATGACTTTTTTACTAGATGTCAAACACCAGAGCTAGCTAGTGAAATTACAGTACAGCCAATAACAAGATATGGAATGGATGCCGCTATATTATTTAGCGATATTCTTGTGATTCCACAAGCAATGAATATTGAAGTGCAAATGAAACCAGATTTTGGCCCATACATTCCTAACCCTATTAGAACCAAAGAAGATCTTCAAAATGTAATTGTTCCAGATGTAAACGAAACATTAGGGTATGTTTTTGATGCAGTTAAAATGACGAAAGAATTGTTAAACAATGATATTCCATTGATTGGGTTTGCCGGATCACCATGGACTATTCTCTGTTACATTGTTCAAGGTCAAGGTAGTAAGACCTTTGATAAAGCAAAGGAGTTTTGTTTCAAAAATCCAATATTGGCACACGAGTTGTTAAGTAAAATAACCGTGACAACAATAGCTTACTTAAAGCAAAAAGTACTTGCTGGAGTAGATGTTGTTCAAATTTTTGATTCTTGGGGAGGGTTACTTTCTCCAAAAGATTATTCAGAATTTTCATGGCAATACATTAATCAAATAGTTGAAGAACTTAAGGACTCTGCTCCAGTTGTAGTTTTCGGAAAAGGATGTTGGTTCGCATTAAACGATATGAGTAAGAGTAATGTTTCTGCTTTAGGAATAGATTGGACAATAAGCGCTCGTAATGCGAGATATTTAAGCGGAGGAAATGTAACACTTCAGGGGAATTTAGATCCTTCAAGATTGCTTTCTAGTAAATCAAAAATTAAGGATATGGTAAATGAAATGATAGATGATTTTGGAAAAGATAAGTATATCGTTAATCTAGGGCATGGGATATTGCCTAATATCCCACTAGAAAATGTAGAGGTGTTTATTAATACTGTAAAAAACTACAAGGCTTAAAATGAAAAATAAATTCTACAATCATATTGTCCAATTACAAGAAAATCTCTGTAAGGAATTTGAAAAGATTGATGGTAAAGGGAAGTTCTTTGAAGACAAATGGGTTAGAGAAGGTGGTGGTGGTGGAATAACTAAAATAATTGAAGATGGGGAAATAATTGAAAAAGGTGGCGTGAATATATCAAAGGTATTTGGAGAACTACCAGAAAGTATGCAAAAACAATTAGACACTAAGGATAATAAATTTTTTGCTTGCGGGCTTAGTTTAGTTATTCATCCTAAAAGCCCAATGATTCCAACAGTACATGCAAATTGGAGGTATTTTGAAATGTATAACAAAGACGGAAAAGTTTCTGATTGTTGGTTTGGAGGAGGACAAGACTTAACCCCATACTATATATTTGAAGATGATGTTAAACATTTTCATTCAGTTTGCAAAACCATTTGTGACAGACATGGATCTGACTTTTATTTTAATTTTAAAGAAAACTGTGATAAGTATTTTTATAATTCTCACAGAAATGAAGCCAGAGGAGTTGGGGGTTTATTTTTTGATTATTGTAAAGAAACATCAGATATGAACATTCCAAAGTGGTATGATTTTATTGAAGATGTCAGTAATAATTTTATTAAATCCTATATGCCTATTGTAGAAAAAAGGAAGTTAATGAATTACTCTAATACTCAAAAAGATTGGCAAGAAGTTAGAAGGGGAAGGTATGTAGAATTCAATTTAGTTCATGACAAAGGGACGCTATTTGGTTTAAAAACCAACGGTAGAATTGAGAGTATTTTAATGAGCTTACCTCCTAGAGTGAAATGGAGGTATAATTTTAAACCTGAGCAAAACAGTGAAGAGTCAAAACTTTTAAAAATATTAAAAAATCCTGTAAAATGGATTAGTTAAATAATTATATATGTATCCACTTAATAGAAACAGAAGGCTTAGAGTAAACGAAACTTTAAGAGGTTTAATTAGAGAAACTGTAATTACTCCAAACGATTTCTTAGTGCCACTCTTTGTTATAGAAGGGCAAAATAAAAAAGAAGAAATTCAATCGATGCCAAACTATTTTAAAATGAGCATAGATGTTCTTTTAAAAGAAGTTGAAGCTTTATATAGCCTAGGGTTAAAGTCCGTATTATTATTTGCACAAGTTGATGAAAAATTAAAAGATAATTATGGGAGTGAAGCTATTAACAAAGATGGCTTAATGCAAAGAGCTATAAAAAGCATTAAAGACAAATTCCCTAGTCTTTTAGTCATGAGTGATGTCGCTTTAGATCCTTATTCTTCTAATGGGCATGATGGTGTAGTAGAAAATGGACTAATAGTTAATGACATTACCAATGATATATTATCAAAAATGAGCCTAACACATATAGAGGCTGGAGCAGATTTTGTTGCTCCTAGTGACATGATGGATGGAAGGGTAAAAGCTATAAGAACATTGTTTGAAAAGGAAGGTTATCATAATGCTGGAATTATGAGTTATAGTGCTAAATATGCTTCATGTTTCTATGGCCCATTTAGAGATGCTTTAGATTCTAAACCTGGTTTTGGAGATAAAAAAACTTATCAAATGGATATAGGGAACCGAAATGAAGCTATGAATGAGGTTAAATTAGACATTCAGGAAGGCGCAGATATTGTTATGATTAAGCCTGGGATTTCGTATCTTGATATTATTAGAGATATTAAAAATAATTTTAATATCCCTATATCAGCATACCAAGTAAGTGGTGAATATGCAATGATTAAGTCGGCAGCTAAAAACGGCTGGATAAATGAAGACCAAGCAATTTTAGAAACCTCTATCGCTTTTAAAAGAGCTGGAGCGAATTTTATTGCTAGTTATTTCGCAAAAGATGTTGTTAAACTAATTTCATAAAATATGTTATCTAAAAAAAAAGTAACTGTAGTTGCTCTACTATTAATTCCAATCTGCTTTTATGTATTTGATCTTGGCTATTTAATTAAAGCTGTAAAAATAGGATACTCAAAAGGTCATACTACTGCTTTCTTGTCCGATTACATACACTTTGATAATGATACAATTGATGTTGGTGATTACCAGCCATGGCTAATTAGTGATAGATATAATAATAAAAATGAATCTGAAAAATTAATTGAATTAAATAAATCAAAGGAAACTACATCATATTTAATTATTCAAAATGATAGTATTGTTTTTGAAAAATATTATTTAGGCTACCATAAAGATTCTATTTCAAACTCGTTTTCAATGGCGAAAAGTTTTGTTAGTGCCATGCTAGGCAAAGCTATAATGGATGGGCACATTAAGAGCCTCGATCAGCCAGTTTCAGATTACTTCAAAGAGTTTAGTGAAGGTAAAGCTGCTAATTTAACTGTTGGAGATCTATCTTCAATGTCTTCTGGTTTAAATTACGTTGAAGAATATTATAGCCCTTTCTCTATTACTGCTAAAAGTTATTTTACAGAAGATATTAAATCTTTAATTTTAGATTTAGAAGTTGTTGAAGAACCTGGGCAGAAGTACAAATACTTAAGTAGTGATACTCAGCTACTAGGAATGATACTTGAAAAAGCAACAGGACAAAACCTATCTGACTATTTGAGTGATTCTTTTTGGAAACCAATGGGTGCTAAAATACCTGCCCCATGGCAAGTAGATAGTAAGGAGAACAATATGGTAAAAGCATTCTGTTGTATTGCAAGTAGCGCTAGAGACTTCGCTAGACTGGGCAAACTATATAAGCAAAATGGGGAATGGAATGGAGTACAATTACTAGACTCAACTTTTATAGCAAATTCAATAACTCCAAAATTTTCTAATGCACCATTTTATGCGTACGGTTGGTGGCTAGCAAATTATAAGAACAAAGAAATATTTTATAACAGAGGTCACCTCGGCCAGCTATCTATAGTTATACCAGAGGACGACTTAATTATTGTGAGATTAGGAAATTTAATTTCTAAAGAAAATGGAGAGGCTCATTCAAAAGACTTTTATACATACATTGATGAAGCTTACAAGATAATTCAATAAGTAATTTGTTTTGAAAGAACCATCATCTAAACCACTGATCTCAATAAAAAACTTAAGTATTAGCTTTTTATCTAATAAGCAAATAGTCAATGCCGTAAGTAGCATTAGTTTTGATGTATTAGAAAACGAAATTCTAGGTATTGTAGGAGAGTCTGGTAGCGGAAAGTCAGTTACAGCATTAGCTATTCTGAAGTTATTACCAAAAAATAAAACTATTTTAGAGGGTTCGATAAATTATCAAAACAATAATTTATTAGATTTAGAAGATATAGAAATTCGTAAAATAAGGGGGAAAGATATCGCAATAATCTTCCAGGAACCTATGTCAGCATTAAACCCTACAATGAGGTGTGTAGATCAACTTCGCGAATGTATTAAGGAAGTTCATATTGATAAAAAAGCCAGAGATATAGAAATAGGTTTATTGATTGATAAAGTTAAATTAGAAAAGGTAGAGGATTTTAATTCTAAATACCCACATCAATTATCGGGAGGTCAAAAACAAAGGTTAATGATTGCCATGGCTATTGCCTCTAAGCCAAAATTATTGATTGCCGATGAACCAACTACAGCACTTGACGTAACAGTTCAAAAAGAAATAATTGAGTTATTAATTCAAATTAGAAATTCTGAAGGACTAAGTATAATTTTTATTTCGCATGACCTTGCATTAGTTTCAGAAATTGCAGACAAAGTAATTGTGATGTATAAAGGAGAAATAATCGAGCAAGGGAGAGCATCAAAAATATTTAAAAAACCTACTAAAAACTATACTAAAGGGCTCTTATATTCAAGACCGAATAATAAAATCAAGCTAAAAAGACTACCCACTGTTACCGATTATATTAACGACACTGTTGATCCTTCAGCTATAAGCGTCCAGGAAGTTGAAAAAAATCATCAGTATATATATTCTAAAAGACCTGTTTTAGAGATAAAAAATTTAGACAAATATTATATTGAAAATAAAATTTGGTTTAAAAAAAGTACTTCATTTAAAGCTCTTGATAATATTAATTTAGAATTATATGAAGGAGAGACTCTTGGTTTAGTTGGAGAGTCAGGATGTGGCAAGTCCACTTTAGTAAAAACAATTGTTCAAATTGAGAAAGCCAATAATGGGTCTATTTATTATGACGGAAATGATGTTACTGAGTTTTCAGCTAAAGACTTAAAAATATATAGAAGAAGTGTGCAGTTGATTTTTCAAGATCCAAACTCTTCTTTAAACCCTAAGAAAACAATAGGATCATTAATAATAGAGCCAATGGTAGTTCATGGAATTGATAATAAAGAAATGTCATATAAGGATCAATGTGTGAAATTATTACAAGATGTTGGGCTAGATAAAGATGACTTTTATAAATATCCTCATGAATTGTCAGGAGGTCAAAAGCAAAGAGTTGGAATCGCAAGAGCAATTAGTCTTAAGCCAAAAATACTGATTTGTGACGAGTCTGTTTCGGCATTAGATGTTTCTGTCCAGGCTCAAGTTTTAAACCTTTTAAATGAGCTGAAATCGAAGTTAAATCTAACTTATATTTTCATATCTCACGATTTGTCAATAGTTAGATATATGGCGGATAAAATTATTGTAATGAAAGACGGAAAATTTAATGAAATTGATTTTTCTGAAAACATATATAATAATCCTAAAACGGATTATACGAGAAAATTAATTGAGTCGATTCCGAAAGGGATTAACTAATCTTCATTTCTGGAATTTCTGAATCAACAATAAGGGTCCCTTCTGTTGAATCTTTAATTGTTTGAACGCTAACTCCAGGAGCTCTTTCTACTAACTTAAAACCACTTTCGGTAACTTCTAAAACAGCTAAATTGGTCACTATTTTTTTTACACATCCAACTCCTGTTAATGGAAGGGAACAGTTTTTAAGCAGTTTAGATTCCCCTTTTTTATTTGTATGCATCATTGCCACTATAATGTTTTCTGCACTTGCTACTAAGTCCATTGCTCCACCCATCCCTTTTACCATTTTTCCAGGTATTTTCCAATTAGCTATATCTCCGTTTTCAGAAACCTCCATTGCGCCTAAAATTGTAAGGTCTACATGCCTTCCTCTAATCATAGAGAAGCTCATCGCAGAATCAAAAAAACTTGCGCCAGGTAGTGTGGTAATTGTTTGTTTTCCAGCATTGATTATATCTGCATCTACATCTTCATCATATGGAAATGGGCCCATTCCTAAAACTCCATTTTCACTTTGAAACTCTACACTTAAGTTTTTATTTACATAATTAGCAACTAAGGTTGGGATACCTATACCTAGGTTAACATAATAGCCGTCTTTTACTTCTTTTGCTATTCTTTTAGCAATTCCATTTTTGTCTAGCATTATCTTTGTGTTATAGTTCTTTGTTCAATTCTTTTTTGATAACCCTCCCCCTTAAATATCCTTTGAATAAAAATCCCAGGAATATGAATTTCATTTGGATCAAGAGCTCCTACTGGATACAACTCTTCAACTTCTGCGACAGTAATTGTAGCAGCTCCACACATGTTTGGATTAAAGTTTCTTGCAGTACCTTTAAAAATTAAATTTCCAGCCTCGTCTCCTTTCCAAGCTTTAACAATCGAAAAATCTGCTTTGAAAGCATGTTCTAAAATATACATTTTACCATTAAACTCTCTAGATTCTTTTCCCTTAGCAACTTCAGTTCCAAACCCTGCAGGTGTATATATTGCTGGAAATCCCGCTTGAGATGCTCTACATAATTCCGCAATTGTTCCTTGAGGCAATAAATCAACTTCAAGCTCTCCAGAAAGCATTTGTCTTTCAAACTCATTATTTTCACCAACATATGACGATATCATTTTTTTTATTTGGTGGTCTTTCAAGAGTAAGCCAAGTCCAAAATTATCCACTCCAGCATTGTTAGAAATACAAGTCAAGCCATTAACTTTTAATTTAACTAATTCGTCAATTGATTTTTCAGGTATTCCGCACAAGCCAAAGCCTCCCAGCATTATTGTCATATTGTCTTTAATACCGTCTAAAGCACTCTTTACGTTTAATACTTTTTTGTTAATCATAATAAATATTTTAAAAGTCGATATCTAACAACTTCTTGTTGTTGTTGTTTATTTTATTTAATGAATCGTTTTTGAAATTATTACAATTTAATTCAATAGTTAGTTTTTCTGGCTTAGTAAAAGGTTCTTTAGATATCTGTAATAAAGAATCTTGATAACAACTTTTCATATATAAACCCCAAATAGGTAAAGCCATTGTAGCTCCTTGACCATAATCAATGGTTTCAAAATGAATAGATCTATCTTCTGCGCCAACCCAAATTCCAGTCACTAAATTAGGAACCATGCCCATAAACCAGCCATCACTTTGGTTTTGTGTTGTGCCTGTTTTACCCGCAATGGGATTGTCGAACTCGTATGGGTAGCCAGTAACAACAGATTCGTAGGCGTTATTGGTTGCCCCTGTAGTTCTTAATCTAATTCCTGATCCAGCTTGAGTTACGCCTTCAAGTAAATTTACTGTAACATACGCAGCTTCTTCACTTAATACATCTCTTGTTTCGCGTTTATACTCATATAAAATTGTTCCATTTTTATCTTCTATTTTTTCTATTAATATCGGCTTAGTGTAAACGCCTTTATTAGCAAATGTAGAATAGGCGGCAACCATTTCATAAACACTAAGGTCTGGCGTGCCTAATGCAATAGAAGGAACTGCTAATATTTTTTGTTCAATCCCTAAATCTTTTGCTAATTTAATAACTGGTTTTGGCCCTATTTTATCCATTAATCTTGCGGTTACAGTATTTATAGAGTTTGCAAGCGCATTTTTTAAAGTTCTTGTTCTTCCATACTTATCCCCTGAATTTCTTGGACACCATTTTTCAGGATTTCCAAATTTATTTTTTTCTATACAAAATTGACTATCTGGGAAAGTATCACAAGGAGATAGATGTAATTGGTCAATTGCCGCAGCATATACAAATGGTTTAAAAGTTGACCCTATTTGTCGCTTGCCTTTTTTTACCATGTCGTATTGAAAGTGCTTGTAATTCATCCCTCCGGCCCATGCTTTTACAAAGCCTGTTTTTGGGTCCATGGACATCATTCCTGGTCTTAAAAATGATTTGTAGTATATCATAGAGTCCCAAGGTTTCATAATCGTATCTCTTTCTCCATTCCATGAAAACACAGTCATTTTTACGGGATTTTGAAAAGATTTTTTTATTTCATCGTCCGATTTCTTAAGATCATATTTCATTTTTCTCCATCTTTCAGACCTTTTCATTGCGCGCCTTAAAAGAGTATCAATAGCTCCTTCTGTTAGTTCGCTAAATGGTGCGGTTGGATTATTTTCTATATCGTTTTGTTTGAAAAACTCTTTTTGTAATCTCGGCATGTGCTGGTTAATGGCATCTTCTGCATAGGATTGCATACTATAATTTATGGTAGTGTGTATTTTTAAACCGTCCGTATTTATATTATACTTAGATCCGTCAGGCTTTCTGTTATTTTCATCTTTAACCCAATTCTTCATATAAGATCGTAAATACTCTCTAAAGTATGGTGCTATTCCATCTCTATGAGATTCAGGAGTGTAGTTTAATTTTAAATCTGTTAACTGTAAAGAATCTTTTAATTGCTTGTTAATAAAACCATATTTATACATTTGTCCAAAAACCACATTTCTTCTGTTTTTAACTCCGACAGGGTTTTTGTGAGGTCTAGGGTTGTATAACGAGGAATTTTTTAACATACCTACCAACATTGCTGATTCGCTTATATCTAAATCAATGGGCTCTTTAGCAAAATAAATTCTTGAAGCACTTCTTATGCCGTCGCCATTATTGCCAAAATCGTAAATATTTAAATATTGTGCAATAATTTCATTTTTAGTGTACTGTTTCTCAAGTCTTATCGATATTATATATTCCTTAATTTTTTGATTAATTCGTTCTAAAACATCCCTAGATCCCTCACCTGTAAAAAGCAGTTTGGCTAATTGTTGAGTAATTGTACTCCCTCCGCCATCTTTTCCTAGTTTAACAATAGCTCTTAAAGTTGATCTCCAATCTATTCCAGAATGTTCAAAAAAGCGTATATCTTCAGTTGCAATTAGAGCATTGACTAAGTGAGGTGGGAATTCTGAAAAACTAACTGGAGTTCTATTATCGTTAAAATAAAATTTGCCGATTGTTTTTCCTTCTTCCGATAATATTTCGCTAGCTAAGTTTGTTTTTGGATTTTCTAACACTTTTAAATCAGGCATATCGCCAAGTACTCCAATTGAAGCTAAATAAAAAACTCCATAGAATGAAGATACCCCTAGCGTAAAAAGCATCCAAAGAATTATTGTGTATTTTTTATATTTATTTTTCTGTTTCTTTTTCAATTCTGTAGCCAATATTTATTATTCCGCCTAGTGATTTTAGACCGTTAATTTGATTAATTTTTCTCATAGCATGTTGAATGCTAACGGTGTATTTTCCCTTTTCAAAAATCATACTTTTTTTATGCCAAAGCTTGTTCTCAAAGGTGTTAAGAAGTCGATTCCCTAATAGCATCCCTTTGGAATCAGCCATTTTGTATTCTAAAGTATCTTTTAATATTACTTGGGTTGAATCTGAAACCGTGACAATCAAAAATAGATTATTAAATTTGTAATTTTTGTCAGTTCTAACATTTACAAAGGTGTTGTATCTGTCGGCTTTTAAATCAAAATTGAAGTTAATCAAACTATCTTTGTTCCATTGATTTGAAATAGTTTGATAATTGTCAAATACTTTATTTTGATCGCATGATAAAAATCCAAAGAAAATTAATAAGATTACTGCCCTAGCTAACATGCTTGTTTATTTTTCTTCTTTTATTATGTTTTTTATTTTTTGGCTTATCAAACCTTGTTAAACTATCTTGACCTACAACATTTTCAAATTTATTTTCTATAGGAGTTTTATTTTCAGTTGTATATTCTTCTAAGCTAGAAACCAATTTATTGGATTTATTAATTTTAATAACCTCATTGGCTTGATCAACTGATAATAAAAACCAATTATTCCATTCACCCTCGTAAGCGTACCATAATTGTTTTTTAAAAATATCTGTCTTTTGACATACCGCAGTGCCTTTCTCTGTTTTGAGTTTGATTTCTTTCTTTGGAAAGTTGTTTAGAGCGTCCATATAAGAGCCTAATTCATAATTTAAGCAACACTTTAGTTTACCACACTGACCTGCTAACTTTTGAGGGTTCAGAGATAACTGTTGGTACCTTGCTGCTGAAGTACTAACCGATCTAAAATCAGTTAACCAAGTTGAACAACATAACTCTCTTCCACAAGAACCTATTCCGCCAAGTCGTGCAGCTTCTTGTCTTAACCCAACTTGCTTCATTTCAATCTTTGTTCTAAATTCCCTAGCAAAGAGTTTGATTAACTCTCTAAAGTCTACTCTATCCTCAGCAGTATAGTAAAAAGTCACTTTACTACCATCTCCTTGATATTCAATGTCAGATATTTTCATTTTTAACCTTAAATCGATAGCGTATTTTCTGGCTTTTACTTTGATGACCTCTTCTTGATCTCTTAAATTTGACCACTTATCGATTTCTTTTTGAGAAGCTTTTCTGTAAGTTATCTTAGGGTTTTCTTGTGAGTAGTCAATTTTTTTCTTGTCCATTTGGACCTTTACAAGCTCTCCTGTTAATGTAATCATGCCAATATCATAACCACTCTCAACTTGTGTAGCAACAACGTCGCCAACAGAAAGTGAAAGTGAGTTTTTATTTAAAAAATAGTCCTTTCTTCCATTTTTAAATCTCACTTCTGAATATAAAAATTGCGATTGACCTGAAGGCAATGTCATGTTTGACAGCCAGTCAAATACTGTGAATTTATTACAACTGTCCGTTCCACATGTACCATTGTTTTTACATCCCTTTGGTGAACCATCTGTTTTTGAACTACATGTTTTACAAGACATTGCTTTTAATATTTTATTTTAATAAATATAATATATAGTTTTTACAAATCTTCTATTTGATTCGCTTGATTTAAAGAAAGGTTTTCGCCTCTACCTTTTTTGAAAATATCATTACTATTTTTATGTCCTTTACGTAGGTTTTTTTGCTCCTCAAAAGGCAAACTATTGATCTGTTTGCATTTATCAGAACAGCAATTATTCATTTTATTTTTACAATCTTTACATTGAATAAATAATAAATGACATGCGTCATTGGCACAATTAGTATGTATATCAAATGCAGATCCACATTGGTGGCATTGAGATATTATATCTTCACTTATTTTTTCTGCTCTTCTTTCGTCAAAAACAAAATTTTTACCAATAAAATTGTTCTTTAGTTTTTTATCTGTGACTTGTTTGGCGTATTCTATAATTCCACCTTTTAATTGAAAAACATTTTTAAAACCTTTGTGTTTAAAATATGCACTAGCTTTTTCACATCTAATCCCACCAGTACAGTACATTATTAAATTCTTGTCCTCTTTGTGGTTTTTCAAGTCATTTTCTATTAAATCTAGTGACTCTCTAAAAGTATTCACGTCTGGTTTAATTGCATTTTTAAAATGCCCTATTTCACTTTCATAATGATTCCTCATATCTACTATAATAGAGTCTTCTTTTTCGGCTATTTTATTAAATTCAACAGCGTCTAAATGAATTCCTGTATTTGTAACATCGAATGTCTTGTCATTTAGTCCGTCAGCAACAATTTTATCCCTAACCTTTATCTTTAATTTGAGAAAAGATTTGTTATCGTGCTCGAAAGCAATGTTTAAGGAAGTGTTCTTAAAAAAAGAGATTGATTTTAAATGTCTCTCAAATTCCTGAAAATTTTCCTTTGGAATTGATAGTTGCGCATTAACACCTTCATTGGCCACATATATTCTTCCTAAAACATCTAACGAATCCCATTTAATAAATAGCTGGTCTCTGAAAGGTTTTGGATCTAAAATTTTTGCATATTGATAAAAAGAAAGGGTTATTCTTTCTTTATTAGACTGATCTATTAGGGTAGCTCTTTCTTTAGAGCTTAATTTGTTGTACAGTTGCATTCTATACTTGTTTAATGATTTAAAAGAACAAAAATAATATTAATTAAATTAATGAAGAAAAAGTATTAAAACGAATGACAATATAATTGTATTGTCATTAAAGTTATATTAAATTAGCATTGGAATAAATTTCAAATCTACACAAAATGGGCAATAATAAAGAAGACAAGTTAAAGGCGTTAAAACTAACATTAGATAAGTTGGATAAAACGTATGGAAAAGGGACTGTAATGAGAATGAGTGATGCACCTGTGGATAATGTTGAAGCAACATCTTCAGGTTCTCTAGGTCTTGATTTAGCCTTGGGAGTTGGTGGTTATCCTAGAGGTAGGGTTGTGGAAATATACGGGCCTGAATCATCTGGTAAAACAACTTTAACTTTACATGCAATTGCTGAATGTCAAAAAAAAGGAGGTATAGCTGCTTTTATTGATGCTGAGCATGCATTTGATAGGTATTATGCTAAAAATTTAGGTGTAGATATTGACAACTTAATTATCTCTCAACCTGATCATGGAGAGCAGGCTTTAGAGATTGCAGATAATTTAATTAGATCGGGGGCTATTGATATGGTTGTAATAGATTCTGTAGCTGCTTTAACTCCTAAAAGTGAAATTGAAGGAGAGATGGGTGATTCAAAAATGGGATTACATGCAAGACTTATGTCCCAAGCACTTAGAAAACTGACTGGCTCAATTAGTAAAACAAAATGTACAGTAATGTTTATAAACCAATTAAGAGAAAAGATTGGGGTTATGTTTGGAAATCCAGAGACAACAACTGGGGGTAATGCATTAAAATTTTACGCGTCAATAAGATTAGACATTAGAAGGTCTACACAAATAAAAGATAGTGATGGGGCTGTTTTAGGGAACAAAACAAGGGTGAAAGTTGTGAAAAACAAAGTAGCACCTCCATTTAAATTAGCTGAATTTGATATTATGTACGGTAAAGGGATCTCTAAAGTGGGAGAAATACTAGATATAGCTGTAGAATCAAATATCATTCAAAAGAGCGGTTCTTGGTTTAGCTATGATGAAACCAAATTAGGTCAAGGAAGAGATGCTGTAAAGAAGATGATCAAAGATAATCCTGAATTAATGGATGAATTAGAAAATAAAGTTAAAGAATTAGTCGCAGCTAGCTAAGTAGTTAAGTCTTGAAAGATTAATTCTCTAAATTGATCACTTATTAATTGGATATCTGATTGTTTCAAACCCTTCGTGCATTGTGGCTCATGATACTTGACTCTTAGAAGCCCTGGCTTCCCTGCAGAAAAAGTAAATGGGAGTCTTTTTTTATTATCTAAAAAAGTTAAGCAGACTATAGGAATTTGATGATCAATTGCTATTTTAAAAGCTCCTTTTTTAAATTTGTCTAAAACAACCGAAGGGTCTGGCACTCCACCTTCTGGATATATACAAATGCTAAGACCAGCTTCTAGTTTTCTTTGAGTATTATAAAAAACTGATTGTCTGCTTTCTACACTTGACCTATCTACTAAAATACAGCCTCTTTTGTAAATGACACCAAATAATGGAATTTTGGAAAGTTCTTTTTTGCCTACAAAAACAAATGGATGGTTTTTAAAAATGGAGATCATAAGCATGACATCTATCATTGAAGTGTGATTGCTTATAAACATATAGTTTTTTCCTTTCTGTAGTTTTGGAGCAGAATCTATTTTCCAGTAAAAACCCATACAAAATAAGACTACGTTTGACCATAAGGTTGCTAGTTGAAATACTCTAGGATACCATGCTTCTTTAAGGCTAAAAACAAATAGCAATGGAAAAATAATTATCCATGTTAGAGAAGATGTTATATAAAACCATATTCTATATAAAATCAGAAAAAAATAGTTGAATAAATTCATAATTTCAAAACTAATTAAATTAATTGATCTATTTTAATAAAATATTTAACTTTGTCAATCAAAAGACACCAATAAATGAGTAGGATTTTAACAGGAATACAGAGTACGGGAACCCCGCATTTAGGAAATATCTTGGGGGCTATAATTCCTGCCATTAAAATGGCTAACGGATCGCAGAACGAATCTTATTTGTTTATAGCAGATATGCACTCTATAACACAGATAAAAGATCCTAAAGAATTAAAATTTAACACCTATTCCACAGCAGCATGTTGGCTAGCTTTTGGATTAGATTATAGTAAAACTGTTTTTTATAGACAAAGTGATGTACCTCAAGTTACTGAGCTTTCTTGGTATCTTAATTGCTATTTTCCGTACCAAAGATTAACATTAGCGCATAGTTTTAAAGACAAGGCAGACAGTTTAGAAGATGTTAATGCTGGATTGTTTACTTATCCAATGCTGATGGCTGCAGATATTTTATTATACGATGCTGATATAGTTCCTGTTGGCAAGGATCAACTCCAACATATTGAAATAACGAGAAATGTTGCTGGACGATTTAATAATTTAAATGGAAACACTCTTATTATTCCTGAATCAAAGATTAATGAAAGTACTATGCTGATAAACGGTACAGATGGCAATAAAATGAGTAAAAGTAAAAACAACGTGATTAATATTTTCTTAGAAGAGACGCTGCTAAAAAAACAAATTTCTGGGATCAAAACAGACAGTCTTCCATTAGAGGCTTCAAAAGATTGGAAGAATTGTAATTTGTTTAATATGTATAAATTGTTAGCTGACGAAAATCAAATTGAAATAATGAAAAAAAACTACGAACAAGGTGGTTATGGTTATGGCCATGCTAAAAATGATATGTTGAATTTAATACTTACACGCTATAGTGTTGAAAGAGAAAAATACACTTATTACATGAACAACCTAGATGAAATAGACAGCATATTAAAAAACGGTGCTGAACTAGCCTCTAAAACAGCTAATACAGTACTAAATAGAGTTAGGTTAAAAGTTGGGTTTAATTAAAAAGATTGTTAACTTTAGTTATATATAAATAATTCAAAAAATGAACTTAGATAAATATTTAGAAGACCTTCTTTTTAGAAATGAATGTGTTATAATCCCTAATTTTGGAGCGTTTATTACATCCTTAAATTCAGCTCAAGCTAACATTGAAGGTGTGTTTGTCCCGCCATCAAAATCAATTTCATTCAACAATAAACTACAAAAAAATGATGGAATTTTAGCTACTTATATAGCGGAAGTAAATGATATGTCATTTGACGAGGCAATGGATATAATTAAGTTAAATGTGTCTAATTTTAAAAATGATATTCTAAATAAGAAAGAAATAGCCTTTAATAAAATTGGGGTTATTTCTATTAAAAATAACGTATTAGAGTTTAAGTCTTCTAAAGGAGTGAATTATTTAAAAGAAGCCTATGGACTATCTAATGTTTCTAGCTCATTAATTAAAAGAAAGGAAAAAAGCAATATCTCTAGCTTTACAAAATATGCTGCCATATTAATTACTGGATTTTTATTATCTGCTTTTGTTTATAATAATGAACTCACTAAAACTAATCAAAAAAACATAATCGCTTATCAAAAAGCAAACTCTTTGATTGAAGAAAAAATCCAAAAAGCTACATTTGTTATAGAGAGTCCTCTGCCGCTTGTAAAAATGTTTGTAAAAGAAAATATTGGCGTATTTCATGTAGTTGCAGGGTCTTTTAGTATTGAAGAAAATAGCTTTACAAGACTTAGTCAATTAAAGTCTAAAGGTTATAGCGCTAGAAAAATTGGACAGAACAAATTTGGTCTTTTCCAAGTTGCATATTCAAGTTTTAACACTAGATCTGAAGCTGATATAGCATTAGTAGAAATACGCTTGTCTGATAATCAAGCTGCTTGGATCCTAAATAAAGAAATAAACTGATTAATGCCAATAAAAACTCCTAGTCTATCATTAACTGTGATGACAGATTTAGTGCTCCCTAGTGAGACTAATCCAATTAATAACTTATTCGGAGGCGAACTACTAGCGAGAATGGATAGGGCTGGTTGTATTGCTGCTAGAAGGCATTCTGGGCAAGTCGTGGTTACAACTTCTGTAAACCATGTTGCATTCAATAAAGCAATTCCTTTGGGAAGTATTGTTACTATAGAAGCTAAAGTATCCCGAGCTTTTAGAACATCTATGGAAGTTTACCTAGATGTGTGGATAAATACTGATGGAGGAGGTAAAATTAAAGCTAACGAAGCAATTTACACTTTTGTTGCGGTAGATAAAAACGGAAGACCAACTCCTGTTTCTGAAATAATACCTGAATCAAAAGAAGAAATTGAGAGGTATAAAGGAGCTTTAAGAAGGCGTCAACTTAGCCTTGTGTTGGCAGGTAAATTAAACGCGCAAGATGCCACTGAATTAAAAGCTTTATTTCTTCCCGAGCCACAATAGTGGGTTTTCAGTCTTGTTATCTTTAAATAAGCTAAAGCTAAGTATTGTTTGTCCTGAATTTTTATTAGTTATAATTTCTCCTAAATCTTGTTTAGTTGAAATAACATCCCCTTTTTTTACATAAATGTTGGAGAGATTTTTATAAACAGTAAAAAAGTTTCCATGCTGGATTAAAATTGTTTTAGCGCCACTTTTAGAGCTTATAATTCTATAAACAACACCTGTAAAAATAGATCTTACTTTTTGAGAAGATGAAGTCATTATTCTTATTCCATTACTTTGAATTGTAGCCGTTTTAACAACTGGATGGCGCTGCTTACCATACCTTAATGTTACGTAACCTTTTTCTACTGGCCAAGGTAATTTACCTTTATTAGACATAAAGTTATTGGACAATATTTTTGCTTCTGGGGTTAAATCAAAGACTTTAGATGATATGTTTTTCTTTTTATTAGATTCCGCTATAGCTAGCGCTATAATTCTTTGAATTTGTTTATCTATTTCAGCAGTTTTTTTTTGATTACTGGTAATTTCTCTAATGTATTTTCTCTGATTAGATGAGATAGATTGGAGCAAAGAATTTTTATCTACTATTTGCGTGTTAATATTAGTCTTAAGCTTTTGATTGTTGTTTATCAAAACTTGTTGACGATTTCGTTCTTCACGTAATTGGTTATTTAGGGTCTTAAGCTCTGCGGTATTTTTCTTTATTTTTTGTAGTTGACTAGATTGATAATCTGAATATTGCTTAAAATATTGAATTCGCTTGACCGCTTGTTTAAAGTTAGCTGATGAAAAAATAAACATAAGTTTTCCGGTCTTAGATCGAGTTTTATAAGACCTTAATATCATTTCACCATACTGACTCTTTAGCAGCTCTTGAGCCTCCAAAAGCTGACTATTTTTTAACTGGTTATTATGTATAGAATTTGAAATTATATTTAATTCATTATTAATGATTTTGATAACTTCATTTTGAAGGTCTAGCTTATAATTTAGGTTTTCAATATTCTCAATAACTAGTTTTTTTTCGTTTTTTGAACTAGTAATCAGGTTTTGAATATTCTTTATTTCGTTAGTTAATTCAATTCTTTTTTTTTCTAAATCTTTTTGATTTAAAAACTGAGAATAAACCTCTCCACTTGACATAAACAAAAACAATATTATAAAACTAAGTCTATTTAGCATCAATCAATATTTTTTTATAATTCTTAGGAACCCTAAAAGGGAGTTTAAATTTCTTATTTAAATTGATAGACTTTAGATCTATATTAATTTGGTTGATTTCGTTTATATCAATTCTAATTTTAGATGTGAAATTTTGATTTTTCAATTTAATGAAATCCGAATATCTAATTTCATAAAGCGAAAAGCTATTGTCAATCTCTGACACTTTAAAAGAGCAAAGATCTAGTTTGAAGTTATTTGCATTTACTTTATAAATGCCTTCAAAATTTTCAAAATTGAGTTTTTTATACTCTTCGTTAGTTAAGCTCCAATTAAAAATATAAGACAGGTTTTGCTCACTCATTTCATTATTAAATAAAGAGTTTTTAATATCGGTGATGGGTTCTGACAATAATAAATTCTGTAGCATATTATAGGTTAAGCTTAATCCAATAATGTTTTCGATATTTTTATAATCGGATACTAAATAATTTTTTTCTAGTTTATTATAGTAATAGATGGAGTCTTTAGTTAATAATGCCCTAACAATTCCTGCGGTTGAGCTTAACCATATAGCTTCATTTTTTTGAATTCTAACATTTAAGCCATAACTCTTGTTCTTGCCATTGTTATTTAACCTAAGCTTTACTTTTGCTTGGTATGTCTTAAATTTTGATTTAGCTCTAGTTACTTTTCTAACTAATTGCTTTGAGTTGAATTTTTCAAATTCAACTACAGAGTTAGTGTTTTGTAATGGCTTACAAGACGCAACTATTAGTATTAAAAAAAAATATTTTAAAAGGTTCATATATCTTAATTAATTCCTGTACTACCAAATCCTTTGTTTCCTCTTTCTGTATTTGAAAGCTCCTCTACTTCAATCCATTCTCCCTGTTCGTGGTGAGCAATTACAAGTTGTGCGATGCGATCTCCATTATGGATTAAAAATGGTTCTTTGGAGAGGTTGATTAGTATAACCCCAACTTCACCTCTATAGTCTGAATCAATAGTTCCTGGCGAATTAAGCACACAAACACCATGTTTTATAGACAATCCGCTTCTAGATCTAACCTGAGCTTCGTATCCTACGGGCAGGGAGAGAAATAAGCCTGTTTTAACTATTTTTCTTTCAAGAGGCTCAAGTATGATTTCATTAGGAGTATAGGCTTTTATATCCATTCCTGCAGAAGATTTAGTCTCGTAATGAGGCAATTGATTGTTAGATTTGTTTATAATCTTAATTTTCATTAATTAAAAGTTTAATAGTGTGTTTTTCAAATTTAAGTATTGATAAGCCAAGAATAACTAATATTCCAATGCCAAAATAATAATTACCCCGGAAAACATAAAAAGAAAGGAAAGCAAGTCCAGATGTAAATAAAATATATGTTAAAATTTTTGTGATATTATAAGGAATAGGATAATGTCGTTTACCTATAAAATAAGAGATTACAGCCATAAAGAAATACGCAAAGAATGTGGCTATTGCAGATCCTACATATCCATAGAGTGGAATCAAAATGATATTGATTGAAAGTGTGATTAAAACTCCAAACATAGAGATGTATGCCCCAAACTTTGTTTTATCAGTCACTTTGTACCAAACCGATAAATTCTGATATATCCCCAAACACAGGTTTGCTAAAAGTATAATTGGGACAATTTTTAGGGCTTCCCAATAGGCTGAATCACCTATAAAAACAACTTTTAATACATCAATAAATACTACAATAGTTACTAAGATAAATGAACTTATAATTACAAATATTTCTAAAATTAAAGCATATATTTTTTCGGCAGAACTATTCTTTGCGTGGCTAAAAATAAAAGGTTCAATACCTAACTTAAAAGCTGTTGAGAATAGGCTGATAAATAGCGCTAATTTATAACAAGCGGCATACATTCCGATTTGGGACTTATCAACTTCGAAGTAATCTAACAATATTTTGTCAAAACTTTCATTGATAGAATATGCAAATCCTGCAAGTAAAATTGGAAGTGAATATTTCAACATTTTTTTAAGTAAGTTATAATCAATTTTATATTTGATTCTTAAATAAAAACTGCTCATTGCTAAAAAAGTAAGAGCGCTAGAAATAAGTAAAGAAATAAAGATGTAGTTTATTTCAAAATTGTCTAAATAAAAAAATTCTAGAACTGCAATCTGGGTGTAATAGTTTTTAACAATAACTAAAAAGAAAATATTTAGCGACACATTAACAACGACATTAAATATTTTAATGATGGTGTATTTTATAGCATTGTCTTTGACTCTTAAATAAGCAAATGGAATAACTACTAATGAGTCTAAAACTAAAATCCAAAGAACTAAACTCAAATAATCTGCCCTAATCCCTATCAAAGTTGAAATTTGATCTGTAAAAAAAATACCTAAAACTAAAAACAAAGCTGATGTTATTATTATAGATATTGAGGAAGTGCTGACTACGCTCAGTTTATTTTTATAAGAGTTAAAGAATCTAAAAAAAGCTGTTTCTAGGCCATAGGAAAGGAGCACATTAAATAAAATTATATAGGAAAAGATAATCGACAAATCTCCATAATCAGATATGTCCTCAAGTACAGATTTATCAGTGTGTAATCTGACTAATAGAACACTAACTACTCTAGGGAATACTGTAGCTATTCCATAAACAACAGTTTGTTTAAAAGCTGACTTTAGTTTGTTCAAATTCAAATATTTATCTTAAAAATAAGCTTTTAATTAAAGCTATCAAAGTAAGTTGAATTTTTAGAGATTCTAATTGTTAAGAGCTTCGGCCCCTCCAACTATTTCTAATATTTCATTTGTAATTGCTGCCTGCCTAGCTTGGTTGTATGTTAACTTTAGCTGATCTCTCAAATCAGTTGCATTATCTGTAGCCTTGTGCATTGCTGTCATTCTGGCCCCATGCTCACTTGCCCAGGAGTCTCTAATAGCTTTGAAGAGTTGGTTTTTTAAGGATTTGGGTATTAACTCATCTATAATCTCAGTTTTTGAAGGTTCAAAAATATAGTCTAAATTATTGTTTGATTTATCTTCAACTTCTGAAATAGGGAGAAATTGTTCGTTAACAACAATCTGAGTAGCGGCATTTTTAAATTTGTTATATACAATCTCAATTTTATCAAATTCTTCGTTGATAAACTTTGACATTAATGATTCGGCAATTAGCGAAACGCTACTCATATTTAAATTATCAAAAATATCAATATGAGTTGATACTACGTTAAGGTTCTTTCGAAGGAAATCATTTCCTTTTTTACCCACTGCAACAAAAGACACATCGCAGTTATTATAAACTGAGTTTGCTAATTCAGTCGATTTTTTAAAAATATTTGAATTGAACCCTCCGCACAGACCTCTATTAGAGGTGATTGATACGATAAGAACTCTTTTAACTTGACGCTTTTGAGCAAACTTATTGTCGGAATCTATAGAAGAGCTTAAGCTTTGTAAAATTTCTGTTAGCTTGTTTGAGTAAGGCCTCATTGCTGTGATGGCGTCCTGGGCTTTTTTTAGCTTGGCAGCCGAAACCATTTTCATGGCGCTAGTTATCTGCATTGTTGATGATACGGATGCAATTCTATTTCTTATTTCCTTTAGGTTAGCCATACTATAAAATTAATATTTGTCTGATAAATCTTTAGAAACTGCCTGGAGGGTTTGAATTACATTGTCCGTTAACTTTCCTCGTTTAAGTTCGTTTAAAACATCCTGGTGCTTAGTTCTAAGAATGGTTAAGTAATCATTTTGAAATTCCTTAACTTTTTCAACTGGAACATTTCTAAGTAAGTTTTTTGATCCTGCATAAATTATTGCAACTTGATCTTCTACAGTAAATGGATCGTTTTGAGCTTGTTTTAATATCTCTACATTTCGTCTCCCTTTTTCTATTACGTTAAGAGTAGCTGCATCAAGATCAGATCCAAATTTAGCAAAAGCTTCTAACTCTCTAAATTGAGCTTGATCTAGCTTTAATGTTCCTGCTACTTTTTTCATAGATTTAATTTGAGCAGATCCTCCAACTCTTGAAACAGAAATCCCTACATTAATTGCAGGCCTAACACCTGAGTTAAATAAATCTGATTCTAAGAATATTTGTCCGTCAGTAATTGATATAACATTTGTAGGAATGTATGCTGATACATCTCCAGCCTGAGTTTCGATAATTGGTAAAGCAGTAAGAGAGCCTCCTCCTTTAACAATAGGCACTAATGACGCTGGTAAATCATTCATTTCTTTTGCTATATTGTCATCTGCAATAACTTTTGCAGATCTTTCTAATAACCTAGAGTGTAAGTAAAACACATCTCCTGGATAAGCTTCACGTCCCGGAGGTCTTCTAAGTAATAAAGATACTTCACGGTAAGCAACTGCTTGCTTAGATAAATCATCATATACAATTAATGCTGGTCTACCAGTATCTCTAAAGTATTCTCCGATTGATGCTCCTGTGAAAGGTGCATATACCTGCATTGCTGCAGGGTCAGAAGCGTTTGCAGCAACAATTGTTGTGTAAGCTAATGCTCCTTTATCTTCTAAAACTTTTGCTATAGCAGCAACAGTTGAAGCTTTTTGTCCTATGGCAACATAAATACAATATACAGGCTCTCCTGCATCATAGAATTCTTTTTGATTCAAAATAGTGTCTATACAAACAGTTGTTTTTCCTGTTTGTCTATCTCCTATTACTAATTCTCTTTGACCTCTTCCAACAGGAATCATGGCATCGATTGATTTTATTCCAGTTTGTAAAGGTTCATTAACTGGTTGACGAAATATTACTCCTGGAGCTTTTCTTTCTAAAGGCATTTCATATAGCTCTCCTTGTATTGGTCCTTTTCCGTCTATTGGTAATCCAAGAGTATTAACCACTCTTCCAACAATACCTTCTCCCGCTTGTATTGAAGCAATTCTATTTGTTCTTTTTACTGTATCTCCTTCTTTAATGTCATTAGATGCTCCTAAAAGAACAACCCCTACATTATCTTCTTCTAGGTTTAGTACAATTCCTTCAATTCCGTTTGAGAACTCTACTAATTCACCATACTGAACGTTAGATAAGCCGTATACACGTGCAATTCCATCTCCTATTGTTAATACTGTTCCTATTTCATCAAATGATATATTAGCATCATGATTCGAAAGTTGTTGCTTTAAGATTGCTGATATTTCAGCTGGATTTACTTCTGCCATTTTGATATTTTTGGTTAATAACCTTTATGTAAGTTCTTTTTTAATTTTTTGTAATTTGTTTGATAGGCTAGCGTTATACTCTTTCCCTTCATAGCGAAGGATAAAGCCTCCTAATATGTTTTTATCTATTATATTGTGTATTGCTACAGTTTTGTTAGATATATAATTAATTTTATTTAAGGCAGACTGTTTTATGTCTTCGGTAATTGGGAGCGCTGTAATAACAATCGCTTTAGTCATGTTGTTGCTTTGTTCATATAAGGATTTATAAGAATTTGCAACATCTACAAATATAGAGAGCCTTTTGTTTTTAATTAACAACCCAATTAGATCCTTTGATAAATCGCAAGTCTGGGTGTTTAGTGATAAGATAATATCCTGTTTAGCTTTTAAATTAATAACAGAATTAGCTAACATCGCTGAAAAAGAGCTATCACTCTTTGAGAAATCTATATAAAACAGCATGTCTTTGTAGACATTAGATGAAATGTTACTCTCATTTGCTAATGAAAAAACTGCTTTCGCATACCTTATTGCTGCTCTGGATTGTTTCATTTTAATTATTTAAAGACGCCTCGTTCAACATTGTTTCAACAACTTTTAATTGCTTGTTTTTATCTTCTAGTTCATTAGAGATAACTTTTTCTGCAATACCGATAGAAAGCTCAACAACAGTTTGTTTAAGCTCATTCATTGCTGAATTTTTTTCATTTTGAATAGCGATCTGTGCTGACTCAATTAATTTTGAAGCTTGAATTTTTGCTTGATTCTCTGCTTCTGAGATTAATTTAGCTTTAATTTCTCTAGCATCTTTTAGCATGTTTTCACGTTCAACTTTTGCTTCTTTTAAAATCTTTTCGTTATCAGACTTAAGATTTTGCATTTCATTTTTTGCCTTTTCTGCAGCTAAAAGAGCTTCATGAATAGATTGTTCTCTTTCATTAACCGAACCTAATATAGGCTTCCATGCAAATTTTTTCAATAAGAAATATAAAATAGCAAATGATACAAAAGTCCAAAATAATAGACCCACATCGGGTGTAACTAAATCCATATTGTTAGGTTTTAATATTTTTTTAATAAAAATTTAATAGAGTGTAGTATAATACACTACACTCTATTTTTTTATTACTTTATAAGAGATACAACAACTGCAAATAGTGCAACAGCCTCAACGAAGGCTATTAATACAATTGCAGAACCTTGTAGTTTTCCTTGCATTTCTGGTTGACGAGCCATTGCTTCCATAGCAGCTCCACCGATTTTTCCAATTCCAATTCCAGCTCCTACGGCTGCTAGTCCAGCACCAATTGCTGCTAAAGGTCCGTAATTTGCAACTGCTACTTCTTGTAATAATAATAAACTCATAGTTAAAAATTTAAAAATTAATTAATGTTCATGTTCTTCCATTGCTGCGCCGATATACAATGCGGACAGCATGGTAAATATATATGCCTGTATGGCTACTACTAAAATTTCTATTACACTAATGAAAACTGAAAAGAATAAAGATGCCGGAGCGATCCAAACTGTTTCAGCAATAAATATTAATGATATTAAACTTAATACTATAATATGACCTGCAGAAATATTTGCAAAAAGTCTAATCATTAATGAAATGGGTTTAATAAAAATTCCCATAAATTCGATTGGTGCCAAAAATAATTTCATTGGAACTGGAACACCTGGCATCCAGAAAATATGTTTCCAGTAATTTTTATTTCCTACGAGCGTTGTAATCGCAAAAGTAATGGCCGCTAGCACAGCTGTAAATGCTATGTTTCCACTAAGGTTTGCGCTAAAAGGGAAAAATGGGATAAGACCCATTAAGTTATTGATCCAAATAAAGAAAAATAAGGTCAACAGGTATGGCATGTATTTTTTATAATGCTTTTCTCCAATATTAGGAATTGCAACCTCATCTCTAATAAATAAAACTAGAGGTTCTGTGAATTTTGCGATGCCTTTTGGGAGTCCTTTCTCTGATTTACGGTAATTTCTAGCAGATATTCCAAATATTAATAATAAAAGTATGATAGACAAGAACATTGAAAATACTAGCTTGGTTATTGAGAAGTCTAATGGTTTGGAGTTAGTAGGGTGAGTGTCTATGCCTAAAAGAACATATTGACCAGAAGAGTTTGGCTCTGAATTAGCGTAATATATTTCCTCGTGGAACTTTACAAAAGATTGCCCTTTTATAGTAACAACTTCCTTTGCGTCATCATCATGATGAAATTCGGATGAAAGAAAAGTTACTAACCCTTGTTCTGTCCATAGTATAACTGGAAGAGGAATAGAAACACCTTTACCATTCCAGTCTAAAATGTGAAATTCATGTGAATCCTTTATGTGGTGCATAATCATGTCTGTCACATTAAATTCTTCAGAGTTTTCACTGCTTTCTACTGTGCTAGAAAAACTAGCAGAGAATGAAAAAATAAATAATAAAAAAACAAAATTTTTCAATTTAATAATACGGTTTTTAATGTTCCTAAATTAATCCTATAAATTTGGTTGCAAATGTACATACATAAATTCAAATTTCAAATAAAAAATTAAGAATGATTCTCGCTAAGAAAGATTTTTTTTAATGAAGTAATTTCAAAAAATAGAAAAACAAAATAGATTGTAAAAAAAGTTAATATTAAGCCTTCTTTATTTCCATTTGAATCAAATGCTGGGGAAAGAAATATAATACTTATAAGCATTTTATTAATAGAGGCAACAATAAAAGCCGTTAAGATGTTAAATTTTGTTTTTTCAACCCAGTATAGAGTCCAGTAAGACATCAAAACTAAAGCGGCATTAAAAACATGTATTTTCCAAAGAGGTATTATAAATAGTATTTCATAAACAAAACTGTTGAATGCGGTGTTAATTGCAAATAAGGAAAGTGAAAGCAAAATTAACCGGTAATAGAAACTGTTATTTTTACCCATTTTAACTTTAAATTTCCTTGGATTTATAAATTACATATAACAGAGAGGATCCGATTGATAAAAGAGATAGAATTATTGTAAAAACACTTTTAGTTATTTCAAAGTGCATATCAATTTTGTAGCCCAGGAAAGTGCCTAGAGATATAATAGCAACCATTTGAAATGCTAAACCTGAAAATTGAGCGAATTTATTAAGCTGTTTTTTCTGTTTTCGATATGATTTTTTGCTGCTCACCTTTGTTTAATTCTTTAACGCCACCTTTCATGCTACAATTTGCATTAAAAGTTGCTCCTGGCTCAACAGCCAACTTAACTGCCTCAACCTCTCCTTCGACGTAAGCAGAAGCCTTTAAAGTCAAAGTGCCGCTAAGCTTTAGTTTACCAGAAAAACCACCTTCAAAATCTGCGTTAACACCTTCTAATGTACCGTTAATTACTCCTGTTTTACCAACAACAACTTTGCCAGATGTTTTAATTGTGCCGTGAACAGTTCCTTCAATTCTAAATCCTGTCTCACTTGTTAAGTCTCCTACAAAAGAAGTTCCTTGAGTAATCATGTTTTGTTGAGTCGTTGATGCTGACATGTTTTTTTCTTTTTTAGATTCTGTAAACATAAATTTATAAATTATTATTTAGATATACACTCAAATTTTTGTGGATTTGAAGGGTTTGATAATTTTCAGAAGAAATGACAAACGAAGAGTCGTTCGTAACGTTTTTGTTTTTTTCTAAAATGATATTTAAACCCTTTGCTCCATCAAAACTTTTAAGTCCGTGTAATACAACAAATGTAGTGCTATTATCGTAAACATCTATAGATGAGCTTAATTCAATGTTTTTTAAATCATTAACAGCTAAGATTAATTCTTTTTTAAACAACTCAATTTCTTTGTTTTTTTCTTTTGGAAAAGAATAAATTATTTTAAAATTTTCGCTTTTAGAAAACTCTTCAAATTCAGTGTTTTCAATTAATGGAATCACTTCGTTAAGTACTATTTTCGCTTCCTTTCCTTCAATTGAGTTAGGATAGTTTGCAACTATAAATTCTAATAATATCTTGTAGTTTTCAAACCCTTCAATTCTAGCAACGGCAGAAGCTTTTAGTAATTGCATTTTTGGCACTAAAGGGTGTGTTTCGTAGATAGAAATAAGCTTGTCCAGATCTGATATTAACCCTAAGTATTGTTGGTTTTGAAAATCTTTAAATAAATCCGCGTATATCTGTGTTATGTTGTCCAAATCTGAGCCAGAATACGAATCTGGATTGTTTAATATTTCTGCATATTTGGATCTAGGGTAGGATCGGATGATCTCAATTTTTATACTTTCTGCATCACTAATCAGCCCCAGTATAATACAGTTTTTATAATTCAAATATTTTGCAGGTAAGACAAGTTTCTCTTTGTTTCTATTAAAATCTATCTTTTGTAGCCTTTTGTTTGACAGCTCATATTCTAAGAATTTACTACTGTAAATAGATGCCAGCTGAAAATACGAATAATTTAACTGCTTATATATGCTGTCGATAACTGCTGGAGAATTTGGAACTGCATTTAAGTAGCCTTCTAAATCAAAAGTAGTTTCGGCCTTTGGATTCTCTTTTTCATTTATTTTTAAAGAGTTGGAGGTCTCATTATTTTGACCATTTCTCCAATTTTCGGTTAGTTTTTTATCTCCCCATATTTTTTTGAATTCATTTTTTCCATATGCTACTGCTGTGGGGTTATAAAAATAAAATAAAGCCCCTTTAGTTGTTAGATCATTTTTCTTTGAAACAGAAAAAATATTTTCGTTTTTATTTTCAATAGCTTCTTCTTCCTCTTTTAATTTATCCTTTAATTTATCTATATGATTATTAAAAAAAACAATTCTTTCAGCCTCTGACATTTTTACTAAATTCAGAATGCTATCACTGTTCTTAGCTGATAACTCATAATAAATAACATCATCTAAACTAGCTCTTCGCTTACTAATTTTTCTAAAGAGCCTTTTATTATTCTTAATACTTAAAAGTGTACTGTCATAATACGCAGCGGATGTTACATATTCGTTATTGTCAAAATAATAATCTGCTAGTATATTGTAATTTTTAATATTAATTAAATAATCTTTCCCTGGGCTTTTAATTGATTTGTTATAATAATTGATTGCAGTGCTGTCGTGCTTTAATTCCAGATATAAATTAGCTGTTTGATGAAAGATAATACTCAAATAATCTTTATTTTCAATGTCTTTTTCCAGCTCTACAAGCTCTGTTATTGCACTGTTCTTATTATCATAATTTTTCGACTTCTCTATGAAAGAATATACATAATATTCTCTTGGCACTTTTCTGTGTAAATTAATAATTCTATCAAAAAAAACGGTTGAGCTATCTGTTTTGTTAAGCTTTTTATATAACTGACCTAAAATAAAAAAATGTCTAGATTTCTTGTTTAGGTTCGTTGTTTTAGTTGATGCAATTTTTAGATAGCGCTTCGCACTATCTAGATTTTTTAAGTTTAAGTAAGCTTGAGACAACACGCTGTTTAAACCAGCAATATCAACTTTTGACAACCTGCCTTTGTTTTTTACTTTATTTAAATTGTCAATTGCTAATTGATTATAATTCAGTTTTATATTGATTTTTTCTCTCCATATTTTAGCTTTATTAACAAGCTCACTCATTGGATATTTAAATAAAATATAATTGAACGCTTCTAGTGCGGGAATAAAACGCTGGTCGTAATATCTTGATTCCCCTAAAAGGAAGTAGGCTTCATCCATTTCTGGATTTTTTTCTTTACCGCCAATATTCATTGAGTGCTTCTGTATTACCATTACAGCTTTCTCTTCAGCTTGAGAAAATAAACTGGATTCTGTTTCGTCTGATTTAAGTGGTTTTTTATCTTCTTTTACAATTGTTTTTTCAATAGGTAATAACTCCCAGTAATTATCAAACACAGATTGGTCAACCTCCTCTTTACCTTGATTTAATAAATTATTTCCATTAAATAAGTAGTTGTACTGCGTGGTAAGTGAGTGAAACTCTCTATTTAAAAACTTGTCTTTTTTTCTAGAACAACTTCCTAATAAAGCAATCGCAATTAAGATTAAACTAATATTTTGTGTGATATTTTTCAATTGACAGTTTAAAGTGTAAATTAACAACGATTAATTTATATAAATTGTATATAACATCAATAAAATAATCATAATTTTATTTTATATGTTTGAATTAATACAATTGCAATACTATCTTTGAAAATAAAAAAAATGTCCGTTTTTCACAATTTAAAAGTTAAAAATATTAAAAAAGAAACTTCAAGTTCTGTTGTTATTTCTTTTAATGTATCGCAAGATCTAATTAGTTTTTTTAATTATTTGCCTGGACAATATGTTTCTCTAAAGTTATTAATAGACAATAAGGAAGTATTAAGAGATTACTCCATTTGCTCTTCTAAAAATGAAGTATTATCAATTGCAATTAAGGAAATTCCTGAGGGTTATGCTTCTTCCTTTTTAAACAACTCAATTAATATTGGAGATGTAATTATGGTCTCAACACCTAGAGGTAAGTTTATTTTAGACAATAATTTGGCTGAAGACACAATTGGTATAGCTGCTGGTAGTGGAATAACCCCAATTATGTCAATGCTAAAAACTACTTTATTTGAGGGGTCTAACAAGTTCTTTTTAATTTACTCTAATAAGTCTCCTGAAGAAACTATGTTTCTTTCAAACCTAATCAAATTAAAGGAGGATTATCCGGACAGGTTGTTTCTTAATTTAGTTTATACTAAAATTGAAATTGAAAAGCACTATTTTGGAAGAATTAACAGCTCAAATATCTCTAATCTAATAGGTTTTGAAAATTTACATAATAATAAAATTTACATATGTGGCCCAGAAAAAATGCTCTTTGAAGTTAAGGCTGGTTTAGAAATGAACAATGTTTTAAATGAAAACATTTGTTATGAACTATTTAAAAGCTCTGAAGAAAATAAATTCGTTACTACTGACAAGGGGGGTGTTGAAATTATTTATACTGTAGACGATTACACTACAAAAATAAAATCTACTAAAGAGAAAACTGTCCTTGATTCAGCTTTAGATAATGACATAGACGCGCCTTATTCTTGTAGTGGTGGAGTTTGTGGAAGTTGTATTGGCCGATTAAAAAATGGAGATATTAAAATGTTAAAAAATACAGTGTTGACTGATTCTGAAGTTTCGGATGGTTTAATTTTAGCTTGTCAAGCTATTCCTGTTTCGGACACACTAGAGGTGGATTTTGATGATGTTTAGATCAGTTCTCTAACTCTATTGATTATTTCTTGAGTTGTTATTGTGTTAATTGCATTATCATAACCAGCAGGACTTTTATTTCCATAAATTGATGTTGGTATTTTTGGAAATAAAGATCTATCAACCAAAATATTATTTTCTTTACTTTGTCCGTAGGGACTAAACCCCGCATATGGATGGGTAAGCCCCCATATCGTCAACACTTTAACCCCTAACAAAGCAGCAACATGTCCATTTGAAGAATCCATAGAAATCATAATTTCTAAATTAGAAATCACATCCATCTGCTGATCTAAGGAGTATTTATTAGCAAGATTAACAACATTCGGGTACTTATTCGACAGCTCATCTAACTCAATTTCTTCTTTTTCACCCCCTCCAAACAAAAAAACATGGAAGTCAATAGCGAGCGTTTTAATTACTTCTTCCATTAGCTTAATAGAATATGTTTTTCCTTTGTGGGCTGCAAAAGGAGCTATTCCAATTGTTTTGGTTGACTTGTTTTGTGAGCTTATTTTTAAACATGAAATATCTACTTTATCAATTTTTGAGCTTGTTATAGGCTTAATCAGAATACCTAAGTTGTTAAAAACATCTCTATACCTTTGATGAGTGTTTTTTAAGGGCTTAAAAACTTCACCAGAAATTAATTTCTGTTTTTCAAGTCTTCCTTTATCAATTTGATAAAAGGGAATATTAAATAATAGTTTTAGGAATTTTGTTCTTAACACATCATGAAGGTCAATAACATAATCTATTTCTAGCTTCTTAAGCTCTCTATAAAGCCTTACAATCCCTGTCAAACCTTTATGTCTTTGCTTTTTGTCGAACTGAATTAAATTAAAATTCTTGAATTTTCTAAAAAAACAAAAATATTGGGAATTTGTTAAAATAGAGATTTTATAGCTTGGATTCGTTTTTGTTAACTCTCTTAAAACAGGGACCGTCATCGCTACATCACCCATTGCTGAAAGTCTAATTATTAGGATGTGTTTAGACTTTTTCATAATTATTTAAGAGTAATCTTCATATGACTTTTCTTCAATTAGTCCAGATTTGGTCAAAATATTAATTTCTTTTTTTAGTTCAGATCTAATATCATTAGTGAAGTATACGTCCCTAGCTAACTGAACAAATTTTGAGTCAAACTTTTTGTCTCTTTCACATTGTCTTATGTCATCTTCTATTTCCCAAAGATTACCGTTTATTTCTGAAAGTTTTAAATATAATTCGTTAATACCTACAGCTTTTTTCTTGAAAATTTGTTGAACTAAAGGACTAAGTTCTTCAAATTCAGATCGAACATTTATTAATTTATTTTCATCTGTAATGTTTTTTAACTTTAACTCCAGTATAGATAGTTTATCTAAAAGTTCACCATTTGAAATTTCAATTTTCATAAATTATATTTTATTATATACACAAAAGTAATTAAAATAGAACAGAAAGATAAGGCAAAAGAATACTTATAGACAAAATTAAATTCCTAATTATCGAGCTTTTAGACCTTTCCAAACAGCTTGTGAAAATAACTATTATTGGCAGTAATAAAAAAACAAATGCGGCAGAATTTAAGTTGTTAAGTACAATAATTAATGACAAAACTGTTGTGAAAAGAACTAAAGTAATAGACCTTCTTCTTTCGTTGGTTTTAACAAGTCCATTCCATATATAAAGTGATGTGAAGCCTGTTAAAAACACTAAAAGTATTACAATTTTAAAACTCCATTTGAAATCAATAAAGGAATTATCATTAAAAGAGAGAAGATAAATTCCATTTGTTGTTATTTCGAAAAGAGAAATGTTTATAAATTCAAATAATGAAAAATAGCCTGAATTAATAATTTCTAGACAGTATATAAAAGATGAGCCAGAAATTATAGCAAAAATAATTATTAAAATAGTCTTTGGATTAAAATGGGAATACAAAAGCATAGTAATTAATAATAAAATAAAAAATAGTAGAATTGGGGTGTAAAATATAGAGCTCATTAAAATCCAAAAAGCAGCGTCAAAAACTTTTTTATTTATCTTAAGGGGTGATCTAATGCTGTAAATTCTTCTAAGTGCTAAAAGCAAGAAAATATTTGAAAATAATAAATCATATGACTGAAGCTCTTCAATAAAGAGTCCAATAAAAAAACAAATTGCTACAATTCCGAAATTATTATTTTTATTAAGTGTGTTTTTGCTAATAATAAAATTAACAAAAAATACAGAAATTAATAATAGGACTAAGGAAAACAAAGATGAAAAATCGTGACTACCCTTAATATAAAACAAGAGCATTAAGTATATAAACGCTAATATATAATGAATAGGGTTTGATTTTGTAAAAAAAGTTGCTATCATCTAAAGAGTTTGTATATTTGCAAGGTAAAAATAATATATAAAGAATATGCGTGATTTATTTTATGGAATTCAAGATTTGTTTCTAAATTATATTTTATTCCCATTTGATTTTTTAAGATTTTTAGAGGCTGATAACTGGTGGCTTTCTAATTTCATGACATGGATTTCTATAGCTGTGTTTATTTGTGCATTTACATATTGGATGCTTCAATTGAAAAAATTTGATGACAACAGTGAGGAAGATAAATCAATTTCTGCTCATTCATTTTTATAAATCGAATCCTAGATCTTTTCTGTAGTACATCCCTTCAAAATTAATTTTAGAAGCGCTCTGGTATGAATTATTAAGCGCGTCTTTAAAGTTATTGCCAAAAGAAGTGACTGCTAATACCCTTCCGCCATTTGTATATATGTCCTTTCCCTTTTGGATTGATCCTGCATGATAAACTGTTGAGTTGATAACCTCATCTATACCTGTTATTTTAAGCCCTTTTTTATATTTATTTGGATACCCTCCAGAAACTAAAACAACCGTAGCTGATGCTCTTTCGTCAATTTTAATATTAATCTCATCTAGTGTTTTATTTTTAAATGACTGAAAAATTTCTACAAAATCATTTTGAATTCTAGGGAATACAGCTTCTGTTTCAGGGTCTCCCATTCGAACGTTATATTCAATAACTTTTGGCTCATTGTTTACATTAATCAACCCTATAAATATAAACCCTTGGTATTCAATATTGTCTTTTTTAAGCCCGTCCATTGTTGGTCTAATAATAGTTTTTTCTATCTTAGACAACAAGCTTTTATTAGCAAATGGAACCGGTGATATAGCCCCCATACCGCCCGTGTTTAAGCCGGTCTCTCCTTCTCCTATTCTTTTGTAATCTTTAGCTGTTGGTAAGATTTTGTAGTTTTCACCATCGGTAATTACAAAGCAGCTTAATTCTATCCCATCTAAAAACTCTTCAATTACTACTTTAGAGCTTGCTTCCCCAAATTTTTCTCCTATTAACATCTCTCTTAACTGGCTCTTTGCATCTTGTAGACTCTCTAGGATCAAAACTCCTTTTCCTGCTGCTAGACCATCGGCCTTAAGTACATAAGGTGGTCTTAAAGAGCTTAAGAACTCATAGCCTTCGTTTAAATTTTGTTTTGTGAAAGTGGCATAAGCTGCTGTTGGAATATTGTGTCGCATTAAAAACTCTTTTGCAAAGTCTTTACTTCCTTCTAGTTTAGCAGCCATTTGCTTTGGGCCAATAACTATTATTGAATTTATTTCGCTGTCATCTGCAAAAAAATCATGAATTCCATTAACTAAAGGGTCTTCAGGGCCTACAATTACCATTTCTATGTTTAATTCAAGAACAGTCTTTTTTACCTCATTGAAATCATTGATGTTTATTGAAATGTTTTTAGCTATATTCTGAGTCCCTGAATTTCCTGGAGCAACATATAGTTTATCGCTAAGTTTACTTTGGGCGATTTTTAAAGCAAAAGCATGTTCTCTTCCTCCAGAGCCAAGAATTAATATATTCATTGATTTTTTTTTGTAAAAATAAAGCTTCTATAATTATTAAAAAAAATAAAAGCAGAACTAATATGCTTTATCTTCTCCTTTAATAGCGTTTATTATAGTCCTAAATATAATTTTAACATCTAGCAATAAGGACCAATTTTCTAAATAAAATATATCAAACTTTATTCTGTTAATTATATCTGTTTCTTTTTGAATTTCACCACGATACCCGCTTACTTGTGCTAGTCCAGTAATTCCTGGTTTAATTACATGTCGTAACATGTATTTATTTACGGTATTGTAGTACTTATCATTTTCTTTAATCATGTGAGGTCTTGGGCCAACCACAGACATGTCTCCCAGCAAGACATTAATAAACTGAGGCATTTCATCTAGGCTAGACTTTCTTAAGAATTTACCAAAATTTGTTACTCGTGAATCTTCTCTTGTTGCTTGTAATTTATGAGCATTTTCATTAACAATCATAGATCTAAATTTATAACAATAAAACTCTTCATAATTAATTCCATTTCTAATTTGCTTAAAGAAAACAGGACCATTCGATTCTTTTTTAATAAATAAGGCTATGATTGGAATTAGCCAACTCAAAACAAAAACTATGACAAATATTGAGATTGCGATATCTCCAGCTCTTTTGAAAAACTGATTAACAGAATCTTGCAGCGGCACTTTTCTTAAAGACAATACAGGTAGTGCGCCATAGTTTTCATAAATAAGTTTCTTGGAACTTAACTTTGTTGTGTTTGGAATAAACTTAATGGTTTTTAAGTTATTATCTGCAAACTTAATCAAACTCTTAAGCTCAGTGTCTTTAACCTCTTCTAGTGAGCAATATATTTCATCAATTTCATTTTCCTTTACAAATTCAAGACATTGATCGAGCGATTTTTGTGTTAGCGATAAAAAAGTTTTCTTATGCAAATAGCCTGCTTCTTTGGTTGAGTTGAAAAACAGCTCTAAATTTTGGGAATCTATATCGCTCCCTATTATGATGGTTTTTCTGTAATTTCCTCCAAAATACGATCTAAATTTTTTAATTGAGTAGTAGGTGAATAACTTAACTATTGCTATCAAAGTAGAAAGTGAAAACAACATTTTGAAGATTAAAATCGGCTCTAGGTTTAATCCTGGGAACAAGCCAGAAAAAGCAAAAACAGATAATGTAAATAATATAATTTGATTTAATAATAAATTAAGTATCCGAAGAGCATTTGTGTATCTGTAAATATAGTAAAATCTGTTAAACACGGATATTAAAACCCATGATGCAGATAATGTTAAAGCATGCTTTAATTCAAATTCTTGATATAAAAAAAGTGTAAATATCTGAAATGATATGAAGTTTATTATAACTAAATCAATAAAATATGAAAGCGGGGTTATTAATCCAGAGTATCTTGTTGTTTTAGATTTTATCATTTTTTGTTTTTGATTCAACAAATTCCTTGATTTTTGATTCAAAATTTGAGGTGCTGTACTTTAATGAATGATTTCTTATGAATTCATAATCAAAGTCAATTTTATTAAAACGATTTATTGCCTTTAAAATTGCCTCATCATCTTGGGTTTCAAAAAATACTCCTGTCTTGTTCTCAATTACAGTTTCTTTTAACCCCCCTTTTTTAATGGCTATGACTGGGGTGCCACATGCCTGTGCTTCTACAGGAGCGATGCCGAAATCTTCAATTCCTGCGTGTATAAAGGCTTTTGCTTTGCTTACATATTCAAAGACTACAGAAGAGTCTGAGTAGTCTATAAACGTGATGTTTGAAGCTGCAATTTTTTGTAAATATTTCTTCTGTGAGCCCGACCCTACAATTATTAGTTGATCTTCAATTTTATTAAATGCCTTAACTATTAAATCAACTCTTTTGTATGGCTCAAGCCTACAGGCAGTAACGAAGTAGTTTTTTTTGTTTCTTTCGAGTATAAATTTATCCACATCAACTGGGGGGTAAATTACTTGTGAGTTCAGTTTATAATTTTCTTTTATCCATCTTTGAACAAACTTAGAATTGGCTATTAAATAATCTGGATTTGAAGCCTGTTTTATATCTGTTTTTTTTAAAAAACTTAAAAGAGGGGATAATAAAAATCTGCTAAATTCTCCAAAATAAACACCTTCTGTATCCCACAAGTACCTTTGATTTCTTGCCTGAATGTATGAAATGTGAATTTGCTCGGAGCTAGATTTTTTTATTCCCTTAGAAACAGAAAATGATGATGAAAAAATCAGTCTAACATTTGTGTTAACTTTCATCTTTCTGATAAAATATGGGAATAAAAAAAACAGGTATCTGAACTTTCTTTTTAATAACTGAAGTGGAGAATTTTTGATTATTGTTTTTTTTTCAGAAAAAACTTGATTCTGATCTTGTTTAGACATTAGGTTAACTAAAGTATAACACGTGTCAAACTGAAATATAGTTGTTAGAGAAGAAATAACTCTTTCTGCGCCGCCATACTTGTCTAGCCAATCAACAACAATTAATTTTTTCATTTTTTTAATTTTTGGTAATTCGATTTTTCTAAAATAAAAATAAAAATCAGTGAAAATATGTAAACTCCAATTACTCTATGAAAATTATTGTAAACTAACATATATATCAAAGCGCTTAACAATAATAAAAGGTCTGAATGTGATTTTTTAGCTATAACAAAGAGTTGGAAAAGAAAGATTAAAAAAAGCGAGAGACCGATAAACCCCTGGCTTAAAGCGATGTCTATATATTGGTTGTGGGTATTAAATCTCTTATTAATAAACCAGGCTCTCTTTTTTAATTGCGGTATTTTTTTATAACTAGAAACTAACTTTTCCTCTGTTCGATTAAACCCGTTACCTAGAAACAAATTAGTACTTTGAAGTGCTTCGTAAGAGTATTTCCAAATTAAAAATCGGGGCTCGTGCATTGCGATTTTATCTACATAGCTTTCTCTAAAAGTGTCGTCTAAATGGAGTATTCTTTTAGATAAATTGTTGTTTAAGAGTACTACCATAGAGGTTGTGGATATTATTAACAATAAAAAAATGTATTTATATTTAGCTTTTATCATTATGAAAACATAGTATATTATTACAATTAAAACTGAAATAATTGCTATCCTTGCTGCTATTAAAAAAACAAATAAGGTAAATAGTACTGCTAAAAATAAATTTAATTTTTGACGATTTTTAAAAAACTTCTCTATAACAAGTATTAAACTTATTGTACATAACAACCCTAAGTATAATCTTTGAACAGGTAGCGTTTCGTTTATTATTGGCCCTTTTGCAAAATTAAAAGTAGTAGTTTGTATGACTATTATACCAATCTTGATTAAAGAATAAATTACAGCAATGAATGTCCCTAAAACAATTCCAGACTTTAAGGTCTCTGTACTTTTTGGTTTTAACCCACACGATAGAATAAGAAGAAGTAGGGCTTGTGATAATTTTTTAATTACAGAAATGTCCTCTAAAAAATGTCCTAATAATACTGACTTAACCAAGATAAAAGACAAGAAAACAGCAAACCAAACAATTGGTTTTTTGACAATGTGATTAATAAACTTTTGTTTGTTTACCAAAAAGGGGAATATTAATACTAAAGAAATATTAATCCCATTAGGGATAGCGTAAAACCTATCACCAATAAAAGCTAACGAAAAACAAAGAACTGAAAATAAAACAGTATATATATTGTCTAAAGTAACTTTCATCTATATAATTTTGATTTAATAAATGTAAGAATATTTATAGGTATTATTAGTAATATTAAATTTCTAACAATTGCATAAATTGGAATTATGCCAAAATAAAAATTATCTAAAATAATTCTAATTCTATGATAAACCTGTAACTTTCTCTTAACTCTAGAAATAGAGCTGTTAGACGTAACATAATCCAATAATATTTCTGGATAATTTTCTGCTTTATAGCGTTTTATTATTTTAAAGAAAAAAGCGTAATCTTGGGCAGCTCTTCTGTACTTATAAGGATAGCCTCCGACTTCATTTAGTATGTGAGAATAAAACATGACTGATGGATTTAAAAACATACTATTAAAATACATTTTCTGTTTTATTGTCTTATAGTCTATTGGGTGTTTTAGGTCATATAGGTGTTTCCCCTTTGAGTCAAGAACTCTAGCCCAAGTCCCAAGAAGTTTAATTTCTGGGTTTTTTTCTAAGTATTGGACTTGTTTACCAAACTTGTCTTTATAACAAATGTCCCCAGCATCAAGTCTTGCAATTAGTTCATATTTGAATTTTATTGCGAAATCTAAACAAACGTTTGCCGCAACACCCACTCCTTGATTTTTATCTAAATATTGAAAATATATTTTTCCGTATTTATAAATTGATGTAATGCCCTTTTCGTCTAATTTATGGGTGCTACCGTCATCAACTATAATTATGTCAATTGTAATGCTTTCATTAATTGATAATATTGTTTTTAAAAGCCCTTTAGGGTTATTAAAGTGAGGTAAGGTTATGATGATTTTTTTATTCATTTTTTATAGGTTTTGTTGATGTAAAAATAAGCGCGAGGCAAATCCAAAACCCATAAATTCTAAAAGTATCCATCTTAAGCCAATTTAAAAGAAAGCCAACAATTGAGATGAAAATTATTATCCCTAGCAAGTTGTTTTTAGAGTTAATGTTGTTGTAACACCAAATCAATATATAGCTTGTAAATAACAAAAATATACCAACTCCAACAATCCCTACTTCAGAAGCTAATCTTAGATATAGGTTATAGCCTGGAGGAAACCTTTTATTGTTTTGATTTAAATATTTTAGCCTAAACTCCCAGTTATTTCTTTTTGCCCAGCTTGGATATTTAGATCTTGATTCAAATGCCTGTTGGCCGTAACCCACCCCTATAATAGGGTTTTCTAAAAACACTTCATACATCGCATATTGAATCCCAAATCTTGATTTGTTAGACAAAGAATGGTCAGCATTATCTAGCTTAAAGGACTGTATTTCATTATCTAAATAGCTAATGATTTTAGGGGCTGATATTATAAGCCCTGTAGAAATTGTAATTGATAAAGCGACTATAATCTTTGTGAACAATTTACTGTATTGTTGTGACTGAGAAATAACTGCTATAAATATAATTGCTTGAATTAAAATAATGAAAAATGCCGCCCTAGATCCTGAAATAAAAGCTAATAATATAACTGCAATTGAGGGGATATGCTTGTAGTAACTTTTAGAAGTTATTATGTAGCTGCACATCCAAGAAAAAATAGTGATCAAATAAGTTCCTAGTGCGGGGGGCTCAAATGTAACTGATGAAATTCTTCCGAGTCTAAGGTCTGTTTTAGCATCAACAAAAGGGAAGTAATCAAATAGGTTTAATACGGGTTTTTTTAAAAACTGTAAATTAAATTTCACAATTAGAACTTCAACTATTGAATATATAATTACTATAATAAAAGAATAGTAAATCACTCTTCTTATCTTATATAGTAATTTTTCAGTTTCAAAATTCAAAAAACAATTATAAAATGTAATTGGGAGTATAAAAGCTGCTATAATAAGAGATAGAAATTGCCTAATAAACCTTGTCGTTCCGCTTGTTTGCTTAAAATAATATTGCGAAACTGTTTCAGTGTTTAAAGCTGTTGACAATAACGCCCAAAGAAAAAATATTACTAGAATATAAAATATTGGACTATGAAATGGGAGTTTTATTTTTTTCTTAAACAGTAAAATCAGAAAAGCGGCAATAAAAAACAACACACAGGAGTCTCTGTAATACTCTCCTAAAAAAGGTATCCCATCCCATGAGTTAAAGGGCATGAAGAAGATTCCTGACAAAATCAGAAACAAAGAAATGTTTAATATGTTAAGGTTTATTTTCACTTATTATTTAAAAAAATTATCATCCCAAAGACTTGTATCTACTCCAATTTCAGTGATTTTAAGCACATCTTTTTTAAAGAGTTTAATTAGCTTATTTTGTAGGTCTGAATCTATTGGGTCGGGTTTATATTGATACCTACTGATGATGTTGTTTTTAATTGATTTCATCCAAGGAGTAATATTAAATGCTTTTTTTATCAAGCTTTTTATTTTTCCTTGTCTAAACACAAAATTCGTTATTGTATTTTTTTTGTATAAACCTCCCTTGTTGTATTTATTGTTAAAGTTCGCTGGGGTGAAATCATCATCAACTTCTAGAAACCTATATGCTGTTGCTATGGTTTTTTTAGTGTTTTTGTTCAATTCCTCTTGGGTCAAAATTAATACGTCTGTGAAAGCTTCTTTTGCTTTAATAATTTTATCATAATAAAAAGAGTTGAACTTATAATACCAAAAGTCTGAATATCCTTCCTCTTTTCTTTTGTCTTCTAACTCAAGAGACTGACTAAAATTTTTCGTTTCCCTTTGCTCTCTTAAAAGGTGTAGATAATTTGAATAAGCTCTTTTTACCGGGTCTCTTATTAGTATAATAACTTTCGGGTTCGACAAGTGTTTGTTTATGTTCTTAAAAGAGTCTGGATAATTTATATATGAAGGGGAGGTTTCTCCTATCGCTTTCTCGCCTTTAACTCCTTTAAATAAATTAAAATATGCATGTGTGGTTTTGATTTGACCTTCTTTGGCCGCAACATCACCCTCACCTTGGTTAAGTTTCGAAATATATGGCTGAGTAAAATAGTGTAATTCTTTTTGGTTTGGCATGTATATTTCTGGGTGCGCATCTAAGTAATAATGTAATGCGGTAGAGCCGCATTTTGGAAATCCCATAATAATAAAGTTTGGCTTTTTCATGATCTAATAGATGTAGGTTTTCACATTATCTAAATATAAGACAACTGCAGAGGCTATTAGTTTAGATATAACAAAACTTATTGTTGTGGCAGACGCTGCACCTACCATCCCAAATTTAGGTATTAGTATTACATTTAATATTACATTAATTAATAAAGAGATTAGCAAAATAAAATTTAATATTTTCTGCCTTCCAGTCATATTTAAGTAAAGGGCAGAGGGTCCTGTTATAGAATTAAAAAATTGAGCTATCAGTAAAACTAAAAAAGCGTTTTTTGCCAAAATATAATTGTCGCCAAACATGGACAGCAAAAAGTCAGGGAAAAAGAAAAGTATAAGTAAAATAGGACTACTAATAAGGACATTAATTCGTGTTGCCTTTCTTATCATTGATTTTAACTCTGAGAAATTTCTATCATTATAAATTTTTGCAATTTTAGGCGCTATTACAATGTTTACCGATATTAAAGCTAATGACGTTACTGTCGCTATTTTAACGGCGACTGAATAATATGCAATGGATTCAAAGGTGTCAAAAGCACCTAAAAAAAGGATATCTATGCTCTGCATCAAGAAATATGAAATTGCGCTTAACGCCATAGGATATGAGGTTTTAATAATGTCTTTTGTAGAGTACTTTTGTGTAGTTGTAGCTGGAAAGTCTTTATTTAATAAAAGAACAAACACTGCTGCGGTGCTAACAACACATAACACGACAAAGCTATAAATAAACCAAACAACTAAATCTTCAGGCCTGTCTATTAAATAAAGAATGATAGAAAAAAGGAGAAAAGGGGTGTATCTAAATAAATTTCTAAAGAGTTCTGATGTCGTCGTTTTTTTTAAAGCCCTTATTGTATCAATGTTAAGCATTGTGATGGAATAAAAAATAAGGCCCTGTACCGATAGTTCAATTAAATCATAAGATTCTTGCTTGTTGAAAATTTGATTTATAAAATCTTCAGAAACTAAAAGAATTGGGATATATAAAAAACTGCAGATTATAAATACCAGCGACACCATTTTAAAATAAATGTTTTTGATTGACCCAAAAGAATTTTTAGATGTTAAAACCCCTGAATAGTATATTATAGCTTGATTGGTTCCTATAAGTGAGATTCCGCTTAATATCATAATTGTTGATCGAACAAAGTCATATTGGCCTACAATCTCAGCTGAGTAATAATTAGTTAAAAATAACGAAAGACAAAACATAAGAGCCACTCCACCAAACCTTAGCGCTAATACGTTTAAGCTATTTTTTGTTAATTTAGAATTGAGCATAAGCAGCGTCTATAAGTTCGTTTTACTTTGCCTCCAATCTGTCTAGATAAGTGTATGTGTTTTTAGCAATTTGCACCAAAATAAAAATAAAACAAAGAATTAATGGATAGTATACCATTTTGTTGTCTTTGATAGACTTGTTTTCCACTAACAAATTTGAGTTATTAATAACCACCACCGTATCATTTGAGTATATTTTTTCTTCTTTTAAAGCCTCAATTTCTTTTAGCAATTCTATTTTAGTAGAAATCAACTCGTTGGGCCTTATGTCTTTATTGTCAATATAAAGTTGTGATTTAGAAAGGGTTGCAGACAGCTCGTTTGTGTATTTTAGGATTATGTTATCTATTTGCTGAATAGTGTTTTCGTTAGTCCTAATTCTATCAGAAATACTATTAATTTTTCTAATTTTTAATTCTGTAAATAACGGGTTGGTGTTTAAAAAGTCAATTACTTTATTAACAGATTCACTGTCCGCTAAGGAGCTAAAAGAGCATGTTAATGAGTGATAGTTGTAATTTGAAATGAAGCTATTTGTCATTGACAGGTTATCATCAAAGTTTAAATTCTCAAATAAAGCTCTTATTTCATTGGCTTTAAAGGCGTCGTTCTTCATGATTTCCTGTAAACTAACTATTGGAGCTATTGTTAGCTCGAAAAGACTTGGTTCTTTGATAGAAAGGCCCATTTCATTGAAAAAATCAAGATCGTTCGCTTCAATTTTTTGATTTATTAATGACACGGCGTCATATACATAATTAACAGCATCAAAATTAACCTTCAACAGAACAGTTGCGTCTTTGTTTGAGTCTGTTTGAGATCCATTAAAGTAGCCTAAAACTACTCCAACAATTATTAAAAACAAAAAAGCTTTCCATTGTTTTACCGTAGTTTTTACTGCTTTAAAAAAGAATAATATTACTTTTAAAAAAGATGATTTAATTTTATTAATTAAAATAATTAAATCTATTTCACCTTGATTTTCATTATTGTTCATAATTTGCTGTTTTTGTAAATCTAATAATTCTATACTAAGCATGTTGTCTAAAGAAGTAACGAATAATAAATTAGTTTATTTTAAATAGTCTAATCTTTAGTCTGTGTGAATCCCAAAAGAACGTCCGCTATCTTTCTGTCATTAGCTAGTTTAGGGATTTTAAATTGCCCCCCTAGCTTGTTTTGAGAGCGCATATAGTCGTTAAACCCGCCTTTTTTAATTAGCTTAATTTTTAAGGGTTGTAGAATTTTTCCCTGTATTAAGTCAAGGTAATATTTGTTTTGTTTTTGCATAGCTGCATCCAGCAAAGAAGACAGTTCGTTAGTATCTATTTTATTGGATGACGGCTCAATAAACCATTCGTGGTATGGGAGTTCGTTTGTAGTGTTTACCTGTGGCGCAACGGTAAATTCAGTGATTAATATATTTAGTTCATTACAAACTTCTTGAATAGCATTTTCTACATTTTTAACAATAACATGCTCTCCAAATGCTGAAATAAAGTGCTTGATGCGCCCGGTAACAAGAATTTTATGTGGGGTTAAGGATGTAAAGGTGATTGTGTCTCCAGTGTTGTATGCCCAAAGCCCAGCATTAGTTGAAATAATTAAAACATAGTTTACATCTGTCACAACCTCTTCAACGGTAATTCTCTTGTGATTGTTTGAGTTAAAATCATCAACCGAAATAAATTCATAAAATATTCCAGAGTCCAATAGTAAAAGGAGGTCTTTACTTTTTTGAGTGTTTTGATACGCAAAGAAGCCTTCACTTGCTGGATAGAGCTCGATGCTGTCTACATTTCTTCCTATTAAATCTGTAAATTTTTTCTTATAAGGCTCAAAATTAACCCCTCCGTATATGAACAAGTTGAGGTTTTTAAAAACATCTCCAATTTTTTTGTTTTTTAATTTAGTAATTTTTTCAAAATACATTTGAACCCAAGAAGGAATACCTCCAATTATGGTCATATCTTGATCAATTGTTTCTTCAATTATTTTATCTACTTTTTTCTCCCAATCTTCGATACAGTTAGTCTCCCATGAAGGAAGTCTGTTTGACTGTAAATAATTTGGGATATGGTGTGCCGATATTCCTGAGAGCCTCCCTGTTTTAATAACCCCTTCTAGGCCAAGAATAGGACTACCTTGTAGAAAAATAAATTTCCCTGATAAAAAACTCGTGTTTCCTGTTTCATTTATATAGAGAAATATTGCGTTTTTAGAAGCGTTTAAGTGTTCTGGTAAGCTTTCCTTAGTGATGGGGATGTATTTTGTTCCTGAAGTGGTTCCTGAAGTTATTGCAAAGTAAATAGGAGCTCCTTTCCATAATATATTTTTTTCTCCGTTTTTAATTAGTTCTATATAACTTTTAAAACCCTCATAGTCTCGAATTGGGATGTTCTTTACATAGTCCTTGTGGTTTTTTATTTTGTTGAAGTTATGATCTAAGCCAAACTTGGTTTTTGACGCTGAGGTAATTAACTTTTTGAAAACCTTTTGTTGGGTTAAAATGGGATTCAAAGACCATTTGTCTATACTTTTTTTTCTCCTAGCTGCAATTGCTTTTGCTACAAATTGTTTGAACATGTTTGTGTATTTATTCAAAGTCAATTAATGTCTTTGGGTCAATAGAAAAGCCTTCGCTCCACAATTCGAAATGAAGGTGAGGCCCGCTAGTAAGCACGCCTGTATTTCCAGACATAGCAATTATTTCACCTTGTTTGACAGCATCGCCTTGAGCCTTTAATAATAGTGAGTTGTGTTTGTAAATGGAAATCAAATCACTTCCGTGGTCAATTATCAACACATACCCCGTTTGTGTGGTCCATTCAGATAGTAGAACCCTGCCGTTTGCAATGGACTTAACTGGTGTGCCTATGTCAACACTAATGTCAATAGCTAAATGTTTTTCTGCAACTGAATAATTTTGAGAAACAGTTCCCTTAATTGGGCTTATCAACATGTAATACTCTTTGTTTTTAGCTATATTGTTTAGGTTATATTTGTCCTCGTTTTCTACAACTTGGCGTAAAATGGAATCTTCTTTTGATTTTTCAATAATTTGTAGGTCTAAAAGGTCTTTACTAATGATTGAATCAATATTATACTCTATTGTTTCTAAGTCACCGGTTAAGACTTTTTTTAAGGAGTTTATGTATTGGTCATTTAAATAGACGATTTGCTGTAGGGAATCTGTTTTATAGCTAAGCGAATTGGCTTGTCTTTGTAAAGCAACAGATGAATATCCCGGGATATATTCTCTAATAGGGGTAAAAAAAAGTATTGCAGATGTTGTTAGGATTATAAAAAACATCAAGGCGAGGAGATATGTAAAAACATTTATCCTACTTATTTTAAAAGATATTTTCTCTTCATAAGTGCTGTCATTTAACAATACTAGCCTATATTTTTCAAGCAGTTTTTTTAAAAAAAATTTTTTGTCTTCCTTTTTGATTTTCATAGTTACAAAACTAATTAAATAATCTTAGATGTGTAAAATGTATTTTAATTAAGTATAATTATTAACTTTGTAAAAAACTTACAGATGATTATTTATATTTTACCTCTTGCAATCCCAGGGATTGGTTCGATAGCTTTAATTGTTGGCGGAATAGTTTTTCTTTTCGGAGCAAAAAAAATTCCTGAACTAATGAAAGGTATTGGTGGCGGTATAAAAGAGTTTAAAAAGGCTAGTAAAGAAGAGACTGAAGAGGAGACCAAAGAAAAATAATTTTTCTTAATCAATTATAATACTTTTAATAATTGACTCTAATTCAAAAACATAACTTCTTTTATTAACTGATGGGGCGTAAACAAACCCGTCTAGATAAATTTGCCTGTCATTTTTTTTGTCATCAAACTTATATCCTATAAAAGGGCCGGCCATAAACTGATTTTTAACCTCCCAGAGACCTCTGTATTCCGTATATTTACTTTTGTTAAGTACACCTTCCTTAATTCCTGTTATATAACCGTCATCTATACTCATCCTTGTGTCCTCGACTGGGCCTGGAATATGCAATTTAGATATAGAGTCTCTAATCTGACTATAAGAGCGATTTAACAAAGCTTTGTTTGACACTTCATAAATCATTAAATTCAGACTGCCAGACTTGATGTCTTTTCTAATCCAAACAAAATCATCCGTTGATTTTGCAACTCTGTAAACAGATGGGTATTTTATATTAATGTTTAGGTTGTTTTTTATTTCTAAACTATTAGATAATGATTTTTTAATTCTTCTTTGCTTTTCGACAATTTCTCTTTTATTTATTAGGGCCACCATTGAATTTGCGTCCCTTTTTATAAGTGTTAAAATTTCCTTAGCGCTTGGTCCAGAAAACTGAATTACTATCTGAGGAATTGCATATTTATTATATTCTACAGAAGTTTTAGAAATCTTGGCTTTTTGCACTTTAATTATGGTTCTTCCCTTTGTTACAAAACCTGAAAAAACATGAATTGGGATGTGTTTCAAGGAAAACATTGGCTCTCTTTGTGGTAAACCATAGATGGATTTCGAAAAACTATCTTTTAACGCCGTCCCTACTGATCCTTCCCACAACTCATCGTTTAGAACTACTGATATTACATTTAAGTTCCCTGAAGAATTTGGCAGTAAGCTTGTGTTGTCTTGTTCGCAAGTGTATAGAACTATAAAAATTAATAAAAATCTTTTCATGATTCTAAGTTATTGTTTTTTGGGGAATTTTCTAGGGAACAGTACTAATCTCTGTCCAATATTTAACCTATCGTCTTTTAATTTATTCCATTTTTTTATGTCGGAAATGTTAACCCCATGATTGTTGGCGATTTTTCCTAGAAAGTCACCACTCACTACTCTATATAATGTTCTAGAGTTTAATTCATATAGTTGAGGTAACGGTTTTTCTCTTGAATCATAGTCTAGGACCGCTTGTTCGTATATTATAGATTCTTTTTCTATAAAATTTTCTGTATAACTTTGAGGAAGGGTTAGGTAGTGGTCTTTGTTCTTTATTAAGGGTATAATGTTATGTACGTAAGATGGATTTAAAAAACTTAAGGTGTCTAAAGGAACGTTTATTTCGTCTGAAATATGAGAAAAAGAAACTTTTTGTTTGATTAATATTGTGTCTGTTAGTGTCGGTGAATATTTTGTGTTTTCTATTTCAATATTGTGATCGGTAGCATATTCAAACAAATAAAGTGTAGATAAAAATGACGGAACATAGTTGGCGGTTTCTTTTGGCAAGTAACCCCTTAAGTTCCAAAAGTTTGAGTACCCCGAAGCTTTCATTGCTCTTTTAATGTTGGTTGGGCCATAATTATAGGCGGCTATTGCAAGGTTCCAGTCCTTAAACTGAAGATAAAGTTCAGATAAATATTTTGCTGCGGCGTCTGAAGATTTAACGGGGTCCATTCTTTCGTCAACGTAACTGTTAACCTTAAGGTCTAAAGATTTTGCTGTATTAAACATAAATTGCCACAAACCAGTAGCTCCTGCTCTTGATTTTGCCCTAGGGTTTAGCGAAGACTCAACAATAGGGAGGTATTTTAGTTCTAGCGGTACATTGTACTTTTGTAACGCGTTTTCAAAAATTGGAAAAAAATATCTTGACTTACTGTAAAGGTCTAAATAAGTTGCTTGTTTTTTTTCTAAATATTTAATTATAGACTTTTCTAATTGAGGCGTGTAGTCTATTTGAAAAGGAGTTGTAGAATTAATGTGTTCAATTCTTGATTTAAGGGAGTCGATATTAATATTTAGCTCATTGATTGGGGTGCGTTTGTTTTTGCTATCGCCAGAAAAGTTTCTGTCGTCAAGACTGCTGTTAAACAAAAAAGTAAGCATCAAGAGCTTTATCATTGTTGTTATGGGTTTTATTGTAGTGCTGCAATTCCAGGGAGTGTTTTCCCCTCTAAACTTTCTAGCATTGCGCCTCCGCCTGTGCTAACATAGCTTACGTCGTCGGCCAATCCAAATTCTTTTACCGCTGAAACTGAGTCACCTCCTCCAACTAGGGAAAATGCTCCTTTTTGAGTGGCTGCTTTAATGGCTTCGCCTACCGCCTTAGTTCCGTTTGCAAAGTTTGTCATCTCAAACACTCCCATAGGACCATTCCATAAAATGGTTTTAGCGTTAATAATTGCATCGGCAAAAGATTTTCTAGAATTAGGGCCGATATCAAGACCTTGCCAGCCTTTAGGTATGTTAAAAATATTTAACTCTTTTGTGTTTGCGTTGTTGCAGAAATCGTCTGCAGCAATTACGTCGGTTGGCAGGTGCAGAATGACGTTATTGGCTTTAGCCTTGCTTATCACCTCAAGGGCTAAGTCAAGTTTGTCGTTTTCACAAATGGAATTTCCTATCTCGCCGCCTTTAGCTTTTATAAAAGTATAGGCCATTCCGCCGCCTAATATAATTTCGTCTACTTTTTCTAAGATATTATTAATAATAGTGATTTTAGAAGATACTTTTGCTCCTCCCAAAACAGCTATAATAGGTTTTTCGCCTGTCTTTAGAACCTTTTCTATTGCATGAACCTCTTTGTGTAGCAAAAGCCCTAAGTATTTTTTGTTTTTAAAAAACTTAGTAATTACGGCTGTTGAAGAGTGTTTTCTGTGGGCGGCTCCAAAGGCATCATTAACATAGACCTGGCCTAGCTTAGAAAGTTTCTCTGCAAAATCCTCGTTTCCATCAGTTTCTTCAGAATAAAACCTCAGGTTTTCTAATAATACAATCTCTCCTGGTTTTATGTTGTTAACTATCTTTTCTGTCTCAACACCAATGCAGTCTGCTGCAAATGTAATTTTTCTTTCTAGAGTTTTCTCTATTTCTGAAACAATATTGGTTAGAGAAAGGCTCGCTTGAATTCCTTTCGGTCTGCCAAGGTGCGACATTAAAACACAAGAGCCTCCATCTTTTAAAATCTTCAAAATAGTTGGTTTGGCAGATAAAATTCTAGTATTGTCAATTACTTCTAAATTTGAATCCAACGGGACGTTAAAGTCAACCCTAATCAGGGCTGTTTTGTTTAAAAAATCAAAATCTAAAATAGTCTTCATTGTGTAAATTTAGATGACAAATATAATTTATTCATGTTATTTAATAGAACTCATTTCTATTATCTTTGTTTTATGTCAAAAATTAATTTAGTAGGTCAAAAAGACCTTATAAAAGAGTTGGGGCTTAAGTCAAGCTCAGGGAGACTGGCTCATTCTTACCTTATAACAGGGCCTTTAGGTTCGGGTAAGCTTTCGCTTGCAATTAAATTTGCGGAAAAAATTCTATGCGCTAAACATAATGAAGAGGACTTAAGTTTTATAGGCTGTCAGCAAAGGGTTAATAGCCTGTCTCACCCTGATTTACATTTTGTATATCCTGTGAACACTAATACTAGGGTTAAGTCAAAAGCCACTTCTAAACATTTTACAAAGGAGTGGAGGGAGTCAGTAATAAAGAACCCCTACCTAAACTTGTCTCAGTGGTTAGATAAAATTGAAATTGCCAATAAGCAAGGGAACATAAGTGTAAACGAGGCCGAAGATATAAATAAAATAATGTCCCTTAAATCATATGAAGGGGGCTCAAAGGTTATGATTATTTGGATGGCTGAAAAAATGAATACAGAGTGCGCTAACAAGCTCTTAAAACTAATTGAAGAGCCGAGTCCAAAAACTGTGTTTATACTACTAACTGAAAATCAGTCTAGCATACTTCCCACTATTAAGTCAAGATGTCAAAATATTAGCACAAACCCTTTAGAAAAAAAAGAGGTTGCCGAAGCGTTAATAAAAGATTGTGGTATCGATAGTGAAACAGCAAATAAAATAGCAAATCAATGTGGCGGAAATTATTCTCTTGCATTAGAGGTTTTGAACTCAGAGTCTAATATTGTGGATTTTGAAAACTTATTTATAGATTGGGTGAGGCTGGCTTTTAAGGTAAAGACAAGTAAGCAGGCGGTTGGAGAGCTTATTACTTGGGGCGACAATATTAGCAAGCTTCCAAAGGAGCTCCAAAAACAGTTTTTTAGCTTTTCTTTAGGGCTATTTAGGAAGTCTATTCTAAGTAACTACAAATCAAAGGTTTACAGCGGCACGTTTAGTGACCAGGGCTTTAAGTTTGAAAAGTTTTCTCCATTTATTCATGACAATAATATAATAGAGCTTTATGAAGAAATAAATAAAGCCATCTACGAAATGAACCGAAATGGAAGTCCAAAAATAATCATTACAGACCTTTCATTAAAGCTAACAAGATTAATTCACCAAAAGCCAAGCGTCATTGATGGATAACAAGAAGTGGGTCATTATATACAACCCTGCTGCAGGAGGGGGGCTCTCTGGGAAAAAGTGGGCTAAGATCAAGCGGTATTTGGCATTAAAAAAAATAACAGGGCCTATTTATAAAACCTCAATTCATAAAAACGCAGGAGACTTAAGCGCTGAGGTTATTAAAAAAGGGCATACACGCATCGTTTGCATTGGGGGTGACGGCACGGTTCATAACCTAATAAATGGCGTTTACTCTCAATCTACAATTAATCCCGAAAGCCTTTTCATTGGAGTAGTGCCTGTTGGAACTGGCAACGATTGGGCTAGACATTATGGTCTGTCTAGAGATTATAAAAAAGCTGTAGATGTTATTGCAAGGGGTAATACAAAAAGTCAGGACATAGGAATAATGACGGTAATAGGCAAAGAAAACCAAAAGGTCTACTTTATGAATTATGCTGGAGTAGGTTTTGATGGTTATGTTATTTCTAAAATAGAAAAATATAAATTCTTAGGAGCTTTATCTTATTTGGTTGCTGCGGTGTTCAACTTTCTCTCGTATAGCAATTTCGGATTAAGCATATCCTATAATAACAAAACTGAAAAGACCTCGGCGTTTCTGTTGGGTGTTGGGCTTTGTAAATACACCGGAGGAGGCATGCGTCTGGCTAACAAACCAGTGCCTGATGACGGACTGCTAGATATAACTATTGCTGAAAATTTCTCAAAATTAGATGTGATTAAGCACATTCCTAGACTATTTAACGGGAATCTTTTTAAAAGCAAAAAGGTCAGCACTAGTAAAACAACAGATATCCTTGTAAATATAATTGAAGGAAATAATTTTGCACAGGCAGACGGAGAGTTGGTCTATGGAGATTCTTTTAATTTTAAAATTTCTGACAAACAATTTTGTTTTTTTAAATAAACAAAAAAACCAAAGCCATATAAAGCTCTTTAGCGCAGTTTTAGAAAAAACTAATGGCGTAAGGAGTTAGCTGCTGAGAAAGCCCAACAGGCCTTTTTATTTTAATTTTTAGTCTTTAAAACATAGATCAACGAAGAGTACTCTTTAGAAAACAAAGCGCAAAGGTTTGACATTAGACCTATCACAAAACCTTTTAAGTAATTGTTTTTTTTGTTTACAATTTTTTCTGAAAGAATAGATATATAGAAAGAGTCCCAATACATTGGAAGCGTCTTTTTTAAGTGTATTTTATAATTAGAAAAAAGCTCTCTAATGGAGTTTTTATCAAAATGCCACAAATGCCTTGGGAGGTCATACGCGGCCCAGAATTCTTTATAAAAAGCAGCATCAAAAGATTTATGGTTGGGGCAAGCGATTATAATAACCCCTTGGTCTGCAAGTAAATTTTTCATTTCTAATATTGTTTTGTCTAGGTCACTAATATGTTCTAAGGAATGCCACATAGTAATAACATCAAACTTTTTCGGGCTTGTTTTTAGGAGCTCAAAATTATCAAATACGTATTTAGAAATCTTTGGATTAAGATTGTTTTTTGCATTAGAATTGTTTTCTATACCTTTTACATTCCAGCCATGCCTATAGCATGAATATAAAAAATCTCCGGTGCCGCAACCAACGTCTAAAAGTGATGGTTTTTGATTTTTTTTAGAAACGCACAAGCTGTTAGCACATATTTTTATTTTTCGTTTGGTTGAAATTATCTTGACCTGTTTGTAACAAAATGGCAGCAAGCCGTCAGTCTTATTGTTGTGTGACGTGTAGTTTTTTGACTCGTAGTAAAGGGGAAGCTCTTCTTTGTTTGGCCTTGGATGTGTCTCTAAAATTCCTGTACGCAAGTTTTTCAAAACATCAAATGTTTTTCCTGTTACCAAGTGATCCCTTGCGGTTAGTATGTGTTTTAAGTCTTTCATTTTACTTGTTTCACGTGAAACATTATCTGCCCATGTAAACCAATAGGACCGAAATGTCATTTGGGGACACCCCGCTTATTCTGGATGCTTGAGATATGTTTACGGGCCTTATCGCGGTTAGCTTTTGTCGCGCCTCAATGCTCATTGATTTTATTTTTGAATATTCAAAATTAGCTGGAATTTTTACGTTTTCTAATCTATTTAGTTTGTCAGCATTGTTTTTTTCCTTTAAAATGTAACCAGAATATTTGATCTGAATTTCTGCCTGATCAGTGACCTCTTTGTTTAGATCGTTTAAGTCTGCATATTTCTTTACGCTGTCTAAAAGCATTAAATCGCTAAAGTATATGTTTGGTCTTGAAAGGATTTTGTCTATTTTTCCTGACTGCTTAACTACGGCTGAGTTGTTTTTTTCTAAAATCGGGTTTATTTCACCTGACGAAACGCTCGTCTTTTTAAGAAAAGACATCAGCCCATGAGCCTTGTTGTATTTGTCCTGCATTTTAGAAACTCTTTTGTCAGAAGCTAGGCCAATTTTATTGCTCATTTCCGTTAACCTTGCGTCTGCGTTGTCTTGCCTTAGCAAGGTCCTGTATTCAGCTCTAGAGGTAAACATTCTGTATGGCTCGTCTGTACCCTTAGTGATCAAGTCGTCTATTAGAACACCAATGTAGGCTTGGTTTCTTTTTAGCACAAAAGGCTCTTTGTGCTGAGCCTTAAGACTAGCGTTTATGCCGGCCATAAGCCCCTGTGAGGCTGCTTCTTCGTAGCCTGTTGTTCCGTTAATTTGCCCTGCAAAAAACAAATTTTGTATAAGTTTGGTTTCTAGAGAATACTGTAGCTGAGTGGGCGCAAAATAATCGTATTCAATGGCGTATCCTGGCCTGAAAAACTTAACCTTTTCAAAACCCTTAACAGACCTTAAAGCGTCGAACTGAATATCCTCAGGAAGGGATGTAGAGAAGCCATTAACATAAACCTCAACAGTGTTCCAGCCTTCAGGCTCAACAAACAGCTGATGTCTTTCTTTTTCTGAAAACCGATTAATCTTGTCTTCAATAGAAGGACAGTATCTAGGGCCGACGCTTTTAATACTGCCATTAAACATTGGAGATCTATCAAAACCTGCCTTCAAGATTTCGTGAACCTCAGGGCTAGTGTAAGTCATGTGGCAGGACCTTTGAGTGGTTAATGGGCTTGTAATGTCTAGGTATGAAAATTTTTCTGGCTCTTCATCGCCAGGCTGTTCTATCATTTGTGAGTAATCCAAAGACCTTCCGTCTACCCTAGGAGGGGTCCCTGTTTTCATGCGTCCCGAATCAAAACCTAAAGAAACAAGCTGCTCTGTAAGGCCTTTTGAAGATTTTTCTCCAGCTCTGCCACCACCATAGTTTTTGTCTCCAATATGAATTAGTCCATTTAAAAACGTTCCGTTAGTTAAAATAACTGTCTTTGCTTTTATGGTAAGGCCAAGGGTTGTTTTAACCCCCTGGACGATGTTCTTTTCAACAACAAGTCCAGTAACCATTTCTTGGTAAAAATCAAGGTTTGGTGTGTTTTCAAGCATGTTTCTCCACTCCTCGGCAAACCTCATCCTGTCGCTTTGAACTCTTGGGCTCCACATTGCGGGCCCTTTAGATTTGTTAAGCATCTTAAACTGAATTGCGGATCTGTCGCTAACAATTCCGCTGTACCCGCCAAGAGCATCTATCTCTCTAACTATTTGGCCCTTTGCTATCCCGCCCATGGCAGGGTTACAAGACATTTGTGCAATATTTTGAAGGCTCATTGTAATTAAAAGTGTAGAAGAGCCCATGTTTGCAGCAGCAGCAGCGGCCTCGCTGCCTGCATGACCTCCGCCAACAACTATCACATCATAAGTATCTTTAAACATTCGTTATTGGTTTCACGTGGAACATAAATTGAAAGGCAAATATACAATCAAAATGGCAAAGCAAAAAAAAGCCTAGCGAAATCTAGAAAGATAAAAGTCTTCTTTTTCAGTCATGATAAGCTTATCAGCATCTGTTTTGTCTTTAAACCCACACAAATGAAGGACGCCGTGAACCATAACCCTCCTAAGCTCGACATTAAAGACTTGGCTAAATTCTTGTGCGTTTTCTTTGACTCTTTCGGTCGAAATCAAAACCTCGCCAGAAATGCCTGATAGACCCGAGTAGTCAAAAGTAATTATGTCCGTTAGCGTGTCGTGATTCAGAAACTCTTTATTGACCTTTAAAAGTTCAGAATCACTACAAAAGTTATATGAGATTTCATTTAAACTCTTTTCTTCATTCTTTATCACATCTAGCAACCACAAAGAAATTCTATCCTTATTAGCAAGCCGAAAAGAGTTGTTAGAAAAGAATTTGATCATTTAATTAATTTAGAGTCAAAATTACAATAAAGATTGAACAATTAATGTTTTATCTTTGTCAAAAACAAGATAATGGAGAGTAATGTACGAGTTCGATTTGCGCCAAGCCCTACTGGGCCGCTACACATTGGCGGCTTAAGAACAGCGCTGTTTAACTATTTATTCGCAAAACAAAACAACGGCGAGTTTATTCTACGAATAGAAGATACGGACAAAAACAGATTTGTAGAAGGGGCTGAACAATATATTGAAGAGGCAATGAATTGGACTGGAATAAATTTCAGTGAGGGGCCATACAAACAAAGTGACAGAAAAGAGGTTTACAAAAAACATATTGGGATTCTTCTTGAGAAAGGCATGGCGTACTATGCCTTTGATGGTGCAGAAGAGCTAGATGCACATAGAAAAAATCACGAGGCTAAAGGGAAGACCTTTATTTACAACTGGCACAACAGGCTAAAGTTGTCAAATTCTTTAGCGATGGAAAAGAGAGAGGTTGAAGAAAAAATTTTAAACGGTGAAAGATACGTAGTGAGATTTAAGTGCTATGAAGAAAACACAATAAAGTGCAATGACCTTATTAGAGGGGTGGTTTCTGTAGACCCTAAGCTATTAGATGACAAGATTCTTTATAAGTCTGACGGAATGCCTACTTATCATTTAGCAAATGTAGTCGATGATCATCTGATGAAAATTTCTCACGTAATAAGAGGCGAAGAGTGGCTTCCGTCACTGCCTCTACATGTAATGCTATATGATGCGTTTGGCTGGGAAAAACCTAGTTTCGCGCACCTGCCACTTATCCTAAACCCTACAGGAAAAGGAAAGTTAAGCAAGCGTGACGGAGACAAGCTTGGCGTGCCCGTGTTTCCTCTTCAGTGGCAAGGTAAAGAGTCACAAGCTAAAGGCTTTAGAGAAGAGGGGTATCTGCCTGAAGCATTAGTAAATTTTATGGCTTTTTTAGGCTGGAATCCAGGCAGCGAAGAAGAGGTGTTTTCGTTAGAGAGTTTAGTTTCTAATTTTAACTTAGAAAAAGTAAACAGCTCAGGAGCAAAATTTGATGTAGAAAAGCTTAAGTGGTTTAATCATAAATATTTACAACTTAAAGACAACTTCAGCATCGCTGAACATGTAATTAAAGAAAACAAAGAGCTAAAGAGCGAAAAGGTGGAAATGGTCGCAAAAGCAGTAGGGTTGACTAAAGAAAGAGCAAACACGCTGACGGAAGTGTGGCCACTATGTAGCTACTTATTTGTAAGGCCAAAGAGGTATAATGAAAAGGTGTATAACAAAATATCTTCTGAATTAACTTTAAAAATAATTGAAGAACTCTGTTCTCAAATCAAAAAGGTGGAGAGCTTTAAGGAAGGGGCTCTTTCTGAAATTATTAAGGGATGGATAAATGAAAAGGAATATAGCTTTGGAAGCGTAATGCAGCCTGCAAGACTAGCGCTTGTCGGAGAGCTAAAAGGGATAGACTTATTTTTGATGATGGAGTTTATTGGAAAAGAAGAATCTGTCACTAGGCTTGTTGAGTTGTCAAAAACATTAAAAGTTAAAATTATTTAACTTTTAATTAAAAGAAAATAAAAACAAAACAGCTAATTTAGTGTAAATTATAAAATATAAAAACTTATGGCTATTTTCTCGTATTTGTTAGTGTTTCCTCTGTTGTTAATTCTTTTTGGTATTTTCTTTATAGTAAAGCAACAAAGGGCAGGAATAATTGAAAGGTTTGGAAAGTTTCATAGTGTTAGACAGTCTGGATTACAATTAAAAATACCAATAGTAGACAGGCTTGCGGGTAAATTAAGCCTGAAGATTCAACAATTAGATGTTATCGTAGAAACAAAAACTAAAGATGATGTTTTTGTTAAAATAAAAGTGTCTGTTCAATATAAGGTAATTAAAGAAAAGGTTTACGATGCTTTTTACAAGCTAGACTATCCGCACGAACAAATAACAAGTTACGTTTTTGATGTGGTCAGGGCTGAAGTTCCTAAAATGATATTAGACGATGTCTTTTTAAGAAAAGACGATGTGGCTATAGCTGTTAAAACAGAACTTAACGAAGCGATGATTGAGTATGGTTATGATATTATCAAAACGCTTGTAACAGATATTGATCCAGACCAGCAAGTTAAAGAGGCGATGAACAGAATAAATGCCTCTGAGAGAGAAAAAGTAGCTGCACAGTTTGAGGGTGACGCTGCGAGAATTCTTATCGTGGAAAAAGCAAAAGCTGAGGCAGAAAGCAAAAGATTACAGGGACAGGGGATCGCTGACCAAAGAAGAGAGATTGCTCGTGGTCTAGAGGAATCGGTAGAGGTTTTAAACAAGGTTGGGATAAATTCTCAAGAGGCTTCAGCCTTAATTGTTGTTACTCAACATTATGACACTTTGCAGTCAATAGGAAGTGAAACAAACTCTAACCTGATTCTTTTACCCAACTCGCCTCAAGCAGGTAGTGAAATGCTTAATAATATGGTTGCTAGTTTTACGGCAAGTAATCAAATAGGAGAGGCTATGAAAAAAGCTGAATTGAAAAAAAACAATAAAACGTCTTAGTTTAAAAGATAGCAAAAAAAAACACTTTGAAAGTTGTGAGGGCTGTGGTTGACGTGTTGAAGTGGAGTCTTATATCAATTAGCGCGCTTGTTGCTTTGGTTTTTGGTTATTTTGAATACAAAGAACTTCCTATCTATAGTTTAAAAGTTGCGGCTAAGTTTATCGCCGGCAAATCAAATTACACAAATTACGATGGTCTTGTTGAAAAGCTCGGCTACTCAAAGGGGGATAGGCTTTTAATTATTCACGCAGACGACCTAGGACTATCAAACTCCGTCAATAGGGCAAGTTTTAAAGCATTAAAGAGCGGCTATGCTAGCTCTGGAAGTATAATGATGCCGTGCGATTATGTCTTAGACGTGGGTCAGTTTTCCGCAGACAATCCAAAAATTGATTTAGGGCTTCACCTAACCGTTACTAGTGAATGGAGAGATTATAAGTGGAAAGGGGTTTTAAACTCTAGCGAAACCCCCTCGTTAACAAACAAAAAAGGCGTGTTTCCAAAAAAAACTAAAGGTTTTGTTTTAAGCGCAGAGCCGGCTGAGCTAAAAAAAGAGTTACAGGCACAAATAAATTTATCTAAATCAATTGGCATAACCCCAACACACATAGACAGCCACGAAGGAGCTCTTTTTTTTGATGAAGACTTGTTTAAGGTTTACTTAGAGATTGGCGAGGAAAACAAATTGCCAGTTTTTGTTCCAAAAACGGTTGCTGTTCATTTTGATAAAAAATTTCCAAAACCAGAAAACGTTATTGTTATTGAAAATTTTTACATGGCCGAAAGCGGCTTAAAGTATGAGAATTGGGAAGGTTTTTACCTAAGTGTCTTGGACGACATTAAGCCTGGCCTAAGCCAGCTAATCGTTCATTTAGGTTATGATGACGCCGAAATGAGATCGATTACTGTGGGCCATCCAAATTTTGGTTCTAAGTGGAGAAACTTAGATTACGATATTATCTCTAGCGATAAGTTTAGAAATGCATTACAAAAAAACAAAATAAAGCTGGTAACATGGAGAGAGATTCAGAGCGTTCTTTATCCAGTTAATGATGGCGGTAAACAAAAAAACTAGGCCAGCACGTTGGCGAGGTCTTGAAGAATTACGCTTTCGTCATTTGACGCTACTTCAATGAAATTCTTTGCCTCGACAGGAAAAGGTCCTGAGCTTAATTTCATTTGAGAAAGGCAAATAAGAGCTACAGCCCTAGTGCCTCTCTTTTTAATCGCTGTTGAAAAAAGAGGAGCAACATCCGCGTAGGTGATTTCTTTGCTTAACACAAGAATTGCCTCACGGGCATCTGCCTTTTTTTCTTCGCTAAGATTCATGTATTTTTTCCCAAACTTTTTTATAGCTTCTATTGGTGGTTTTTGAAAGGCTGGTTGAGTGTGCGTCAGTTGCTCTTTCGATTTTTTTATTTTAACCTCTCTGAGGCTAACCGTTTTATTAAAAATCAACAGCTCTTTTGTAGAGTCGTCATCTGTGTTAAAATAGCCAAGTCTTTGGAACTGAAACTTGTTACCTGGCAATGCTGACTTTAGTGAAGGTTCAACAAAAGCTTCTCGAACCTTTAAAGAAGATTTATTAATAAAGCTCTCAAAAGGAATTTTTGGGTCTGAGTCTGGGGAAGGCGAAGTAAAAAGCCTGTCATATTCCCTAACCTCTGCCTTAATAGCTGTTTCTTTATCAACCCAGTGTATTGTGGTGTTGACTTTTCTTTGGCTCTCTAAAGAACCACTGCCGCTTAAGGACTTAGGGTCGTACTCGCAGAATATTTTAGTTACAATGCCGTCTTGATCTGTTTCGACGCGAGTGGCCTTTATGATATATCCACTTTTTAAACGAACTTCTTTTGCTACAGACAAACGCTTGAAGCCTGAGGGCGGAGTAAGAGAAAAGTCTTCTTGTTCAATATATACCTCACGGCTAAAAGAAACCCTTCTGGTTGTGGGGTTTTGTTCTTCCGGGTTATCAACACAGCTAAACATTTCTTTTTTACCGACCGGATAATTTACAATTTGTAACAATACGGGGTTTACAACGGCCATTGCCCTTTTTGCTGTTTTATTTAAATCTTCTCTTATACAAAACTCCAACAGCGAGACGTCTATAATGTTATCTCTCTTGGCAACACCTACCTTGGTAATAAAGTTTTTGATTGAGCTTGGCGTATAACCTCTCCTTCTAAGGCCTGAGATTGTGGGCATTCGCGGATCATCCCACCCAGAAACGTGTTTGTTTTCAACCAAAGTAAAGAGCTTTCTTTTGCTCATTATTGTATAACTTAAGTTGAGTCTCGCAAACTCGCGCTGCTTTGGTAGCGTTGTAAGGGGGGTGATTGAACTTTGGGTCTCAACTAGATTTAAAAACCATTCGTACAGGTCTCTGTGAGGCTTAAACTCTAAAGAGCAAAGGGAGTGTGAGATTTGTTCGATATAATCACACTGACCGTGCGCCCAATCATACATCGGGTAAATACACCACTTGTCGCCTGTTCTTTGGTGGGGCTTATTAATAACTCTGTATATAATAGGGTCTCTTAATAACATATTGGGGCTGGTCATATCAATCATTGCTCTTAAAACATGTTCTCCTTCATTGCATTTGCCAGTTTTCATGTTGTCAAACAGCTCCAGAGACTCTTCAACGGACCTGGATCTATAAGGGCTGTTCTCCCCGGGCGTGGTTGGAGTCCCTTTTTGAGCGGCAATATCTTTACTGGATTGGGAGTCAATATATGCGTGACCACTTTTTATAAGACCGAGACTCCAAAGGTAAAGCTGCTTAAAACAATCCGAAGAATATGTTTCGCGATGCCAGCTATAGCCCATCCATTTAATGTCCTTTTTAATCGAGTCAACAAAGCGTTGGTCTTCTTTTGAGGGGTTGGTGTCATCAAACCTTAAATTAACAGGTGCGTTATATTTAGAGCCAAGTCCGAAACTAATTCCAAGAGCTTTCGTGTGCCCAATATGCAAGTATCCGTTTGGTTCTGGAGGGAACCTAAACTTCAAGTTTTTTTGAGAAAACCCACTAGAAATGTCTAAATCTACTATCTGCTCTATAAAATTTAACGATTTTGTTTCCACCTTCAACACTTTTTAATAAGTTTACAAAGTTATCAAAATGACGTTATTAATGAAGAAAATTAACAAATAAAACATGGGTGTTGTAAAAGTGAACAATTTACTTGTTTATGGAAATCACGGATGTCTAGATGAAGAATCTGTTATTGGGAGTGATTATTCTATAAATATAAAAGCTTGGGGAAAGACAAATAAAGCTGCTAAAACCGATTGCTTAGAAGACGCTATCGATTATGTGGTTTTAGCAGATGTTGCTGCTCAGCAGATGAAAGTCAGGTCAAAACTGTTAGAAAACGTGGTTCATAGAATTATAGAGGGTTGTTTTGAAAGTTGCCCACGAATAACAAAAATTAAGGTAACATTGTCGAAAATAAACCCGCCGATTAATGCGGATGTAAAATCTGTTTGCGTAAGTATTAAAAAAAAGCAAAAAAAAAGAACAGGTAAATAATAAAAATTTACACTAAATTTGCGTTCACAAAAATAATGGCGCCTTGGCCGAGTGGCTAGGCAGAGGTCTGCAAAACCTTCTACGGCGGTTCGAATCCGCCAGGCGCCTCAAAAACCCTCCAATTTCATTGTGAGGGTTTTTTTATATTAACACATAGACTTATGCCCTACGGCCGTGTCTTAATTTTAGAGATTGTAGTATCTTGTGGTATAATATGTATTCTATGAAAGACAGAGCATCAAACCTTTTCGCTACAATTTTAGCGTTTTATTTCCCGTTACAAATAGCCCTCTTAACTGGCTCTAAAACTGTAATTACATCTGTTTTGCTGGCTTTTTCCATTCAGTGGGTGTGTTTTATTCCTGCTTTTTTATTACAAACGGAGAAGTTTTATGACTTAACAGGAAGCGTCACCTATTTGTCTTTAATACTTTTCACCGTATACTTTTCTGGGCCTATAGCTGTGGGAAGCCTTGTGGTTGCGGGGTGTGTGATTTTGTGGGCGGTAAGGCTCGGTAGTTTTTTGTTTTTTAGAATAAAAAAAGACGGAGAAGACAAAAGGTTTAGAAAAATCAAACCTTCTTTTACGAGATTTTTTATGACCTGGACACTACAAGGCACTTGGGTTTCGATGTGTTTATTATGTGTGTTGACAGCGATTTCATCAAATTATGGAATAGTAGTTAATCTAACCTTTTTTGTTGGGCTGCTTTTATTCGCTTTTGGTTTTGGGCTGGAGGTGGTGGCGGACTCACAGAAGTCTCGTTTTAGAAGCGATCCAAAAAACAAAGATCTGTTTATAGCCTCAGGGCTTTGGGCGCTGTCAAGACATCCAAATTATCTGGGAGAACTAACCTTGTGGGTCGGGGTCGCGACAATGTCATTTTCATCACTAAGCGGGTTACAATATTTAACATTAGTTTCTCCTGTTTTTATATACATTCTACTTGTTTATATTTCTGGCGTTAGGATACTGGAAGACAGTGGAAGAAAAAAATGGGGACATTTGGAGGCTTATAAGAGTTATCTTAACAACACGCCTAAGTTGTTTATAAGGGTGTTTAGAAAAAGGTAGTCTTCTGCATTTAAAAGAAAAAACTATGGAAAGTGAGTATGTGTGCGTTTTTAAAGAAAACAGGATAGTAGTCGGTCGATTGCAAATGCTGCTTGAAGAAGAAGAAATTTATGTTAGGTTAAGGTCTGACACTATACCTGGATACGAGCTTACTTATCATGTAGACGAGCTCTTTATTCTAAAAAAAGACCTGGACAGGGCTGGGCCTATAATAAAAGACTACAGGTTGTTAATAGGCCGGTAGAACTCTATTAAAACAACTTGTTTTATAGGGCTCCTTTAAGTATAAGCGCCACTCCAGAAATAAAGAGAATCAAACTAAGTATTATTTTTATAAAGGACGTGTTTTTCTTGTTTATTTTGGAAGAAAGTTTTTTTGCAATAAACAGCTTTATGAGGTCGGTAATGAAGTAGGTGGCTAATATTGTTGCGAAAAAAGAAAAAACACCTAATGAATTGTTTTTATTTAAATTAGGGACTACGACCAATATAACACCTGCCCAAAACAACAGCACCGCAATGTTTATAATATTTAGCGCAAACCCTTTAATGAAAAGGCCAAAATAGTTTGTAGAAGACTCTTCTAGTTCAATCTTTTTGTCTTCTTTTTTTCGTTGAATAAAAATATATGCACCGTAGAGAGCGAGTATTGCACCTCCTAAAACAAAAAGGCCTGGTTGGTTGTTTATGTTATCTACAAGCTGTTTACTTGTATAGTAACAAAATAAAATAAAAAAAACATCTGCCAAAACTACGCCCAAGTCTAAGGAAACGGCAGCTTTAAAGCCTTTCGTAATACTTGTTTCTATAAGAACAAAAAACACCGGGCCTAGCACGAAACTTAAAAAGAAGCCGATAGACACTGCTGTAAACAAGTCTGTTAACATTAGTCTTTGTATAAGTAATTAACAACACCTCCTAGAGTGATTTTTTCTATTATTTTGCTTGTTTTATAATGAACGTTCGCTTCACCCCCAGCCTTAAGATCTAGTTCGAGCAAGGAGGTTGTGTAGACGTCAACAACACCTCCTGCTTTTATAAAAACTTTTGTTGTTTCTGAGCGTAGGTTTGTGGCGTTTACCTGGCCGCCTGTATAAGCATCAATGTCGCTATGGGTGGCGATTCCGGATAGTATTATTTTTCCGCCCGAAAGTGACTTAGAGCTAATGTCTGGAGTCTTAACTTTTAAAGATATTGTTGCGCCGCTTTCAGCCTTTATAAAAAGAGAAGGTCCAGAAATAGTGTCTTTTGAAAAAATGAAAGAGCCTTCTTTTGCTTCCAATCTGTAGAGATTTTTGTAATACAGGTCTATTTTTGTTTCTGCGCCACTTAGCCTTTTTTCTACACCCATTCGAAGCTTCAGCTCTCCGTTTTTGTTTTTAACCACAACGCTGTTGTTGTATTGTCCGCTAATCACCACTTTATTTACTTCAGACTTAATTAAGTTTATTTTTAATAAATCATAGGTTTGAATTTTATAAAAATCTCCTAAATCTCTTTTTATTTCGTTTTGAGAAAAAGAAAAAATTGTGAATAAAAAAATACTTAAAAATATTGCGTGTTTCATGTTGTTGTTAGTTTTCTTCTGCTAATATAAAGTCTAATTGTTTTTTTATTAAGTCTGCGTGTTTTACCTGAACCTGCACAGCGTCTCCAAGCTGGTATTTAACCTTTGTTTTTTTTCCTGTCAAACTATGGCGGTCTTTGTCGTAAACAAAATAATCTCCCTTAAGATCTCTTACAGGGATCATCCCTTCACATTTATTTTCTACAATTTCTACGAATATTCCCCAGTCCGTAATCCCGGAAATCACTCCTCTGAACTTTGTGTTCATTTTATCTTGCATATATTTTATCTGCATAAACTTTATAGAGTCTCTTTCTGCTTTGGTTGCTAATATTTCTCTTTGTGTACAGTGGTCACAGGCGGAGTTATAAAAATCTAAGCCTGTGGGCTTTTCTTTATTTAAATATGTTTCTAACAGCCTATGAACCATTACGTCAGGATACCTTCTAATTGGAGATGTAAAATGGCTGTAGTGCTCAAAAGACAAACCATAATGGCCAATGTTTTTCGTTGTGTATTCGGCCTTACTCATAGATCTTATCGCTAAAGACTCTATAAGGCTTTGTTCTTTTTTTCCTTTAACCGCTTTTAACATTTTGTTTAGAGATTCAGACATTTTATTTTTAGAGGAAACATCTAATTTGTAGCCTAAGGAATTAGCAACCTCTTTTAACGCTTTTATTTTACTTTCATCTGGAAGGTCGTGTACTCTATAGATAAATGGCGATTTCTTTATTGTTTTACCCACATATTCTGAGACTTTTCTGTTAGCTAGAAGCATAAATTCTTCCACAAGCTTGTTGGCCTCTTTAGATTCTTTTACATAAACACCTATCGGCTCTTTTTCTTTATTTATTGTAAACCTAACTTCTTTTTTATCAAAAGAAATCGCCCCGCTTTCCATTCTTTTTACTCTCATTATTTCAGCAATTTCGTTTAGCTTTAAAATAGCCGTCTTAACATTGTTGGGTACGCTGTATTGTTTGTTATTTAAAGAAACTTCTTTTTTTATTATGTTTTCTTTAGTCTCTATTACTTCTTGAGCTTCTTCATAACTAAACCTATGATCACTGTTTATAACCGTTTTTCCAAACCATTGGTTTTTTACCTTGTTGCTTTCTATAATAAAAACTGCAGAAAAAGTGAGTTTTTCTTCGTGTGGCCTTAAAGAACATGCTTTGTTTGATAATACTTCTGGAAGCATTGGAACAACTCTATCCACTAAATAAACTGAAGTTCCTCTTTTAAAAGCCTCTACATCTAAAATTGTTTTTGGTTTTAAGTAATGTGAAACGTCTGCAATATGAATGCCTATTTCATAACAGCCTTCGCTTATTGTTTTAAAAGAAATAGCATCGTCAAAATCTTTTGCGTCAACAGGATCTATAGTAAAGGTTAGTTCTTTTCTAAAATCTCTTCGTTTTAAAATTTCTTCTTTGTTAATTGAGGTGTCTATATTGTCTGCAAAACTTTTAATTTCACTTTCGAAATCGTAAGGAAGTCCGTGTTCCGCTAGAATAGAGTGTATTTCTGTGTTATGTTCCCCTTCAACTCCTAACACTTTTTTTATTATACCGTTGGGTGATTGGCTGTTTTTTCTCCATTCTGTAATCTCTACAATAACTTTTTCGTTATTCTTTGCAGTGTTTATTTTATCAATAGGAACAAAAACATCTACATGAATTCTTTTGTTGTCAATTAAAACAAAAGAAAATTTTTCACTTATTTGAATTTTACCAACATAGTCTGTTTTTTCTCTTTTTATTAAGCTGGTTATTTCTCCTAAATACTTGTCTTTCTTTTTTCTAGTAAACACATAAATTTCTACGATGTCATTATGTAGATATTGTCCTATATTTTCTATAAGAATTTTATCTTCTATCCCTTGACAGATAACTATAGCGACTCCTCTTGTGGACACTTCTAAAGTCCCAACAAATTTGTTTTTTTGGTTACTATTTCTGTCTGTATTATTTCTTTTTTTTCTACTCAAAATATTTTTATTAAAAACAAAAGTACCCTTTATATAAAGGATCTATATGTATTAAACTCTAACTTATAAACAATTAAATATATAACACAATTTTTTTTAAACTATTTAAATTAAAAAAAGTGACATTTATTCTTATTATAAAAATTTTAATAACTATTTACATTTTAATATAAAAATTCTTGGTTAAATTAATATATTCATCAGTGTATAAATGACGAGAAGTTTCTATAATTAAATTGTTTTCATCTAATTTTTTTTTATAAAAAGAAAAGGTTAATAATGATCTTTTAATATCAGAGTTGTTATTACCCTTAACCCTACAAATTTTATTTAAAAATAATTTATTTTGTTTTGAAATCTCTATAAACTTAACTTCTTCTTTAAAGGGAATTATAGTTGTAAATTCTCCTTGATTAGATAAAATTTTTGATACCCCTGAAATCAACTCTACAAAAGATAAAAAAGAAGTAGATCTTGCTTTATTTCTAGCTCTATTGTTGTTTTTAACATTATCTGTGTAAAAAGGAGGGTTAGATATTATTAAATCATAAGTTTGACCATCTTCTTTCAGTTCATTTGCAAAATCCTGAAAAGTTGAATGAAAGCAAAAAAGTCTATCAGCCCAAACAGACCTCTCAAAATTTTCAACAGACTGTTTATGTGCATTATTTTCAAGTTCAACAGAATCTATAGTTGCATTATTAAAGCGTTGAGCTAACATTAATGAAATTACGCCTGTGCCAGAACCAACATCTAGTATTTTTTTTGTACTCTCCTTTAAAGAACACCACGCACCTAACAAAACTCCATCAGTTCCAATTTTCATAGCGGTTTTATCTTGGTGGATTGTAAATTTTTTAAAATGGAAAGGTTTGTCTTTTATTATTTCTAAGTTTAAAAATGTTTTTTTTAATTTGTATAATATATAAAGGTATTATAATAAAATTATGAAGTGAATTTTACTACTGAAAAAGATAAAAATATAACTTATAAACAATAATATATATATAAGAATTTTTTTTAAATTAATTAAATAACAAATGGTTGTTATTATAGCTTGTTAATACCTACTAAAACTTTATTAAATTAAATTTGATTTAACATTATTAAGAACTTGTTAATACAATATTAACAAGTTCTAAATATATAAAACACTTATAATTAATAATTTAAAAAAATATTAACACTTCTTAAATTAATAGATATATATAGAACTTTAATAAATTTTAAAAAAAAATAGTTAATAAAACGAGATTAATAGTTAACAACACACAAACAAAAACAGACAACTAAAATAGGTTTTGTAAAGTAATTTGTTAAGAGAAAAAAAATTGTTACAGAATATTATTAGTTATTAATAATTATATTTAGATATTAACACAAAGCAAACATTTATGAAAGTATCAATAGGCAATGATCACGCTGGAACAAAACACAAGTTTAAAATAGTAGAGTACTTAAATAAAAAAGACTTTAAAGTTGTTAATCACGGAACAGACTTAGAGGAAAGCGTTGACTACCCTGACTTTATTCACCCGGTTGCAGAGGATGTAAAAAACAAGAAATCAGAAATAGGAATTATTATATGCGGAAGTGGAAATGGCGCATCAATGAGTGCAAACAAACATAAGGGAATAAGGTCTGCGCTTTGTTGGAATAATGAAATTTGTAAACTATCAAGAGAACATAATAACGCCAACATCTTAAGTATTCCATCAAGATATGTAAGCATAGAACAGGCGATTGAAATGACAGAAACCTTTATTAACACACCTTTTGAAGGAGGAAGACATCAAACTCGCGTAGAAAAAATAAACAACTAAATTAAATTGGAAATAAACACATATATATATAACGAACTAACCACAAACCAGCTTTACAATATACTAAAACTTAGGGCAGAGGTTTTTGTTGTTGAACAAAATTGCGCCTACCAAGACCTAGACAACAAAGACAATAAAGCGCTTCATTTGATAGGGGAGATAAACAATGAAATAATCGCCTACACTAGAATATTTAAAAAAGGAGATTATTTTACAAATTCAAGCATCGGAAGGGTTTTGGTAAAAAAAGAATTTAGAAAAAAAGAGCTCGGAAAAGCGATAATGGAGAAATCTATAGAAATAATAAAAAAAAACACTAAAGAAGAAAAAATAGAGATATCAGCACAAAAATACCTTACAAAATTTTACAAAGATTTAGGTTTTAAAAAAACAGGAAAAGAATACCTAGAAGACAATATTCCCCACATTAAAATGATATTAAAAATCTGAAGTTATTAATATTTCCACCCTTCTGTCGGCGTCAGACCTACCCCCTAAAGGAAACCTATGCCCCAAGCCCTCGTAAGACATTCTTTTAGAGTTTATTCCTTTACCAACAAAATAATCATAAACATACTTAGCCCGCACAACAGAAAGGTTTCTTTTTTTTGTAGCCCTATCAACAGCGTCTTTTTGCCCTGAAGTACAGCAGACATGCCCTTGTATAATAAACGAAAAAGGAAGGTCTTTTATTTTTTCAAACGCAAGATCAAGGCTTTTTTTAGAGCTAGGGGTTAAATAAGAATAACCAGTTAAAAAAAGCAAGTTTTCTATTATTAATGAGCTCCCACGAGAAAGAGGCTCGGTAGTGTTGTTTTTTAAAACATCAAAAGAAACAGTTAGCTCAACCTTTCTGTTTAAAGCCCTAACCCTGTCTGCGCTTGTCGTTTTGACTTTTTTTAAAAGCAGCTCACCCTTTCCGTCAACATTAGTAATTTTATCCCCAGGAACATCATTATGTAAAAGAATTTTTTTTATTTCGTTAGCTCTATTTTGAGAGAGGGTTAAATTATAGGAGTTAGCCCCAACATCATCACAAAACCCATAAATTTCTATACGAGAAAGGTCTTCCTCGCTAAGGGAGAAAACAAAAGAAAGAAGCCTGTTTCTTTCAATTCCCGAAACCACAGACAAATCTGTGTCAAAATAGACCGTATGTTTTTTTTCTTGACAAAAAACAGAAAAAACAGAAAAAAAAGAAAAGAGAAAAACATGTAAAAACCTCAATGTGCTATTTTTTAGAATTAAACTTCGATAATGTAGCGATAAAACTTTTTGTTATTGAATCGTGGCAAATAATTTTTTTAGCTAAATAAACAAAAACCAAGGAATGTCCCGAAAAGAAATCGTCCGCCAAGCAGTTCAGCCTAAAAGCTTCACGCATTCTTCTTTTAATTTTATTTCTATCAACAGCTAGGTTAATGTTTTTTTTACCAACAGTAAAAGCAACATTTGACCTACTGAGGTCAGAGTTTTTAACGTAAAAAAGCTTTATAGGGAAAGAAGAAACCGACGCGCCTTTGTCAAAAACAAAACTAATTTCTTTTTTAGATTTTAATCTATCAACACTTAACATAATAGCGGCTCTTTCTATACGGGCTAAAGGTATAAATAAAAAAACTAAATAGAATTGTTATTTCTATTTACATCAGCGCTTTTGCCAGAGGGGTCTATAAGAACTTTAGCAATAGCCTCTTTTTTTATACAAACCTCAAAAGAATAATTTTTGTTTGCCCAACTCCACGACTTTAAAAGCCTAACCCCTTTGTTTATTGGCTTATGACCCCTACTCATTAGCAGCGGGATGTGATAGTTTTTTACTAAGCCCGCAGAAGTCTCAATTAATACATCAGAGGGAAGCGCCATCTCACCCTCTCTCTTTAAGTAAACCCTAGAATGTTCGTGCTCCAGGCCGACATCAAGTAGAGGGTCACAAAATAGTGTGTTTTGAGACAAAACTACATCCGCCCTTAAAACGGCATAATCTATAGTTTTGGTTGTCTGAGCCCAGTCCATTAAATACCAGTCCAATTCTTGGCCGCTAACTTTTTCAGCGACTCTTATAAATTTTTCAGGATCAGGGTGCTTAAAAACATAGTTAGAATAATACTCTTTTAGAACCTTTAAAAGAACGCCTTCACCTACCACATACCCTAGCTGTGATAAAAACACAGAGCCTTTATCATAAGAAGAAGTTCCGTAATTTCTGCTAGACGAAAACCGGTCAGCATGGGTGGTTAAAGGCTCTTCTGCTCCAGAGGCAACAACCCTAAAGTAATCTCTGTAAGCCCTTTTGTTTGGGAGCTTAAGCTCTTTTTCAAAGACGGCGTTTTCAGCATGATCACTAATATAGCTAGTAAAACCTTCATCCATCCACGCATGCTTTGACTCATTTGTGGCAAGTAAAAACTGAAACCATGTGTGTGCAATTTCGTGTGAAATCACACCCGCTAGACTTTCAAAATCACGAACACCTCCAATAAAAGTAGACATCGCGTATTCCATTCCTCCGTCTCCCGCATGAATTACAGAATACTGTTTGTATGGATACACACCTATGTTTTTGCTAAAATATTCCATAAAACGAACAGCGTAAGGTTGAACCTTTTTCCAGTTTTCTACATAAGGATCTTCATTTTTATAAAAAAAATGCATGACAGGGCCTTCAGGAACGCTTACAATATCATGGACATAGTTTGTGTCTGCCGCCCAGCTAAAATCATGAACATTAGGTGCGTAAAAATTCCAAGACAGTTTTTCTGAGACGTATGGCTCTATAAGTTCAGCATAGCCGTGGCCAATTTCCCCAGGGTTTTTTAAATAGCCCGTTGCCGCAACAGTATAGTCTTTATCTATATTAATCGTGACATCGAAATCACCCCAAACACCATAAAACTCTCTTCCTATATAAGCATTTGCATGCCACCCCTGATCATCATACTCACTAAGCTTAGGGTACCATTGCGCCATAGAAAAAGCAACACCATCTTTATTGTCTTTTCCAGCCCTTCGAACTTCTTTAGGAACATCAACTTCAAAACGCATAACTAGTTTTGTTGCTTCTCCAGGCAAAAGTGGTTTTGCAAGCGAAGCCTCTAAAATAGTTTCTTGACTCTTTAAGCTTAACAACACCCCTTCTTGAAAAAGGTCTATAACCCGAACTTCGCCATAATCACTTTCGTCTAAAGCAAGAATTTTTTCAGAAATTTTTCTACGGTCATCAGTAATTTGAGACGCTCTTACCTGCATTTCACTACCAGGCTTAAAGGCATTAAAATACAAATGATAAAAAACACGACTAATCGTGTCTGGAGAGTTGTTCGTGTAGACAAGCTCTTGTAGCCCCGAATAACTCCCGTTATCTGCGTCAACATCTATGGTCATTTTATAACTTACATGTTGTTGCCAGTCTAAAACAGGTTTGTTCGAACAAGAAACAATAAACAATAGGAGGGGGAGGATTCTAAAAAACATCTTTACATTTTAAAAATTCATTAATACGAATGCCTTTGTCGGTTTTCTTTAAAGAAAGAATCTCGTTAACACTATCGTGCTCAAGACACAGAAGGATATTGTTTTCAACTACATAATCTAAAAAGAAAGATTTTTCTTCTAAGGTTGTCAGAGGCCTTACGTCATAACCCATTATGTAAGATAAAGGAACGTGGCCGGCGGTAGGGACAAGGTCTGCTGCAAAAGCAATTTTCTGTCCGTTATATGAAATAATCGGTATCATTTGTTTTTCTGTATGACCATCGGCATAAAACAACTCAAAGCCTAGCTCAGAAGCGAAAGAGATCACTCCGTCTTTACTAGTAATAAACTTTAGCCTTCCAGACTCTTCAATTGGCAAAAGGTTCTCTTTCAAAAAAGAAGCGCCCTCTCTTTTGTTCGGGCTAAGCGCCCAATTCCAATGTTTTTCATTTGTCCAAAAAACAGCATTTTTAAACACGGGCTCAAAACCCGAGCTAAAAGAACCTCTTTTAATCGCACCCCCACAATGGTCAAAATGAAGGTGTGTAAAAAAAACATCAGTTACATCGTCAACCGAAAACCCAGCTTTTTTAAGAGAGCCTTCTAGAGTGTCGTTTCCCCACAATGAGTAGTAGCTAAAAAATTTTTCACTCTGCTTGTCTCCCATTCCTGTATCAATAAGAACAAGCCTCTCCCCATCTTCTATTAAAAGACACCTAGCCGTAATATCTATTAGGTTTTTACTATCTGCAGGATTTGTTTTATTCCAAATAGTCTTTGGAACTGCCCCGAACATAGCTCCACCATCTAATTTAAAATTACCAGCATTAATAGGATATAGATTCATTTAACGAGATTATTTACTATTTTTATAAATATAAAACAATATTTTGAAGAAGTTAGAAAGAAGTTTATCCCTGTCTTCTGTTATAGCAATTAGTCTGGGAGGAATGTTAGGAAGTGGGATCTTTGTTTTGCCGGGCTTAGCCGCGGCACAAACAGGCCCATCCGTTTGGCTTGCCTATTTGCTTGCGGCTATCTGTGTCTTGCCCGCAGCGCTTTCAAAGTCGGAGCTAGCAACAGCAATGCCCTCTTCGGGGGGGACTTACGTTTATATTGAAAGAGCTTTTGGCCCCTTGTTTGGAACTATTTCAGGCCTTGGCCTGTGGCTTTCAATGTTATTAAAAAGCTCTTTTGCTCTAGTTGGGTTCGGCGCTTACATGCTAGTTTTGGTAGATCTTGACGAGAGTTATATAAAATATATAGCCATTATCTTTTTGGCCTTTATTTTTATTTTAAACATAACCGGGGCTAAAAAAGTAGGCAAGGTTCAGCTTTATATAGTTACCGTTAGCGTCTTGTTTTTGATAGCACTTTCCTTTTTTGGACTACAAAATCTAAACACAGAACTTTTAACCCCCTTTTTAACAGACGGAGACAAGGGCTTGCTATACACAATTGCTTTTGTTTATATTTCTTACTCAGGCGTTACAAAGGTTGCGGCTATTGCAGAGGAAATTAAAAACCCATCAAAAAACTTACCGCTATCAATGCTGGCTTCTTTAACCGCTATTACCGCTATTTATGTTGTTGTTTCTTTCGTGTTAGTTTCTAATATTCCTGTTTCAGAACTAGCCACAGATATTAAACCAATATTTACGCTTGCTGATAAACTAGGAGGTCCGACCATAGGAATAATAGCTGCCGTAGTTGGTGTTCTTACCCTTATTTCTACGGCCAATGCTGGCGTTTTGGCCGCCTCTCGTTTTCCGTTTGCCATGTCAAGGGACAACCTATTACCTGGGTTTATGAGCAAAATAAGCGAAAAATTTAAAACACCAGTTATAACTATTGCCGCCACCTGCATAGGAATGCTACTTGTTATCGTTTTTCTTGATGTGGTAAAAATAGCAAAGCTAGCTAGCGCCTTCAAGGTGATGATGTTTATTTCGGTAAACATGTCTGTTATTATCCTAAGAGAAACCTCTGCACAGTGGTATAAGCCAAAATACAAATCACCGCTCTATCCTTGGATTCAAATTTTTGGAATAATAACTGGTTTTTTCCTTCTTTTCTATTTAGGCATTGTTCCCCTTCTTGCAATAGGAGCAATATTTTTACTAGGAGCAATAATTTATGCTTTTTCAAACAAAGAAGTTAATCGAACAGGCGTTCTTAGAAAATACGGACACAAGCCTGCTCTTTATCTTTTTTATACAAAGAAAAAACAAGAAGAAATAGAGACAAAAAGAACAGAAGAAATTGATAAAAACTTAGACGGATCTCTTAATCCAGACGCCGGAGTTGTTGTTCCTCTTTTAGGAAACGAACAGTCAGCAGAAATGCTAGTAGAAATTGCAGCAGCAATAAACAAAAGAGACACAATACAAACGGTTAACATCACCGAAGTGCCGAACCAAACATTTTTAGAAGCCTTTATGAAAGATGATCCAAAAATTCTTTCTCTAGAAAGAAGAATATCAGGGTTATCTAAAAGCAAAGGCATAGAAGTTGATTTTGAAGCAGTGGTAACCCATGAGCTGTCTAACACAATAGGCCAGCTAAGTAGCCAAACAAATTGCGACTGGCTAGTAATGGGGTGGAACGGTAGAGCTCATAGCGGGATTCTTGTAAGCAACCCAATAGGCTGGCTACTTACAAACATTAAATCAGACTTTGCTCTTTTTAAAGACAATGGGGTAAGATATATAAGCAAGGTCCTCTTAGCCTTACGACCAGGAAGAAAAGACAAAAATTTCTTAGCAGTAGCAGAAAGAATATGTTCTTTTTATGGCGCAGAACTCACGCTATTACATGTTGTATCAGAACAAACGTCAGAGCATGAAGTTGAAAAGATAAAAAAGAACTCATTAAGCTTAATAGCCAAAATCAACACGAAAAGTCAACTGCAAATTTTAAAAAACAACGACTCTATAGAAACGATTTCCTCTCAATCAGCAGGCTACGACTTGCTAATCTTAGGAACACCCCAAAAAGACAACTGGATTAGCGTCTTGTTTGGCACAGGGAAGGATAAGTTTACTGAAAAATCTGCGTGTTCTGTTTTAAGGCTCACAATGAAAGACTAATCATTTAATTTTAAAACAGCCATAAAAGCTTCTTGAGGAATTTCCACATTTCCAACTTGACGCATTCGCTTTTTACCTTTTTTTTGCTTTTCTAAAAGCTTTCTTTTTCTAGAAATATCACCACCATAACATTTCGCGGTAACATCTTTTCTTAAAGCCTTGATCGTTTCTCTTGCGATTATTTTAGCTCCTATCGCCGCCTGAATAGGAACATCAAACTGCTGTCTTGGAATAAGCTCTTTTAGTTTTTCACACATCTTTTTTCCGATCGAGTGAGCGCTGCTAGCATGGATTAAGGCAGACAAAGCATCAACCGGCTGAGAGTTTAATAAAATATCAACTCTAACCAATTTTGAGGTTTGCATTCCGATCGGCGAATAATCAAAAGAAGCATATCCTTTGGAAACAGTTTTAAGCCTGTCGTAAAAGTCGAAAACAATCTCTGCTAAAGGCATATCAAAAGTCAGCTCAACTCTTTGCGTGGTTAAGTAGGTTTGCGTTTTAATTAACCCTCTTTTGTCAATACAAAGAGACATTACGTTTCCTACAAAATCTGATTTTGTAATTATTGTAGCCTTTATGTAAGGCTCTTCAACTCTCTCTAGGGTTGAAGGGTCGGGCAGGTCCGTGGGGTTATTTACCGTTAAAGGCTTGTCGGTGTTTTTTCTTGTGTAAGCTAGGTAAGACACGTTTGGCACAGTAGTAATTACCGTCATCCCAAACTCTCTTTCTAACCTTTCTTGAATAATCTCCATATGAAGCATGCCAAGGAAACCACATCTAAAACCGAAGCCTAGCGCAGCAGAACTTTCTGGCACAAAAACCAAAGAAGCATCATTTAATTGGAGCTTTTCCATAGAGTTTCTAAGCTCTTCATAATCTTCTGTGTCTACAGGATATATTCCTGCAAAAACCATTGGCTTAACATCTTCAAAACCTTCAACAGCATTTGAAGTTGGGTTTTTAGAATCCGTAATCGTATCGCCAACCTTTATTTCTTTCGCTTCTTTTATTCCCGTGATAAGGTAGCCAACATCACCTGCAAAAATTTCAGGTTTTGGGGTTTGTGTAAGATTAAGAGTTCCAACCTCATCCGCTCCATATGTTTTTCCAGTTGCTATAAACTTAACCTGCTGGTTCTTTCTGATACTACCATTAAGCACTCTAAAATAGGTCTCAACCCCTCTAAACGGATTGTAAACAGAATCAAAAATCAACGCTTGTAGAGGCTCATCATAACTTCCCTTAGGAGCCGGTATTCTTTTAATTATTGCGTCTAGAATACTTTCTATTCCTAGTCCTGTTTTTGCGCTCGCAGGAATAACTTCTTCTGCCTTACAACCAAGTAAATCAACAATATCGTCTGTCACTTCTTCTGGACTGGCGCTAGGAAGATCAACCTTATTTAAAACAGGGATTATTTCTAAATCATTTTCTAATGCTAAATATAAATTAGAGATGGTTTGTGCTTGAATACTCTGAGCCGCATCAACAATCAAAAGAGCCCCCTCACAGGCAGCAATAGACCTTGATACCTCGTAAGAAAAATCAACATGACCAGGAGTGTCTATAAGATTTAAAACATAGTCAACACCACCTTTTGTGTAATCCATTTGTACCGCATGAGACTTTATAGTAATACCTCTTTCTCTTTCAAGATCCATATTGTCAAGCAATTGATCTTGCTTTTCTCTGTCGGTAACAGATCCGGTAAACTCTAAAAGCCTGTCAGCAAGAGTACTTTTTCCGTGGTCAATATGGGCTATAATGCAAAAGTTTCTAATATTTTTCATTAAAAGTCATGCAATTAGATGCAAGGCACAAAAGTACATAAAAATCTGCCATTTTCTAAGATGTAAAAACCAGAAAAACCAAATTCTAGATTGTTCAGTATATTTGTAGAATAATTGACAACAGAATTATTCAAATGATTAAAATAGGAGACATTGAATTGCCAGACTTCTCGCTTTTGCTTGCGCCAATGGAAGATGTTAGTGACCCCCCCTTTAGAGCACTATGCAAAGAGAACGGGGCCGACGTTGTTTATACTGAATTTATTTCAAGTGAAGGACTTATAAGGGACGCCGTAAAAAGCACCATGAAGCTGGATATATATGAAAAAGAAAGACCTGTAGGAATACAGATTTTTGGAGCCAATCTTGATTCCATGCTTAGGTCTGTAGAGATTGTAGAAAAATCAAACCCTGATATAATTGACATTAACTTTGGCTGCCCTGTTAAAAAAGTGGTGTCAAAAGGAGCTGGGGCTGGGATCTTAAAAGACCTAGACCTTATGGAAAGCCTAACAAGAGAGATGGTTAAAAGAACAAACTTGCCAATTACCGTTAAAACAAGGCTGGGCTGGGATAGCGATAGCATAAGAATTGTCGAAGCGGCCGAAAGACTTCAGGACGTAGGGTGTAAGGCTATTTCAATTCATGGCAGAACAAGAGCGCAAATGTACAAAGGTGAGGCTGACTGGGCTGAAATAGAAAAAGTTAAAAACAACTCAAGAATGCATATCCCAATTTTTGGAAATGGAGACATAAACACTCCAGAAAGAGCTATGCTTATAAGAGACAAGTTTGGCTTAGATGGAGCTATGATAGGAAGGGCAAGCATTGGCAACCCTTGGTTTTTCAACCAAGTAAAACACTTCTTTAAAACAGGAGAACACCTACCGGCAGTCTCTATTAAAGAAAGAGTTTCTGCAGCAAGAAAACATCTCGAGATGTCTATTGCTTGGAAAGGAGAAAGGCTAGGTGTTTTCGAGACAAGAAGGCATTATACAAATTACTTTAAGGGAATACAAGACTTTAAGCCCTTTAGACAAAAACTAGTAACAAGTGACCATTCGGTAGATGTTTTTGCAACATTAGATGATATTTATGAAAAGTTTTATTCCTATGAGTTTGTCTAGGACTTGTTTATAAGGTCTTTCGTTACTGCATTAGAAGAAATTTTCGACGCCAAACCACCAAGAATTAAAATAGTAATAGCTACGATTAAAAAGGTAGTTACTTTTGGGCTTACCGGATAGGGCAAGCTCGAGGTTATCATAAATAACGAAAACTTTTCTTGTGCCAAAATTAAAAGATAGCCCAGGGTTAGACCCGTCACACCTCCAAGAGAAGTAATAATTAAGCCTTGATAATAAAATATTTTTTTAATCTCTTTGTATGTAGCCCCAGAGCTATGTAACGTTTTAAGGTTTTTCCTTTTTTCAAGGACCATAATTATTATTGAGCTAATCAAATTAAACAGAGCAATAACAAGAACTAGAGTAAATATAAGGTAGACAGCAACCTCTTCGGTGTTAAGCATCTTGTATAAAGAATCATTTAATTGCTCTTTGGTTTTGACAGCAAAACCGTTACCAAACTTAGACTTTAATAAAGCGATAGATTCTTTGTTTTTTGAAGGGTCTTTTAGTAAAAATTCGACCGAACTTAATTGGTTCTTTTCGTAGCCTAACAGCTTTTGTAAGTCTTCAAGATTGATATAAACAAGAGAAAAATCTAGAGTTTCGTTTATCTCAAACATCCCAACATTGACAACATCTAGCTTTGAAAACGCACTTTCAGTCGAAAGAATTTGTTTTGTTCCTGGCCTTGGAGCATAAAGCTTAAGGGACTTAGAGTAATCATAAACTCCAAAAGAAAGTTTATTTGCCACACCCCAACCTGAAACAATTTGGTTAGAGCTATTTATCCATATGCCGTCATATAAAATAGAGTCTATTGTCTTTGAAGGGTAAGATTCTGAAACGCCTTTTACTGATATAATCTCTCCATTTGAATTTGTTGATAAGAACACGTCTTCTTCGACAGTTTTAGAATAGCTTAAAAAGTTTTCAAATTTTAAAACATCATCCAGTAAAGAATCCTTTACAACAAACGTCTTAGACTTTGCGGGAATTAGTTTTAAATCAGGATCAACAAAAGAGGTAAAAGCCAAACTATAATCTTTCAGCCCATTAAACCCAGACAATACAATAAAAAGAGCCGCGCTACCGACAACAACGCCTAGCCCAGCAAGCTTAGACATAAAGTTTACAGCATTGTTAGAGCTCTTTGAAAAGAGATATCGTTTTGCTATATAATAAGAAAAATTCAAGGGTTACTTATTTTATGGTTTAAGAGGGTTGTCCGTTCCTTTTAAAGAGCGATCAATTTTTTCAATATAATCTAAAGAATCGTCAATGAAAAACATAAAGTTTGGGGTTCTTCTTAACTGATGTCTTGTTCTTTGAGATATTTCGTGTTTTATTATTGGAGTGTTTGTTTTTATTCCAGCTAGTATTTCTGGCCCTTTAGCAGAAGGGAAAACACTTAAGTGTACTTTTGCAATAGAAAGGTCTGTAGTAACCGAAACTTTAGAGACCGAAATTATAACACCCATAAGGCCACCTTTTGAAGCGGCACCTTGAAGAATCTCCGCAAGATCTTGCTGAAGTATTTTAGAAATTTTCTTTTGTCTGTTACTTTCCATTTGGTAAAAATAAACATTTACAACATGAAACAATTAAAACAAAATTTTTTAATTTAATTTAGTGCTATGATTAATAAAATAGAACACTTAGGGATTGCTGTAAAAAACATCGAAACTTCAAATGCTCTTTTTGCAAAACTTCTAGGAAAAGAACATTATAAAACAGAGGCTGTAGAGAGTGAATCTGTGATCACCTCTTTTTTTAAGCTTGGGGATCAAAAAATAGAGCTATTGCAGTCAACAGATGAAAACGGACCAATAAGCAAGTTTATAGAATCAAGAAAGGAGGGCGCGCACCACCTAGCCCTACATGTAGATAACATTCTAGAAGAAGTGAAAAGATTAAAAAAAGAAGGCTTTGAATTTATTTCAGAAACGCCTAAAAAAGGCGCTGACAATAAGCTTATTGTGTTTCTGCACCCCAAAACAACTAACGGGGTATTAATTGAGCTCTGTCAAATCATAAATAATAAAGAATAGTATTCTTTTTTAGTATTAAAAAAATGTATTAATATTGCACCCTTAATTGGTCCTATAGCTCAGTTGGTTAGAGCACTTGACTCATAATCAAGTGGTCCCTGGTTCGAGTCCAGGTGGGACCACCACTAATATTAAACCCTATCTGTTAGAGATGGGGTTTTTTATTGTAGGGCACTGAAGTGGTTTTTTGTTTTCAATACTTAATGATGAACGAGTTATAAAGGTATTAATTTTTGGCACTTTCTATAAATGATAGTATAATTAACAATTGAAAAAAGAGTGTTTAATCAATTATGTTTTTGTTAAGAACGAACACCCTTTGTCAATAACTATTGCTTGACTATAAAAAAAATAGATATAACTTTATCTAATTAAATGTAATACATACGTCAAACGTACTGCAAATTG